>DATJPN010000074.1:0-70923 GCA_035506335.1 Steroidobacteraceae bacterium | reverse complement strand
TCGCCCGAGGGGCGTGATACGGCGCCGCTCGTCCATGGCACCCAGTTCCTGCAGCTGCCGCACGCCGTCATTGACCTGGCGGGTGTCGGGGGGGTCCGGAAACGGGAAATCCTCCGGATCGCCGAGGCGGGATGCGGCCATCTGCAGCAGCACGCTGGCCAGATGGGTGCGCAGGATCTCCGGCGGCGTGAATTCCTCGCGTAACTCGAAGTCCTCTTCCGAATACAGCCGGATGCAGATCCCGGGTGCTTCGCGCCCGCAGCGCCCGCGGCGCTGGTTGGCGCTCGCCCTGGAGATGGGCTCGAGCGGCAGCCGCTGCACCTTGCTGCGCACACTGTAGCGGCTGATGCGCGCCAGGCCGCTGTCGATGACGTGGCGCACCTGTGGCACGGTCAAGGAGGTCTCGGCCACGTTGGTCGCGAGGATCACCCGCCGCGTGCTGTGGGGCTCGAAGATCCGCTGCTGCTGCTGCGCCGTCAGTCGCGCGTACAGCGGCATGATCTCAAGATGCGGCACGCCGGCGCGCTCGAGCGCGAGGGCCGCTTCGCGGATGTGTTTTTCACCCGGCAGGAACACCAGGATGTCGCCGCGGGGATCCGGGTCCGAGGCGGTGAGCTCGTGCACGGCCGCGACGATGCCTTCCGGCAGTGACAGCTCCGCGGCCTCCTCATCCGCGGCCGCGAGCGGCCGGTAGCGGATCTGCACCGGATGGCCGGTGCCTTCGACGTTGACGACCGGCGCGCCATCGAAGAACCCGGACAGCCGCCCGGTGTCCAGTGTTGCCGAGGTCACGATGACGCGCAGCTCCGGTCGCCGGGCGGTCAATCGCTTCAGCGCGCCCAGAAGCAGGTCGATGTTGAGGCTGCGCTCATGCGCCTCATCGATGATCAGGGTGTCATAGGCGCGAAGGTCGGCGTCGGAGGTGAGCTGGCGCAGCAGGATGCCGTCGGTCATGAGCTTGACCCGACACTGTGCCCCGGTGCGGTCCTCGAAGCGGACCTGGCAGCCCACCGCCGCGCCCACCCTCGTTCCGAGTTCCGTCGCGAGGCGGTTCGCGAGCGCCCGGGCGGCGATGCGCCGGGGCTGGGTATGGCCGATCATGCCGCGCGCGCCGCGTCCGGCCGCCAGGCACAGCTTCGGCAGCTGGGTGGACTTGCCCGACCCGGTGGCGCCGCAGACGATGATGACCGGGTGAGCGGCCAGGGCGGCGCCGATGTCGGCAGCGTGGGCGCTGATCGGCAGCCGTGGATCCGGCGCGAGGTCGAGGCCGGCGGCCGGTGGAGTCGCCGCCGGTCGGGGGTTCGAAGGGCGTTGCATAGGGCGCGGATTCTGGCCGAACATACCCGCCTTGTGGGGCCCGCGCGGCGCCTTTAAAGGTGGAGAGGGAGCGGCTCATGGCGGAACAGGCGACTCGTCCGACTCCGGCGGGGTGGCCGCGGATGTCCTCTTCGCTCGCCTACCAGGATCCGGTGCGCGCCATCGACTGGCTGGTGGATGCCTTTGGTTTCTCGGTGCGGATCAAGATTCCCGGCGCCGGCGGTATCCAGCACTCGGAGCTGACCTTCGGCGAGGGGGTCGTCATGGTGGCCGGCGAGCGCTCCCACGGACCCACGATGGCCCGGTCACCCAGGTCACTGAATGGTGCGACCACCCAGGGAATTTTCATTTATGTCGATGACATCGAGAGTCATTACGGCCGGGCCACGGCGGCCGGCGCGGTCGTGGTGCGTGAGCTCGCGACGACCGATTATGGCCCCGAGTACTGGTCCGACCGCGGCTACACGGTCCTCGATCCCGAGGGGCATACCTGGCATTTCGCCCAGCGACTGCGTAGCGCTGCAACTCCGTGAACGCAGGTTCGATTGGCGTTGCGGCCGCCGTCGGCCCGTGTCATAAAAGCCGGCCATCCGGTCCCGGGTGCTGCTGCGAAGGGGGGTACATGTCGATTTTTTCCATAGGTCGTGGCCTGACACGGGCCGGAGCGCTCGCCGTGCTCGGCCTCGCCGCCGCGCTGCCGGCTTTCGCCCACCATTCCTTCGCGCTGTTCGATCACCAGAATCGCATCACGGTCACCGGCACGGTGGTCAAGTTCGAATGGACCAACCCGCACGTGTTCATCCAGCTCGAGGTTCCGGATGGCACGTCCACCAAGCACTACACGGTCGAGTGCGCCAGTCCCAATGTGCTCACGCGCGTGGGCTGGAAATTCAATGACATCAGGCAGGGTGACAAGGTCACGCTGCTGATCAACCCGTTGCGCAACGGGCAGCCCGGCGGGATGCTCGAAAAGGCCACGCTTGCCGATGGCCGCGAATTGAGCGATGGCAATCCGCCGGCCGGCGTCTTTCCCCGGTCCTGAAATCGACCCCGGTCCGGAAACAGTCAGGGGGAAGTCATGAGGTTGCGAAGAATCAGTGCTCTTGCGGTGGCCGTCCTGCTCGGTGTCGCGGTCGGACATGCCGCCGATACCGACAAGGCCCCCGCCGGCACGGCGGCTCCGGTGGACTTCACCGGTGACTGGCAGCGCTACCCCGGCCTGGGGCGCGGCGCTCCGCCGGACCCGGCGACCCTGCCACCGCCGGCGGGCCAGCTGGTGCTCAAGCCCAAGTATCGGGGTCCCTACGAGGCGAAGCGCGCCCGGGAGCGCGAGTCCGACGCCAAAGGCGAACCGATCGCCGCGAGCGGGGTGGACTGCCTGCCCTACGGCATGCCCGAGATGATGTCGGCCATCTATCCGCTGGAAATCCTGCAGACGCACGGCCAGGTGACCATCATTGCCGAGGCGTTCTCGCAGGTGCGGCGCATCTACCTGGGCAAGACCCAGCCGAAGATCGAAGACGTTCCGCCGGGCTATTACGGCCATTCGGTCGGGCATTGGGAGGGATCCACGCTGGTCGTGGACACCGTCGGCATCAAGGAGTCGGTGCTCGGGCACAGCGAGATGCCGCACAGCGACCAGATGCGCATCACCGAGCGGCTGCGCCTCGTGACGCCGGACATCCTGCATGACCAGATCACGGTGGAGGATCCGGTGACCCTCGAGCAGCCCTGGACCTTCACCTTCGCGTACCGGCGCATTCCCAACTACGAGATGCTCGAGTACGTGTGCGAGAACAACCACGAGTACATCGACGAGCAGGGCGTGACGCATCTGCGCCTGCAGGACAACAAGTGAGGACCTGAGCCATGAACGCAGCCCTGAAGCCGGATTTCGCGCGCATCCACGCCTTCCTGGAACGCAGGCACGGGTTGCTGATCAACAACGAGTGGGTACAGCCGCGCGCCGGCGGCAGCATCGAGGTGCTCAATCCGGCCACCGGCAAGGTGCTCGGCCATGTCGCCGCGGGCGGCGCCGAAGATATCGATCTCGCCGTGCGTGCCGCGCGCAATGCCTTCGAAACCGGCCCCTGGCCGCTCATGCCGCCGGTGGCGCGCGCCAGGCTGCTGTGGAAACTGGCCGACCTGATCGAACAGGCCGCCGATGAAATCGGCCAGGTGGTGAGCCTGGACAACGGCATGCCCTTCGGCATGGCCAAGTTTGCCGGCGCCCTCGGGACCGCGAACGGAATGCGCTACGTCGCGGGCTGGAGCGGCAAGGTGCACGGGGAGGTGCCCGAACTGTCCGAACCGGGCAAGCTCGCCTATACCCTGCACGAGCCGATCGGTGTCGTGGGCTGCATCACGCCGTGGAATTTTCCATTCGCGATGGAGGCGGACAAGCTGGCGGCCGTGGTCGCCTCGGGCTGCACCATGGTGCTCAAGCCCGCGGAGCTCACGCCCTTCGGCGCGCTGCTGCTGGGCCGGCTGGTGCTCGAAGCGGGGATCCCGCCGGGAGTGGTCAACATCGTCACCGGCTACGGTGATCCTGCGGGCAAGGCGCTGGTGGAGCATCCGGACGTGGACAAGATCGCCTTTACCGGCTCGACCGCGACGGGCAAGTGGATCGTCCAGGCCGCTGCCAACACCCTGAAGCGCGTCACCCTCGAGCTCGGCGGCAAATCGCCGAACATCATCTTTCCCGACGCCGACATGTCCCGTGCGATTCCCGGCGCCGCCATGGCCGTGTTCGCCAATTCGGGGCAGATCTGCGTGGCCGGCTCGCGACTGTACGTGCACCGGAAGGTCTTCGACCAGGTGGTCGAGGGGATCTCGGGCATGGCGAAGTCACTCAAGGTCGGCCCGGGCCTGGAACCGGATACGCAACTGGGACCGCTGGTTTCGCAGGGACAGCTGGATCGGGTCACCGGCTACATCCAGGGCGGTCTCGGCGAAGGCGCCGAAGTGGTGACCGGCGGCAAGCGCCAGGGCAGCGAGGGGTACTTCGTGCAGCCCACCGTGCTGGCGCAGACCGACCGCAGCATGAAGGTGGTGCGCGAGGAAATCTTCGGACCGGTCGTCTGCGCCATGCCCATCGATGACGATGATCTCGATCGCATCGCGCGCGTGGCCAATGACACCACCTACGGACTGTCCGCCTATATCTGGACCCGCGACGTGGGCATCGTGCACAAGCTGGCGCGCAAGATCCGCGCCGGCACGGTGCAGGTCAACGGCGGCACAGGGCTCGATCCGGCGGTGCCTTTCGGAGGTTACAAGCAGTCCGGCTGGGGTCGCGAGCATGGCCGGGCCGGCGTCGAGAGCATGCTGGAGACCAAGGCCGTCGGAATCACGCTGTAAGGTCGTGGCCGACGCGCAGGTCGCGTCTCATGCGCAGGGCGTCTTCGACGCCCCGGTAATAGCCGCGAACGAGGTCGTGGGCCTGGTAGCCCAGCGCCGCGTAGAAGCGCCGGGCGATGAGATTGTTGGCGCGCAACTCGAGGCTCAGGTCGAACACGCCGGCCATCATGGCGCTCTCGTGCAGGCAGTTCATCAGCCGGCGCCCGAGGCCCCGGCGTTGATGCGCGCTGTCCACCGCCAGCAGGTTCAGATGCGCCCGGGTGTCGCCGAACTGCATGATGGCGAAGCCGGCCACGTTTGCGATCCCCGGATCCTGTGAGCGGGCCGTCAGGACGACGCTGTCGGTACGCCTGATGTGGCACAGTACCCGGTCGGCCGGCCATGCCGGCGGCAATCCGGTCTCGATGAGCTGTCGCGACAGGGCGGCGATGTCCGCGGCATCACGGGGCGAAGCCAGTTCGAAACGGTAGTCGTCCATGTGGCTGGGCTAGAATACCACCAAGGGACCGATATTCAGGCATGTCAGGAATTAACGTGGATTCGCCGCGAGGGGCGCCGGAGGCGATGGCGCACACTCACCTGAGCGTCGTCATCCCGGTCTACAACGAGGAGGCCAACCTCCCGCTGCTGTTCACCCGGCTGTATGCCACGCTCGACCAGTTGAGCTGCAGCTGGGAGTGCGTGTTCGTGGATGACGGCAGCAAGGACCGTTCGGTGGCGCTGCTGCGCACGCTGTACCAGCAGCGGCCCGGGAACACGCGAGTCATCGTGTTCCGGCGCAACTTCGGCCAGCATGCCGCGATCATGGCCGGATTTGCCGCCGCGACGGGCGAGGTCGTGATCACGCTCGACGCCGACCTGCAGAATCCGCCCGAGGAGATTCCGCGGCTGCTGGCCGCGAGCGATGCGGGCCACGACTACGTCGGGACCATCCGCCTGGGTCGCCAGGACCATTGGGCGCGCACCTTGATCTCCCGCAGCATCAACCTGCTGCGCGAGCGCATGACCCCGATACGGATCACGGACCAGGGGTGCATGTTGCGGGCGTACTCCCGCCATGTCATCGACGCGGTCAACGCCTCCAGGGAGGTGAACACCTTCATTCCGGCGCTGGCGTATCTGTACGCGCGCAATCCGGTCGAGATCGAGGTGGCCCACGAGCAGCGCCACGCCGGTCAGTCCAAGTACTCCTTCTACAAGCTGATCCGACTCAACTTCGACCTGATGACCGGATTCACGGTGATGCCGCTGCAGCTGTTTTCGATGCTCGGCATGATCGTCTCCGGGGTGTCGCTGGTGCTGTTCCTGTATCTCATCTGGGACCGCATCGTGCATGGCCCGGATGTGCAGGGCGTATTCACGCTGTTCGCCATCGTGTTCTTCCTGCTCGGACTCGCGCTGTTCGGGATCGGACTGATCGGCGAATACGTGGGCCGGACCTACGAGCAGGTCCGCGGCCGGCCGCGCTACCTGATCGCGGCGGTGCTGGCGCCCGGAGAGCAAGCCGATCCCGAGCGCCTGCGGGCGCTCGAGACCAACCGTGTTTAGCGCCGCGGTATTCGCCTACAGCGAGGTCGGCCAGCGTTGCCTGCAGGTGCTCCTGGACCAGGGCGTGCAGGTGCCCCTCGTCTTCACCCATGAAGACCGGGCCGGCGAGCAGCGCTGGTTCGCGAGCGTCGCGGAGCTGGCGAGGTCGCGCGGCGTGCGCGTCGCGACCCCGCTGCAGCCCGCAGCCGCGCCGTGGCTGGATGAGATCCGCCGCAGCGCGCCGGATTACATCCTCTCCTTCTACTACCGTTCGATGCTGCCGCCGAAGCTGCTGCAGCTGGCTCGCTGGGGCGCGCTCAACATGCACGGCTCGCTGCTGCCGCGCTACCGTGGCCGCGCTCCGGTCAACTGGGCGATCGCCAACGGCGAGACCGAAACCGGGGCCACGCTGCACTACATGGTGGAACGTCCCGATGCCGGCCCGATCGTCGCCCAGCAGGCCGTGGCCATCGGGCCGGACGACGACGCCTTGACGGTGTCGATGGCGGTGGCGGCCGCGGCGGCAAGGGTGCTGGCCGGCGCCCTGCCCGCCATGGCGCTCGGGCCGCCGCCGGGGCGGCCGATGGACCTCGCGGCCGGGTCCTACTTCGGGGCGCGCGGACCGGATGATGGCCGGATCGAGCCGCACTGGCCCGGATTGCGGGTCCACGCCATGATCCGTGCCGTGGCGCCGCCGTTTCCCGGGGCCTTCGTGGAGGTTGCCGGCCGGAGGGTGATCTTCGCAAGCTCGCACCTGAGCCGGGAGCGGGCCGGACATCCGGCCCTGGCCCCGTGCCTGTCCGCGCGCGACGGCGAACTGTTCATGGACTGCAAGGACGGGATCCGCCTGCGCATCGGCGGCGTGCTGCTCGACGGCATTGCGCTCGATGCGCGCGGATTCCAGGTGCGCTTCGGATCCGAACCCTGGCGCTTCGATTCACTGCCCGCGATTGACGAGGAACGATCATGAAGAAGCTGCTCATCCTGGGGGTCAATGGCTTCATTGGCCACCACCTGAGTGAAGCCGTCATCCGTGAAACGGACTGGGCCGTCTACGGCATGGACCTGGAATCCGACCGGCTGGCGAATGTCCTCGGACATCCGCGCTTCCACTTCTTCGAAGGCGACATCACGATCAACCGGGAGTGGGTCGAGTACCACATCCGCAAGTGCGACGCGGTGCTGCCGCTGGTCGCGATCGCGACGCCGGCCACCTACATCTCCGATCCCTTAAGGGTCTTCGAACTGGATTTCGAGGCCAACCTGCCGCTGATCCGCCAGTGCGTGAAGCATCGCAAGCGGGTCATCTTCCCCTCGACGAGCGAGATATACGGCATGTCGCCGGAGAGCGAGTTCCATCCCTACGAATCGCCGCTGATGCTGGGGCCGGTACCCAAGTCGCGGTGGATCTATTCGTGCAGCAAGCAGCTGCTCGACCGGGTGATCTGGTCGTATGGCCAGGAGGGCCGGCTCGACCACACCCTGTTCCGGCCCTTCAACTGGATCGGGCCCGGCCTGGATCGCATGATGGCGCCGAAGGAGGGCAGTTCGCGCGTGCTCACCCAGTTCCTCGGCAACATCGTGCGCGGCGAGGACATCAAGCTGGTCGACGGCGGCACGCAGCGGCGCTGCTTCTCCTACATTTCCGAGGGCATCGACTGCCTGCTGAAGATCATCGCCAACAAGGACGGCATCGCCTCCGGCAAGATCTACAACATCGGCAATCCGGCCAATGACCTGTCCATCCGGGAACTCGCCGAGATGATGCTCGCGACCGCACGCTCGATTCCCGAATACGCGCAGTTCGCAGGTTCCGTGAAGCTGGTCGACGTGACCGCGGAGAAGTATTACGGAGCCGGCTACCAGGACGTGCGGGCGCGCCGGCCGTGGATCAACAACACGGTCGAGGAGCTCGGCTGGAAGCCGCATGTCGACATGCCCACCGCGCTGCGCCGGGTGTTCGAATCCTACAAGGCCAATCTCAAGGACGCCCGCGCGCTGGTCGAAGCGCCCTGAGCCGTCGTGCAGACACGCCGGATCGCATTGAAGGTCGACGTCGACACGCTGCGGGGCACGCACGAAGGCGTGCCGCGGCTCGCGGCGGCGCTGCGCCGGTGCCAGGCGGGCGCCAGCTTCTTCTTCAGCCTGGGGCCCGACCACACCGGCCGGGCGCTGAAGCGGGTGTTCCGGCGCGGCTTCCTGGGCAAGGTTCGCCGTACCAGCGTGGTCGAGCATTACGGGATCCGCACGCTGCTGTACGGCACCGTGCTGCCGGGACCGGACATCGCCTTGAAGGCGGGGGCGGCCATGCGCGCAGTGCGCGACGCGGGCTTCGAAGTGGGCGTGCACTGCCATGATCACGTGCGCTGGCAGGATGGTGTGGCGCGGGCGGACGCGGCCTGGACCCGCCGTGAGTTCGTCCGCGGCATGCAGGCCTTCGAAGCCACGTTCGGCACGGCGGCGCGGGCGCATGCGGCCGCGGGCTGGCAGCTCAATGCAGGGGTGCTCGACCTGGAAAGCGAGTTCGGCCTGGACTACGCCAGTGATTCGCGCGGCACGCATCCGTTCTGGCCCACGATGCAGGGGGTGGAGGGCCGCTGCATGCAGCTGCCGACGACCCTGCCGACGCTGGATGAGCTGATTGGATTGGAGGGGATGGACGCTGCGGCGGCCGCGGCGTCGATCCTGCAGCAGTCACTCGAGGGCGTGAGCGACACGCAGGTCTTCACGCTCCATGCCGAACTGGAGGGCCAGAGGCTGTATCCGCAGTTTGAATTCCTGCTGCGGCAGTGGCGCGAGGCGGGCATGGTCCTCGAATCCATGCACGACTACCGCCGCCGCCTGGATGGCAGCCGCGTCGCCCGGCACGAGCTCGTCTGGGGCGCGATCCGCGGGCGTTCCGGAATCCTGGCGGTGCAGGGGCGCGCATTGGCCGCGGAGGCGCCGGCGTGAACGCGCCGCGGCCGCCGCCTTCCGGACACGACGCAACCTCGCCACGGTGGCTGTGGGCGCCGCTCGCCGCGTGCCTTGCGATCTGGCTGCTCGGCCTTGGATTCCGCGGCCTGTACGACCCCGACGAAGGCCGTTACGCGGAAATTCCCCGCGAGATCCTCGCCGGCGGCGACTGGGTCATCCCGCGCCTGAACGGCCTGGTCTATATCGAAAAGCCGCCGCTGCAGTACTGGGCCACCGCGATCGCCGAGGCGCTGTTCGGCCAGAACGACTGGGCGGCGCGGCTGTACACCGGGCTGTGCGCCCTGGCGACGCTGTGCACCCTCTGGGCGCTGATCCGGCGCGGCTGGGGGCCCGTGGCCGCCGCCCGCGGGGTGATCATGCTCGGCAGCTCGCTGCTGTTCGTGCTGCTCGGACACCAGATCACGCTGGACATGAGCCTGACTGCGTTCATGACCCTGACGTTCGCGGGCCTGTGCAATGCGCAGCGTGAGGGCCACTGGCGCTCATGGATGCTGCTCGGCTGGCTCGGCATCGCCGGCGCGTTCCTCACCAAGGGTCTGATCGCCGGGGTCCTGCCGGCCCTCTCCCTGATCCTGTATTCGCTGCTGCAGCGGGACCTCACCCCGTGGCGGCGCCTGCTGCCGGTGCGCGGCGGCCTGCTGTTTGGCCTCCTGTGTCTGCCGTGGCTGATCCTGATCCAGCACCGGCTGCCGCAGTTCTTCCAGTTCTTCTTCATCCGCGAGCATTTCCAGCGCTTCCTGACCCGGATCGAGGATCGCTACCACCCCTGGTGGTTCTTCATACCGATCCTGCTCGCCGGGATCCTGCCGTGGGCGCTGCCCGCGGTGCGCAGCCTGTGCGTCGGCTGGCGCGCCGGGGCCCTGCGTCCGGGCTTCGACCCGCGCCGCTTCGCCTGGGTCTGGTGCGTCGTGGTGTTCGTGTTCTTTTCCGCCTCGCACTCCAAGCTCATTCCCTACATCCTGCCGATGTTTCCGATGCTGGCGCTGCTGATGGCCACGATGCCGGTGCCGCGCCTGGATGCCGACCTGCGCGCGACGGCGGCCGGGATGGTGCTGCTCGGGATCGTGACGCTCGCCGGCGCCGGACTGTTGCCGCGCATCGTGGCCGACCCGCGCCTGTATGACCCGCTGCAGGCGCCATACTTCCTGCAGATCCGTCCTGCGCTGGTGCTGATGGGTCTCGCCGCCGCCGCCGGCGGCATCGCGGCCTGGCGGCTGCGGTCCGACGGCATCCGGCGCACCGTGGCCATCGGCCTCGGAGGTTTCGCGACCTGGACCGCAGTGATGTGGGCGGCCGCGGTGCTGGCCCCGATCTACTCCGCGGCCGGACTCTACGCCCAGCTGCCGGATGCCCTGCGCCGCGACGTACCGGTGTACAGCGTGCGCACGTATGATCAGAGCCTGACTTTCTACCTGAGACACCCCGTGACGCTGGTCGAATATCGTGGCGAGCTCGACTTCGGTCTCACGCTCGAGCCCGCCCGGGGCATCGCCACCGTCGCGGCATTCCAGCCGGTCTGGCGCGACAGCCCGCAGGCACTGGCCGTGCTGCAGCGGCAGACCTACCGGCAACTGCAGGCGCAGGGCTGGCCCATGGTCCTGCGCGCGAGCTCCCCGCTCACCTGCATCGTGAGCCGGCGATGACCGCGCTCACCTGGTGCCTGCTGATGGGCGGGGTGCTGCTGAATGCCGCCGCACAACTGCTGCTGAAGGCCGCGACGCGGCACAGCGGCGAGCTGGTCGCCGACTCCGGCCGGGTTTCATGGGTCTCGGTTGCGCAGCTGCTCGGTGCCGTGCCGCTGTGGCTGGGCCTGGCGTGCTACGGCATCAGCGTGATCGTGTGGCTCGGAGCCCTGTCCCGCGTGCCCGTGAGCCTGGCCTATCCGATGCTGTCCATCGGCTATGTGATCAATGCCTTCGCGGCGGCGTTCCTGTTCGGCGAGGCCTTGAGCGTGCCCAAGCTCGTGGCCATCGGACTGATCTGCACCGGCGTCATCATGCTCGCGAGACTGCAGCACCAATGAGCGCGCCACCGGAATACCTGCCGATGACCCGGCCGAGCATCGATGAGGCCACCATCCAGGGCGTGTGCGAGGTGCTGCGCAGCGGCTGGATCACTTCCGGCCCGCAGGTCAAGGCCTTCGAGGCCGCACTCGGAGAATATTTCGGGGGCCGGCCGGTGCGCGCCTTCAATTCCGGCACCTGCACGATGGAGGTCGGGCTGCGCATCGCGGGCGTTGGTCCCGGGCATGAGGTCATCACCACGCCGCTGTCCTGGGTGGCCACCAGCAACGTGATCCTGGCGGTCGGCGCCACCCCCCGATTCGTGGACATCGACCCGCGCACCCGGAACATCGATCTCGAGCGCATCGAGGCGGCGATCACTCCCGCCACCCGCGCGCTGCTGCCCGTGGACCTGGCGGGACTCCCGGTGGACCGGGACCGCCTGTATGACATCGCCGGTCGCCACCGGCTGCGCGTCGTCGAGGATGCGGCCCAGGCGATGGGCGCGCGCTTCAATGGGCGGCCGATCGGTTCCTCGGGCGACCTGGTCTCGTTCAGCTTCCACCCGAACAAGAACATCACCTCGATCGAGGGCGGATGCCTGGTGCTCAACGACGAGCGCGAGGCGCGTCTTGCCGAGCAATATCGTCTGCAGGGCGTCGTGCGCAGCGGCTTCGACGGCATGGAGGTCGAGATCGCAGGCGGCAAGTTCAACCTCACGGACGTGGCGGCGCGTGTCGGGCTGGGCCAGCTGCCGTACCTCGCGCAGTTCAACGCCCGGCGCGTCGAGCTGGCGCGCCGGTATTTCGCGGAGCTGGGCCGTCGCGGGGCGCCCGAGCTGGGAGTGCAGCTGCCGCTGGCGGACTTCGCCCACGGCAATTGGCACATGTTCCAGGTGGTGCTGCCCGAGGAGCGGCTCACCGTCAATCGCGCGCAGGTCATGCAGCAGCTGCACGAGATGGGCATCGGCACCGGAGCGCATTATCCGCCGATCCACCTGCTGGCGCTGTACCGGCGCCTGGGCGCGAAGCCCGGGGACTTTCCGGTCGCGGAATACGTCGGCCGCAACATCCTCACGCTGCCGCTGTTTCCGGCGATGCGGGACGGCGATGTGGAGCGCGTCGCCGAGGCGCTGATGCGCGTGCTGGCCGCCGCCGCCCGGACTTGAGGCCGATTTGCCAAGTCCGGGGCATTTGACGTACAAGGCCCGCTGACTCGCCTCATTTACCGAACGGGAGAACCTTCATGCGCAAGTTCAGATCCGCGACGGCCGTGATGCTGCTGGCGTTGGGAACGACGCTCGCCGTCCACGCCGAGACCGCCCAGCAGACCAAGATGACGACCTGCAACGCGCAGGCCGGCGATCAGAAGCTGACCGGGGATGCCCGCAAGAGCTTCATGAAATCCTGCCTCTCGGCGGGCAGCTCGGCGCCGGCCGCCAAGACGCTCACCCCGCAGCAGCAGAAGATGAAGAGCTGCAACGCGGATGCCAAGGCGAAGGCCCTGAAGGGCGCCGATCGCAAGGCCTTCATGAAGACCTGCCTGTCGGGCCCGGCTGCCTGACGGGCGGCTCAGTGCCGCTGCGGCTTCAGCAGGTAGTCGTAGCGGTCGGCCGAATGCACCCGCACCTGTGAGGTCCGTTCGCCGCGGGTGAGGGTGAGGGGAATCTCGCTGCCGGCCGGCCCGATGCTCCAGACCTTGCGGAACAGGTCGGCGAGCCCGGCAACACCGAGTCCCGCGACGGCGGTGACCTCGTCATTCACCCGGACGCCGGCGCGATGCGCCGGCCCGTCCTGCGCCAGGGCGCCGACCACCAGGCGGCCGTGCTGTTCGGTGGCATACATGCCGAGCCAGGGCCGTGGCGCCTGCAACGGACGTCCGGCGCGCAGCATGTCGTCCAGGATGGGATCCAGGAGATCCACCGGGACGAACAGGTTGGCGTCGAAAGTCTGGTCACTCGTGGACTCCTCCACCAGCAGGGAGCCGACTCCGAGCAGGCGTCCGTCGCGGCCCACCAGTGCCGTGCCACCCCACTGCGGGTGCGCCGGTGCCGTGAAGATCGCATCGTCCAGCAGGTATTCCCAATGTCCGGCGAATTCCCGGCGCGCCGTGACATGGACATTGAGGCAATGCGCGAGGCCGCCGTGGCCGATGACGATGGCGCTCGCACCGACCTCGAGCCCGGCCGCCGTTCCGCGCTGCAGGACCGGCACGCCCAGATCGCCGAGGGGCAGCACCAGTCCGAAACCGGAAATCTGATCGTACCCGGCCACGTGGCCGGGTACGGCACGGCCGTTATGGGTGGACAGCCAGACCGTGCGCGCCTCGGTGATCAGGTAGCCGATCGTGAGGACCATGCCGTCCTCGCCGATGACCACGCCGCTGCCGATGCGCTCGGTGCCGAGCAGCGGCGCCGTGAAGGCGCCCTCGGGAATTTCCGAATGGACCCTGACCACCGACTGCAGGGCCGATTGCAGGTCGAAGGGCACCTGCTCGGGCCGCGGTTGCAGGGCGGCGGGGAAGGTCCAGTTCTTGGATACACTCATGCGTGGCAACAATCTATCAGGCTACGGACCACACCGATACCACCCGGTGTGAAGGTTCGGTGTCGGGAGGCCGATCGCGAATGCGCGGTGATGCGCTGCAGAAACATCTTCCGCACGGCGCCGATGTCGCCGGATCGCGCCGCATCGCGCTGGTGACGGCCGAGGCGGCCCGATCGCTCGATGAGGACCTGTCGCCGTTGGCCGACGCGCTGCACCACGCCGGCATCGAAGCGCACATCCTCGCCTGGGATGCCGCGCACGACTGGTCCGGATTCGACATGCTGCTGCTGCGATCAACCTGGGACTATGCAGCACGTCTTGCGGAATTCGTGAGCTGGGCGGAGCGCGCATCGCGGGCCGCGCCGCTCGTCAATGCGCTGCCGATGCTGCGCTGGAACATCGACAAGCACTATCTTGGCGCACTGGCGAGCGCCGGCGTGCCGGTGGTGTCGACGACCTTTCTCGAACCCGGTACGGATGTGGCGGCTGTCCTTGCGGGCTTCCTCGACCACGAGTGCGCCGAACTGGTGATCAAGCCGGCGATCGGCGCCGGTTCGCGCGACGCGCTGCGTCTGCGGCGCGCCGACCGGGCGGCTGCCGTGGCGCACGCCGGGCGGCTGCTCGCCGCCGGGCGCAGCGCGCTGCTGCAGCCGTATCTTTCGCGGGTGGACGAGGAGGGCGAAACGGCGCTCATATTCTTCGGCGGTGAATTCAGCCACTCGATACGCAAGGCCGCGCTGCTGAAGTCCGGCGCCGGCCCGACCACCGGGTTGTTCGCGGCGGAGACCATCAGCGCGCGCGATGCCGCCCCGGATGAACTCGCCGTCGCGCGCCGGGCGCTGGCCGCGGTCCCGTTCGCCGTTCCGCTGTATGCCCGGGTCGATCTCATTCGCGACGAGCGCGGTCAGCCGCGGCTGCTCGAGCTGGAGTTGATCGAACCGTCACTGTTCCTCGCCCATGCGCCCGGGGCCGCCGCCCGGTTTGCCGACTGCATCCGGCGATTCACGCCCGCCGCGGCCGTGCCGCTATAATCGGTGCCGTGGATGTCCCCGAGCGCTGATTCCCCTGATGCAGAGGCTCCCGTGTTAGCTGCGATCGCGGCTCTCGGGCTGGCCGCGGCCGGCGCCGACCCTTTCCTGTGGCTGGAGGACATCGAGGGCGAGCGGGCGCTGGCCTGGGTGCGCCAGCACAACGAGCGCTCGCTCGGGCAACTCACCGGTGATGTCCGCTACCAGGCCGCCTACGAGCAGGCGCTCGGCATTCTCGAGGATCGCAGCCGCATTCCCTATGGCGCGCTGCGCGGCGGCTACGTCTACAACTTCTGGCAGGACGACCGGCATGTCAGGGGTGTGTGGCGCCGTGCTGCGCTCGCTTCCTACGAGACCGCGACGCCGCAGTGGGAGACCCTGCTCGACGTGGATGCCCTGGCGGGGGCCGAAGGACGCAACTGGGTGTACAAGGGCGTGCTTTGCCAGCCCGACAACGGCCCGCGTTGCCTCATCAGCCTCTCCGACGGCGGCCGGGATGCCAAGGTGGTCCGCGAGTTCGACCAGGTCACGCGCAGCTTCGTGGCCGATGGCTTCACATTGCCCGAGGCCAAGTCCGAAGTCGCCTGGAAGGACGCGGACACGGTGCTGGTCGCCACGGACTTCGGGGCACATTCCCTGACCGAATCCGGGTACCCGTTCATCGTCCGGGAATGGCGCCGCGGCCAGCCGCTCGCTCAGGCCCGGGAACTGTATCGCGGCGAGGCTCATGACGTAGCGGTCAGCCCGGATCGGCTGGATGGCGACGGCGGCGAACGGTTGCTGGTGATCGCCCGGGCGAGGACGTTCTTCACCACCGATTACCTGGCCCTGCAGGCCGGCGTCCTGCAACCGATGACGCTGCCGCCGAAGGTGCAGTTGCAGGCGATCAGTCGTGGCGAGTTGCTGTTCCGGATCCTCCAGGACTGGCGGATGGGCGGGCAGACCTTCAGGAGCGGTTCGCTGCTGTCCATGCCGCTCGCGGCGGTGACCGCCCGGGAGCCGCCGATCCGGACGGCGCTGGCCCCGGGTCCGCGCGACTCGATCGAGCAGGTCGCGGTCACTCGTGGCGGCGTGCTCGTGGCCCTGTATTCCAACGTGAAGTGGCGGCTGCTGCGCCTCAAGTTTGACGGCCGGGACTGGACGGCCGTGGACATCGCGCTGCCGGCCAACGGCGCCGTGGGAATCGCGACCAGCGATGAACGCAACGACACGGCGTTCGTCACCTACGAGGATTTCCTCACGCCCGCGACGCTGTACCAGGTCGAGGTGCCCTCCCGGCAGGCCAGGCCCATCAAGAGCCTGGCGCAGAAATTCGCGGCCGGGCGATTCCTGGTCGAGCCGCTCGAGGCGACCTCGAAGGACGGGACCCGGGTGCCGTATTTCCTCGTGAGACCCAGGGATTTCGTTGCCGACGGCACCGCACCGACCCTGCTGTACGGCTATGGCGGGTTCGATGTCTCCCTGTTGCCGAGTTACCTCGGCGCGACCGGGAAATTGTGGCTCGAGCACGGCGGTGTCTACGTGCTCGCCAATATCCGCGGCGGCGGGGAGTTCGGCCCGGCGTGGCACGAGGCCGGGCTCAAGACCCATCGGCAGGTCGTGTACGATGATTTCATCGCGGTCGCGGAGGACCTGATCGCGCGGCGCATCACCTCGACCCGCCGCCTCGGGATCGAAGGCGGTTCGAATGGCGGCCTGCTGATGGGGGTCATGCTCACGCAGCGCCCGGAACTGTTCCGCGCGGCCATCCTGCAGGTGCCGCTGCTCGATATGCTGCGCTACGACAAGTTGCTGGCCGGCGCGTCGTGGGTGGATGAGTATGGATCGCCGCAGGTGCCGCAGGAGCGGGCCTGGCTCGAGAAGATGTCCCCGTACCAGAATCTGCATTTTCGCAAGGACTATCCGCTGGTATTCATCCTCACCTCCACCAAGGATGACCGGGTGCATCCCGGGCACGCGCGCAAGTACGCCGCCAGGCTCGAAGCCCTGCGGATGCCCTTCCTGTATTACGAGAACATCGAGGGCGGACACTCGGCGGCGGCCGATCTGCGTGAGCGCGCCCGCCGCCTGGCGCTCGAATACGTCTACCTGTCGCAGCGTCTCATCGACTGAGTGACAGCCCGCGCCTTCTGCCACGGAGTGAGCCTTTGAACATCGACCGACGCGTCATTGCCCTTCTCATGTGCCTGTGCGGATCGCTGGCGGCGCCGGTCCGCGCGGCCGCCGCCGAGAATCTGCTCGGCTTCGACGCCGCGGGCAGCAGCGCCGAGCTCGCCGTGGAGAGCCGGTTCGACGCAGACCTCAACCCGGCCGAGCTGCGCGCCTGGCTGCAGGACCTGGCCGCCGCGCCCAACCACGTGGGTTCGGCGCATGACCGCAGGAATGCGCAAAGGATCCGCGACCTGCTCGCCTCATGGGGCTGGCAGGCGCAGATCGAAACTTTTCAGGTGCTGTATCCGACGCCACTGGCCGAAAGCGTGGAGTTGCTGGGACCGGCGCCGCACCGGGCCCGGCTCACCGAGCCGGCAATTGCCGGGGATCCCGGCAGCGCCGCCCCCGGGGCGCTGCCCGCGTACAACGTCTACGGCGCGGACGGTGACGTCACGGCCGATGTGGTCTATGTGAACTTCGGCATGGCCGCCGACTACCAGGAGCTGGCGCGCCGCGGGGTCAGCGTGACCGGCAAGATCGTGCTGGTGCGCTATGGCGGCGGCTGGCGCGGGGTGAAAGTCAAGCTGGCCCATGAGCACGGTGCGGTCGGATGCCTGATCTATTCCGACCCGCACGAGGACGGGTACGCCGCCGGTGATGTGTATCCTGCGGGCGGGTGGCGCCCGGCCGACGGCATACAGCGTGGATCGGTCGCGGACATTCCGGTCTACCCGGGTGATCCGCTGACGCCGGGAACGGGCGCGACGGCGGGCGCGGCACGCCTGGCGATCAAGGATGCGCGGACTGTGGCAAAGATCCCGGTGCTGCCGATTTCGTGGGCCGATGCGCAGCCCATACTGAGCAGCCTCGCGGGCCCGGTGGCGCCGCCGGCGTGGCGCGGCTCCCTGCCGATCACCTATCACCTGGGGCCGGGCGGCGCGAAGGTGCGCCTCATGGTGAAGTCCGAGTGGAGCCTGAAGCCGATCTACGATGTCATTGCCACGATCCAGGGAGCGGACTTTCCCGACGAGTGGGTGATACGCGGCAACCATCACGACGGCTGGGTCGAGGGCGCGTGGGATCCGCTCGCCGGCGCCACCGCCGAGCTCGCGGAGGCGCGCGCCATCGGGGCCTTGCTCAAGAGCGGCTGGCGACCCCGGCGCACGCTCGTGTATGCGAGCTGGGACGGCGAGGAGCCGGGTCTGCTCGGCTCCACCGAGTGGGCCGAGACCCATGCCGCGGAATTGCAGGCGAAAGCCGTGCTGTACCTGAATTCCGACGAGAACGGGCGCGGCTTCCTGGGCGCCGGCGGCAGCGATTCGCTGCAGCGTCTGCTGAACCAGGTGGCCGGCGCGGTCGTGGATCCGGAAACCGGTGCGAGCGTGCAGGCACGGCTGCGCGCCCGGATCCTGGTCAATGCCGCGGGAGCCACCGATGATCCGGACGAGCGCGCCGCGGCAGGCGCCGCCTCGGGGGGCGGCGACCTGCAGCTGGAGATACTCGGGTCCGGTTCGGACTTCACGCCGTTCCTGCAGCACCTCGGAATCACGACCCTGTCGGTGGAATACGGCGGCGAGGCGGACCAGTCGGGCGTCTACCACTCCCGTTACGACACCTTCGAGCACTATGTGCGATTCGGCGATCCGGACTTCCGCTACGGCGTGGCCCTCGCACAGACCAACGGCCGGCTGATGCTGCGCGTCGCCGATGCCCAGCTGCTGCCGCAGCAGGCGGGCAGCGTGGCGCAGCGGATCGACGGCTACGTCCATCAGCTGCATGCGCTCGCGGATGCGCGGCGCAAGCACGCCGCGGATCTGCAGGCGATGATCGATGCGCACCTCTTCGATCTCGCCGCGGACCCGCGGCGGCCGGTGCTCGCGCCGCTGCCCGAGGCCGCCGTGCCGTTCCTGAACTTCGCGCCGCTCGACAACGCGGTCACGCGGCTGCTCGCCGCGGCGCGCGACTTCGATGCCCTGTATGCGCAGCGGATGGCCGCGACAGCGCCGCTCGCCGCCGAGCACGCGCGCTCGATCAACGCGGTGCTGCGGGGTCTGGAGCGGTCGCTGACCGATGAGCACGGCCTGCCGGGACGCAGCTGGTACACCCACCTGATCTATGCGCCGGGACTGCTCAGCGGCTATGGGGCGAAGACGCTGCCCGGCGTGCGCGAGGCCATCGAACAGGGTCACTGGCAGACGGCCGATGAGTATGCGCAGCGGACCGCGGCCGCCCTGGTCCGCTACAGCGAGCAGCTCGACCGGGCGAGCGCCATGCTGCGCGCGGCGGGCTGATATAATTCCTTCATGAGCAGACCCGACCCCCGCACGGCGCCGTTCGGCAGCGTGTTCACCGAGCTGATGGCCGTCGCCACCTTCAAGGACGGCGCATGGTCCGCCTTCGACCTCACCGCGACCGGCGGGCTGACGCTGCATCCGGCGGCGCACGCCCTGCATTACTGCAGCTCCTGCTTCGAGGGTTTCAAGGCGTATCGCCGCGACGACGGAGGCGTGCACATTTTCCGCATGGACCGCCACATCGAAAGGCTGCGCAACAGCGCCCGCCTCCTGGTGCTGCCCGAACCGGATGCGAACCTGGTGCGCAACATGGTGCTGGCGCTGGTGGATCGCAGCCGTGCCGAGGTGCCGGGCGCGCCGGGCGCCTTGTACCTGCGTCCGGTGCTGTTCGGCACCACGCCGAACATCGGCGCCGCGGCCACGCCGGCCGACCAGGCGACACTCGTGGTGATGGCGAGCCCCGTATGGGACTACTTCGCCGGCGGCATGAAACCGCTGCGGATCCTGATGGAGCCGGCGCCACGCACGGCGCCGCACCTGGGCGTGGTGAAGACCGGCGGCAACTATGCGGCGGCGCTGGGACCGACCCTGGCCGCGCGCCGCGGGCACCGGGCCGACCAGGTGCTGTTCTGCCCGAACGGCGAGGTGCAGGAGACCGGTGCCGCCAACTTCCTGCTGCTGCGTGAGCGGCAGATCCTGACGCGGAGCCTGGATTCCACGTTTCTGCACGGTGTGACGCGCGATTCGCTGCTGACGCTCGCGCGGGACATGGGCTACAGCGTGCAGGAGCGCATCGTCACGGTGGAGGAGACGCTCGACTGGGTGGCGACGGGCGAGGCCGCCCTCTCGGGCACGGCGGCCGTGCTGGCCGCGGTGGGCACCCTGATCTGGAAGGACCGCGAGGTGCGCGTCGCCGATGGCGCCGTCGGTCCCGTGACCCGGGCATTGCGCGCGGCGCTGGTGGACGTGCAGCGCGGTGCGGCGCCGGACCGGTTCGGATGGCTGACGGCGGTATGAGCCGCCCGATCGGCGTCAGTCCGCGAAGCCCAGTCCCCAGCCGCCATCGATCGTGATCTGCTGCCCGGTGATATAGGCTGAAGCCGGCGAGGCCAGGAACAGCGCCAGTCCCTTCAGGTCATCCGGAAATCCCACGCGGTGCATCGGGATGAACCTGCCCACCGTGGCCTGCGTTTCCGGCTTCTTCGCGTGGCCGCCGCCGATATTGGTGACGATGAATCCCGGCGCAATCGCATTCACCGTGATGCCGTACGCCGCGAGCTCCAGCGCTACGCACTGCGTGAGATGGAAGGCGCCGGCCTTGGCCGCCATGTACGCCGAACCGATGGCCGGTTCGACCTTGCTGGCGGCGAGAGAGGTCGTGACGATCATCCGGCCCGAGCGCCGCGGGCGCATGTGCCGGGCCGCGGCGCGCAGCGTCGCGAATACCCCGTTCAGGTTCACGTCGATGACGCGATTCCAGCGCTCGTCGGTGTAGTTTTCCAGAGCGCCTTCGGGCACGCGCTTGCGATCGTTGCCGACCCAGCCGTCGACGAAGCCCGCGCCGGAATCCACGCCGGCATTGGCGAACACCACGTCCAGGCGCCCATACAGGGCGGCCGCGGCATCGATCGCCGCATCCAGGGCGGCATGATCCGTGACGTTCACGGCGACGCCGCGGACATCGAGCCCGGCGGCGCTCAGGCGCGCGGCCTGGCCCGCGACCTCGGCGCCATTCAGGTCCAGGATGGTCACGCGCGCACCGTTGTGCGCCAGCACTTCGGCGTAGGCGAGTCCGAGCCCGCTCGCTCCCCCGGTGACCACCACGCCGTAGCCACGCACGGCAAACATTTCGGATATCTGCATTGACCCCACCCCTTCCAAGGACCCTTCGGCACCGGGTGCGCATATTACAATGAAGCGTGAGGTCCCGGCCCGCAGCGATGTTTCCGCCGTCCAGCCCGATGCGCCGGGCCCGCAGGCTTGTGGGCGCCGTGATCACGTTGATCGGCGCCGCCGCCGGCGTGGCGCACGCCGCGGCCTCAGTATCGGCCACCGAACTGTCGCCGGACCTGCGGCCGGTTCTCATCCTGGAAGCGCCCCTCGGGGAGCTGATGCTGGTGCATCACGCGCTGCCCCTCGCCGACCGTCGGGCCGAATCGCTCGCGTTGAAGCTCGGGCACTGGATCGCCGCTCCGATCGTCCGGCGCGATCGGGTGGAGCGGCGCGCCGCATTGCCACTGGCGTGGCAGACCTCCGAACCGGATCGCGGCTTCAGCCAGGTCCTGCTGGCGCGCTTGTCTCCCGTGGCGGCAAACTGGCCGTGGCGAACGCTGATCGTCAGCAGTTCGGGCCCCGAGAGCAACAGCCAGCTGCAGACCCTGCGCGGCCAGGATGCCGTGGTGGCGGTGGTGCGCGATGAGCTGGTCGATCTCGAGGGCCAGGTCGAATTCCACGTGATGCTCGACCTGACCACGGTGCGCGCCATCGCGACGACCCATGAGACCCGCGTGCCGGTCCCGGTGGAGTACTTCTCCGCGCCGCTCACGGCCGACAGCCGGCGGCCGCGGCGCAGCCTCGCGCTGTTCGGCAGGGACGGACCGCTCGACCTGCAGGTGAGCACCGCGGCGACCGACCTGAGCCAGTTTCTGGCGACGACCGTGGCGCGCGTCTCGGTGCCCGACAGCCTGCACCCGCGCAATCCGACCCTCGGGGAGCTGCGCCTGCATCCGCGCTGCGGTGAATGCCGTGCCTCGGATCCGGTGGTCTACCTGCAACCCGGGCGGGCGTGGGTCCGGGTCGGGAAGCTTTCCGGCAGCATCCTGGCATTGCCTCTACAATCAAGACGACCGGTCCGTGCAGCGCGCAGTCGCGGCCCTTGAGGACAATGACCTGAAGAATCGATGAGTCTGGATCCGAAGCAATTCCGCGAGGTCGCCGGACTGTTCGCGACCGGCGTGACCATCGTCGTCGCCGAGGTCGAGGGACAGGTGCACGCGATGACCGCCAATTCGGTGACCTCGGTGTCCCTTGATCCCCTGCTGATGCTGTTCTGCCCGTCGCGCAAGGCGCGCATCGCGCAGGACCTGGCGGGTCTGAGCCGCTTCTCGATCAACATCCTGACCCAGGACCAGCAGGCCCTGTCGAGTTATTTCGCCGGCGGCTGGAAGGATTCGCCGCCGCCGCCGTTCCGCTTCGTGGACAGCGCGGCGGGCCCGCGCCTGGAGGGCGCCCTGGCGTCGATCGGCTGCCGCACCCACAGCATCAGCGAAGCCGGCGATCATTATCTGGTGATCGGCGAGGTCATCAGCCTGCACCAGGGCGTGATGCCCCACCAGCCGCTGTTGTTCGTGGCCGGCAGGTATCGCCGCGTGGATTTCAGCGAAGGGGTGCTCGCGCCGGATCTGGCGGAGGTCGAGGACGAGCCGCCGGAGATCCTCTACCGTCATTGAGATTCGCGGCCGGCCTGCGCGGCCCAGGCGTACCGGCGCATCCACCCCAGGCCCGCCGTCGTTGCGGCGACCGGGTCGTATTCGGCGCCCAGCCAGCCGGCGTAGCCGCCGGCGCGAATCAGGCGGAATATCCCCTGCAGATCGAGCCTGCCGGTGCCCGGCTCGTGGCGTCCCGGGCAATCCGCGAACTGCACGTGCACGATGCGGTCCCGGTGGCGGGAAAATGCCAGCGCGGGATCCAGGCCGAGCATGGCCGCGTGATAGATGTCGAACTGCAACCCGACCTGCCCACCGCAGGCGTCGAGGATGTCGCTCGCGAGGGCAAAATCCGGCACGCAGTAGCCGGGTACGGTGACGGGATTGATGACCTCGAGCTGGGCGCGTGCGCCCACGCGGCCGAGCACCTCGGCGGCAAGCTGGAGGTTGTCGGTCAGCCGCCGCACGGCGCAGGGCTGCTCCTGCGGCGTGGTGCGTCCGGCGAGGACGCTCACCATGCCGGCCCCGAGGGCCTGTGCATACTCGGCGGCGCGTTCGAGCTCCGCACGGAACAGCGCGGCACGATGCGGCAGGCTCGCGGTGCCGAAGCTGCGTGGATCCTCGCCCATCGGCGCGTTGATCAGTATCACCGCGACGCCGGCGGCGCGAGCGGCGCTCGCCACGACGGCCGCCGGATGTTCGTAGGGGATCTGGATTTCCACGGCCGAAAATCCCGCATCGCGCGCGGCGGCGAAGCGCTCGAGCAGCGGCACTTCGCGAAACAGCAGGCTGATGTTGGCGCTGAATCCGTGCATCGTGGTTCCGTGGACGCTGTCGCAGACTGGGGACAATGTAAACAATCAAGCGGCGGTCGCGTTAGTATGCTGCGCGACACCGATGAGGTTCACCATGCGCCGATCCCAACTGCCCGCGCTGTTTGCCGCCGTGCTGCTTCTGGCTGCGCCGACGCTGTCGCCGGCGGGCGTGGATCTCAGTGTTTCGGTGAGCTTCGCGCCGCCCGCCCTGCCGGTGTACGTGCAGCCGCCCCTGCCGGCACGCGGTTACCTGTGGACACCGGGCTACTGGGCGTGGGACGGCGTGGGGTACTACTGGGTGCCCGGCACCTGGGTGTTGCCGCCTGTCAGCGGCCTGCTGTGGACCCCGGGCTACTGGGCATGGCGCGATGGCTTCTATGTCTGGAACCCCGGTTACTGGGGCCCGACGGTTGGTTTCTACGGCGGCGTCAACTATGGCTTCGGCTACACCGGTGTCGGCTTTCAGGGCGGGTACTGGCACGGCGGTGCATTCTTCTACAACCGCGCGGTCGCGAATTTCGGGCACGTGCAGGTCTTCGATGCCTATAGCGCACCGGTCGAGCGCCACGAGATGTCGCGGGTCAGTTTCAACGGCGGACCGGGCGGACTGCGGGCGCGACCCAGTGCCGCCGAGCGCCTCGCGATGAGCGGGCGCCATGCCGGGCCGACCGTCCTGCAACGCCAGCACGAGCAGGGTGCCGCGGGCATGCCCGGCCTGCATGCGTCCGAGAATGGCGGCCGGCCGCAGATCCTGACCACGCGGCTGCCGGCGGACTTCTCCCATCCCGGTCCGGGGCTGCGCAATCACCCGATGCCCCCTGCGGGTGCCTACGGCCACGCCCCCCGGCAGGGCGGCGGTCACAACGGACCGCCGCGTGAGCAGGGCCGGCGTGAAGCGGGACCGCCGCGCGATCGCTAGGTCCCGAACCGGGCGAATCCGCAAGCGCCGGACGCCCCCTAAGCGGGTCCGCCTGCGCCTGTGGCCGGGCGCAAGGTTGCGCAAGCGCACCTGGCGTGCGGTGCGGCGTGCGCCGGGACTGCTGCAACTGGTGATCGCGCTGGGGGTGCTGGCCGGCCTGGCGCTGGCGGTCAACGGCGTCTACCAGGTCCTGCGCAAACCGACGGAGCTGTTCTTTCCGGTCAGCGGCGCGCTCGACAAAGTGCCCGAGGAGACCTGGCGCCGGTACGCCCCGATCTTCCGCGAGCATGCCACCGCGGTGGCGACGGCGCCGTTCCTGGCCGCGCTGGCGCAGGTGGAGGCCGCCGGCAACCCGACCGCCCGCACCTACTGGCGCTGGTCCTGGCGGCCCCGCTTCTTCGAAATCTACCGCCCCGCCTCGACCGCGGTGGGCATGTACCAGATCACGGACGGCACCTTCGCGGAGGCGCGCCACCTGTGCATCCATGACCACCGGGTCGCGCGCGACGGGCCGTGGAACGACTGGCAGGCCTGCTGGATGAATGGGCTGTACCTGCGGGTGATCCCGAATGACGCGGTGGAGATGGTCTCGGCCTACCTGACCGCGAATACCGACGAGCTGCTGGCGCGGTATCACCGCCGGAATGCGTCGCTGCAGCAGCGCCAGCAGCTGGCCACGCTGATCCATCTGTGCGGCGCGGGTGCCGCGGCGGCTTATGTCCGCCAGGGACTGCAGGTGGCGCCCGGGCAGCACTGCGGCGACCAGGACGTGGCGGCGTATCTGGGGCGGGTGCAGGTCATGACCCGGCTTTTCGCCCAGCTGCAGGCGCGTGATACTCTGCAGCGCTGACGGGCACAGCGCAATGGCCCGTGGTGGCCAAGGGGGATCCAGATGAACAATAGCGACCCGCGTCAAACCATTCTCGACTCGCCCATGGGCATGCTGCAGATCATCGTGGTGTTCATCGCGGTGGGTCTGAACGCCCTGGACGGCTTCGATGTGATGTCCATCAGCTTCGCCTCCATCGGGATCCAGAAGGAATGGCACATCGACAAGGCGACGCTCGGCGCCGTGCTGTCGATGGAACTGATCGGCATGGCGGCAGGCTCCATCCTGCTCGGCGGCCTCGCCGACCGCATCGGCCGCCGGCGCACGGTGCTGGGCTGCCTGGTTCTCATGACCGTCGGCATGTACATGGCGACCAACGCCGCCGGCGTCTTCGACCTGTCGATCTGGCGCGTGCTCACGGGACTGGGGATCGGGGGCGTGCTCGCCGCGGTCAACGCCCTGACGGCCGAGTTCTCCAACGCCCGCCGCCGCGATGCCTGCGTCTCCTTCATGTCCATCGGCTACCCCCTCGGGGCGGTATTCGGCGGGGTGATCGTTGCCCAGCTGCTGAAGACCCACGATTGGCGTTCGGTGTTCTATTTCGGCGCGGCGTTCACCGCCACGCTGATTCCGCTGGTGTGGTTCCTGGTTCCCGAGTCGGTCCATTGGCTGGCGCGCAAGCAGCCCGCGAATGCGCTCGAGCGCATCAACCAGGCCATGAAGCGCATGGGCTTCGCCGCCATCGACAGCCTCCCGGTCCCGCTATCGAACGTCGCCCGGGGCACGATCTGGGATATCTTCGCGCCCGCGCTCGTGGCCACGACCGTCATTCTCACGATCGCGTATTTCTTCCATGTCACGACGTTCTACTTCATCCTCAAGTGGGTGCCGTCGATCATCGCCAGCATGGGATTCCCGGCCTCATCCGCCGCGGGCGTGCTGACCTGGGCCAATGTCGGCGGCGCCGCCGGCGGCGCACTGTTCGGCGTGCTCACGCAGAAGCTGCCCCTGAAGCCGCTGACCATCGTGACCATGGTCCTCGCGACGGTCGGCGTGATCATATTCGGCCACGCGCCGGCGAACCTGGACCGGCTGTCGCTGCTGTGCGCCGGCGCCGGATTCTTCGGCAATGCGGGCATCGTCGGCATGTATGCGATCTTCGCGCGGGCCTATCCGACTCACGTGCGTGCCTTCGGCACCGGCTGGGCCATCGGCGTGGGTCGCGGCGGCGCCGCACTCGCGCCCTGGGTGGCGGGGATGCTGTTCAAGAACGGTCATCCGGTGCCCGATGTGGCCTTCGTGATGGCGATGGGATCGGCGATCGCCGCCTTCGCACTTCTGTTCCTGAAACTGCGCCCGGACGAGACGACTCCCCAGGCGCAGCCGGTGACCGGCGCAACCGCCGTGGGCGGTCTGTCCGGGGCCGCGGCCACCTGAAGCCTCGCGCCGGCGGCGGCCGGCGCGAATCCCGCCAAAGATGCCATACCTGGCATGGCTGCCGGTCCTGATCTGGCTGTACCTGGCGCTCGGACGCGGAGGCTTCTGGCGCGTCGGGCGATTGCTGGCGACGGACGCCGCCGCGCCCGGCGCGTGCGCGCGGGTCGTCGCCATCATTCCGGCGCGCAACGAGGCCGCGGTCGTGGGTCGCGCCGTGGGCTCGTTGCTCGCCCAGCAGTTCGCCGGTGAGCTGCACCTGGTCGTGGTCGACGATGCCAGCACCGACGGCACCAGTGATGTGGTGCAGGCCGCGGCGGGCGACGCGGCGCCCGGACGGGTCACCGTGATCCGCGGCAGCGGTCCTGATCCGGGGTGGAACGGCAAGGTGTGCGCGATGGCGCGCGGCGTCGCGGTCGCAGCGGCGCTGCAACCGGACTACCTGCTGTTCACCGATGCGGACATCCACCACGAACCGGACAACGTCGCGAACCTGGTGGCCACTTCGCAGCGCCTCGACCTCGATCTGCTCTCATCGATGGTCCGCCTCAGCGTCAGCAACGCGGCGGAGCGCTGGCTGATACCCGCCTTCGTGTTCTTTTTCCTGAAGCTGTATCCGCCGGCGTGGATCGAGCGCGCCGGGGCGATCACGGCCGGCGCGGCCGGCGGCTGCATGCTCGTGCGCCCGCAGACCCTCGCGCGCAGCGGGGGCCTCGCCGCGATTCGTTCGCAGATCATCGATGACTGCGCCCTGGCCGGCGCCATCAAGCGTTGCGGTGGCCGCGTCCGCCTCGGGCTCACCCGCCGGGCGCACAGCCTGCGGCCCTATGGGTCGGCGGCCGAAATCGGGCGGATGATTTCACGCACCGCATTCAATCAGCTGCGCCATTCCTGGCTGGTGTTGCTCGGGACGCTGCTCGGACTGGTTCTCACCTACCTGCTGCCGCCGCTGCTGCTGCTGAGCGGCAGCCTCGCCGGCGTGGCCGCCGGTGCCTGTGCCTGGGCGCTCATGAGCCTGTGCTACGCGCCCATGGTGCGCTTCTACCGGCTCAATCCGCTGTGGACGCTGACTCTGCCGGCCGCGGCCGCCTTCTACGCCGGCGCGACCGTGTACTCGGCCTGGCAGTACCAGCTCGGGCGCGGCGGTCAATGGAAGGGCCGGGCGCAGGACTCGACCGGCTGAGGCGGATCGCGCTTCAGTGATGGTGCCCGTGCGCACCGTGAACGTGACCGTGCTCCAGCTCCTCGGTCGTGGCGTCCCGCACGTCGGTGATCTCGATGGCGAAGTTCAGATTCTTGCCGGCCAGCGGATGGTTGGCGTCGATGGTGACGGTATCCCCGAGCACCTGGGTGACGGTGACCTCACGCGGACCGTCCTGGGTTTGCGCGTGCAGCTTCATGCCGACGTGGATGTTGGCGATGCCCTTGAACTGCCGGCGCGGCACGCGTTGCACCATGGCCGCGTCGTACTCGCCGTAGCCCTCGGCCGGCGTGAGCTTCACGTTCACGCTGTCGCCGGCGACCTTGCCGGTGAGTTCGCGCTCGAGCCCGGCGACCAGGTTGCCGTGTCCGTGCAGGTAGGCGAGCGGATCACCGCCCGCGGAGGAGTCAATGACCTCGCCGGCATCATCCTTGAGGGTGTAGTGCAGCGTGACGACGGAATCTTTCTGAATGCTCATGACCTGCGGATCCGAAAGGGGAAGGGCGGGCCGCCTCGAGTGCGGGGCGGCGGCTTTACAGTTGATTCCTGCAGTGTAGCGAAATAAGCGATTCAACGGGAGTCTCGCGGGTCTATTGCGCGACCGTGGCTAGGCAGCGGCGCCGCAGCCTGCAAAAATAGGCGCTGTTCAAAGCCGCCCGTTCCGCATCGAGATTCATGCACGCCAATCCCCTGTTGCAGGCCAGCACCCTGGCGTATCAGCTGCCGCCCTTCGATCGCCTCGACAACGAGCACTACCGGGAGGCCTTTGCCCAGGGAATGGCGCAGCAGCTGCGCGAGGTCGCCGCGATCACGGGATCCGCAGCGCGCCCGGACTTCGAGAACACCATCGTCGCCCTGGAGCGGTCCGGGGAACTGCTGGACCGGGCGATGGCGGTGTTCTTCAACCTCATCGCTTCCAACACCAATGACGACATGCAGCGCTTCGAGTCCGAACTGGCGCCGCAGCTGGCCGCGCACGAGGATGCGATTGCGCTGGATTCGAAGCTGTTCGCCCGTGTGAGCGCCCTGTACGAGCGGCGCGCGGCGCTGGACCTGGAGCCTGAGGCCCTGCAGCTCCTGGAGCGCTACTACACGCAGTTCGTGCGTGCCGGTGCCCGCCTGAGCGAGGCCGACAAGTCGCGCCTGAAGGCCATCAACGCACAGATCTCCAGCCTCACGACCCGGTTCAAGCAGAACGTGCTGAAGGCCACCAGCGACGGAGCCGTGGTGGTCGAGAGCCTCGCGGAGCTCGCGGGCCTTTCCGCCGAACAGACCGGCGCGGCCGCGGAGGCTGCCGCCGCGCGCGGGCTCACCGGGAAATGGCTGATCACACTGCAGAACACGACGACGCAGCCGCTGCTCGCGCAACTGTCAAATCGCGCGCTGCGTGAACGCCTGTTCAGGGCCTCCACCGCCCGCGGGCGCACCGGCGAGGCGGACAACACCGCGATCGTCCAGCAGCTGGTGGCGCTGCGGGCCCAGCGTGCGGCGCTGCTCGGCTACGGCAATCATGCGACCTACCAGCTCGAGGATGAATCCGCCGGCAGCCCGGCCGCCGTCCGGCGCATCCTGACGGACCTGGTGCCCGCGGCGCTGGCGCGCGCCCGCGAGGATGCCCGCGACTTGCAGCGGATGGTCGAGGAGCATGCGCGTGCCGAGGGCTTCGCTCCGTTCCGGCTGGCGGCGTGGGACTGGCCGTTCTACGCCGAGCGGTTGCGCAAGGCGCGGTTCGATTTCGACCGCGCACAGGTCGCGCCGTATTTCGAGCTGAACCGGGTCCTGCACGATGGGGTGTTCTACGCCGCGCACGAGCTGTACGGCCTGACGTTCAAGGAGCGCCCGGAGCTGCCGGTCTACCACCCGGATGTGCGCATCTTCGAGGTGTTCGATGCCGATGGAACCCCCCTGGCGCTGTTCCTGGCCGATTACTTCGCGCGGGACACCAAGCAGGGCGGGGCGTGGATGAACAACTTCGTGCGCCAGGCGCGACTGCTCGGTCTGAAGCCGGTCGTGGCCAACAACCTCAACGTGCCGAAGCCCCAGGTGGGACAACCCGCGCTGCTCACCTTCGAGGAAGTCACGACCCTGTTCCATGAGTTCGGGCATGCACTGCACGGCATGCTTTCGGACGTGCACTACCCGCTGCTGCAGGGAACCAACGTGCCGCGCGACTTCGTGGAGTTTCCCTCGCAGTTCAACGAAATGTGGGCGCGCGATCCGCAGGTCCTGGCCAATTTCGCGCGCCACTATCGCACCGGGGAGCCCATGCCGCAGGAGCTGCTGGCCAAGGTGCTCGCGGCGCAGAAGTTCGACCAGGGGTACGCCACCACCGAGTATCTCGCGGCGGCGCTCATCGACCAGGCCTGGCACGAACTCGGCGCCGAGGAGGCCGCGCAGGCCGCCGACCCCGCGCGCTTCGAGGCGGACGTGCTCGAACGCCATGGCATCGATCCGGCGCTGGTCCCGCCCCGGTACCACACCGCGTATTTCGCGCACGTGTTTTCCGGCGGATATTCGGCCGGCTACTATGCCTACATCTGGAGCGAGGTCCTGGCTCGTGACGCGGGGGAGTGGTTCATCGCCAACGGCGGGCTGCGTCGCGCCAATGGCGAGAACCTGCGCGCCAAGGTCCTCTCGCGCGGCCGCAGCCTCGATCCCCAGGCCATGTTCATCGACTTCTACGGCCGGCCGCCGGAAGTCGCGCCGTTGGTGGCCTACCGGGGTCTGTGAGACGCCGTGCAGAACCTGTTGATCGTTCTCATTGCCACGGCCACCTGCGTGGCCACCCTGATCGGCGGATGGGTGGGACTCTCGCTGCGCGACCGGCTGCACCTGATCCTGGCCTTCAGCGCCGGCGCCGTGATCGGCGTGGCCTTCTTCGATCTGCTGCCCGAAGCGGTGGCGCTGGGCGGCCATGCCGGGCCGCAGCACGTCGTGGCGCCGCGCGCCATCGTGGCGGTGGCGGGCCTGGGGTTCCTGCTGTACCTGTTGCTGGATCGCTCGCTGCCGGGACATGCGAGTGATCTCGGCGGACACCACAATCCGCGCCGTGCCTGGGCGGCCGCAACCAGTTTCGCGATGCACAGCTTCCTGGACGGCTTTGCCATCGGCGTGGCCTTCCAGGCCAGCCGCGCCGTGGGTATCGCCGTCGCGGTGGCGGTCCTGGCGCATGATTTTGCCGACGGCCTGAATACCGTCAGCGTGGTATTGCGCAACGGCGGGGATCGCCGCGCGGCGTTCAAGTGGCTCGTGGTCGATGCGGTGGCACCCGTGGCCGGTGCGCTCGCGAGCATGGCGCTGACGATACCGCAGCTATGGCTGGCGCTGGTGCTGGCGCTGTTTTCGGGGTTCTTCCTCTATGTCGGCGGCAGCCACCTGCTGCCGCAGAGTCATCACCCGCACCCGCGGCTGCTCACGACGCTCGCGACCGTGGCGGGGGCCGCGTGCCTGTATGCCGTCGCGCAGGTCGCCGGCTGAAGGAGGACCCGGGCGCGGCCCGGCCCGGGTCCGGTACTTCTAAGGTTTGACGAACTTCAAGGCGAACTGGTCGGTATGACCCCGGGTCGAACCGTCGAAAATGGGCGCGGTGTGGGGGTCATCGGCGTTGTGCAGGGCATCGCTGCTGCCCGCCAGCTTGAACCCGGCGCCTTCCACTTCCGCCTTGACTGTCTCCGGATCGATGCGGTGCAGGGTGCGGGTGTCGCCGGCGCCGTGTCCGGCCGCCGCGGCGTGGTCGATGACCAGGTAGACCCCGCCGGACTTCAGCGAATCAAACACATGCTTGTTCAGCGCCGCGAGGTCCGCGTTCGGCTGGTTGTGGAAGTCGTGGTAGTTGTCCGAGGTCCACACCAGGTCCACCTGCGGCACCGTGGGTGGATCTGCGGTCAGCGCGGACCAGGGCAGCAGGGTGATGTTGCCGTAGTGCGTATCCTTGGCGAGCATTTCCATGGGTGACATCGGCGGCGGACCCGACATGGCGGGCATTCCCGCCATGCCCGGCATGCTGGACATGCCCGGCATGCCGGCCATGCCCGGCGCACTGCTCGGCGGCCGCGGCCGCGGCGGTGGAGTCAGGGCGTAGACGTGGCCCTTGGCGCCAACCGTGAGACTGAGCACGCGCGTGAAATAACCCCCGCCGGGCCACAGTTCGGCCACCTGCTGTCCGGGCTTGACGCCGGCGAACGCCAGCATTTCCGCGGGCTTGCGCACCGCGTCCCGGTCGGTATCCGCCGCCGGGCGGGCGCTGTCAGCGACCGCCGCGGCGATCGCCGGCGCGATCTTCTCGGCCGCCATCGCAGTTGAGCCGAGCAGCGGCGCAGCCACGAGCGCCGCCGCGACGAACAGTGATGCACGCATGATGATCCCCCTTCGATGCCAAGATGGCGGCCATCATAGGCCCGCCGTCCGTGCCATACCATCACACGCGCTTGGCGCGCCGGGACTTCGTCGCGGTGTTGCGCCGCTGGTCCTGTGCCAGGTGGGCCGCCAGCACGGTGCCCACCAGCGGGCCAAAGCGCGCCGAGATCTCCTGGCACCGCGCGGTATTGTGCAGTTCCACGCCCTTGCGCTCGCTGCGGATGAGGCCGGCCTCGCGCAGGGCCTTGAAATGCTGGGAAAGAGTGGACTTGGGTATGGGCCGGTCGCTGACCTGCAGAAAGGCCGAACAGGTCTTCGCACCATCTGCGTGCATGATCCTGGCCAGGATCTGCGCACGCACCGGATCGCTGAGCGCATGCAGGATGCCCTCGACGGTCATGTCCTCCACGGACGGGTGGTACAGCGGCCTCATGACAAGCAACCTTGAACGAGAACGAACGCCCGGCCCGTTGACGCCGGGTTCGCGGCCGAGTATAAATCTCGTCCAATAGTTCGTAAAACCCGAACTAATGAACAAAGGCCGACGGGCCGGAACCACCGGAGAAGGAACATGAGCACACTGACGGGCAGGGTGGCCATCGTGACGGGCGCATCCAAGGGCATCGGAGCCGCGATCGCGCGGGAACTGGCCGCGGCGGGCGCGGCCGTGGTGGTCAACTATGCCGGTTCGCGGGCGGCAGCCGATGCCGTGGTGAGCCGGATCACGTCCGCCGGAGGCCGGGCGGCGGCTGTGCAGGCGGATGTGGCGAAGCCCGAGGAGGCGCAGCGCCTCGTCGCGCAGGCCGTTGCGGCATTCGGCGCGCCGGACATCCTGGTCAACAATGCCGGCGTCTACGAGTTCGCGCCGCTCGAGGCCGTCAGCGCCGAACTGTTCCATCGCCAGTTCAACACCAATGTCCTGGGGTTGCTGCAGGTGACCCGGGAAGCCGTCGCGCACTTCGCACCCAGGGGCGGCAGCATCATCAACATTTCCTCCGTGGTGACGCGCCTGAACCTGCCGGGTTCGACCGTCTATGCGGGCACCAAGGCCGCGGTGGACACCATCACGCGCGTCCTCGCCAAGGAACTCGGCGGGCGCAACATCCGCGTCAATGCCATCAATCCGGGGTTGATCGAAACCGACGGTACCCGTGCGCAGGGAATCATGGGCAGCGATTTCGAGAGGAACGTGCTCGCGCAGACCCCGCTGGGGCGCATCGGTCAGCCGGATGATGTCGCCCGGGTGGCGGTGTTCCTGGCTTCCGAAGCGGCCGGATGGGTCACCGGGGAGACCATCGCCGCCTCCGGCGGGGTGCAGTAACACTGGACAACGCGACCGGGCCACCGATAATCACAGGCCATGTCTCAGCGGTGCCCGGTCGGCGCATGAAGATCTATTCCTGGAACGTCAACGGCATCCGCGCCGTGCTCAAGAAGGGCGCCTTCCAGAAGTTCCTCGCCGAACACGATCCCGACATCCTGTGCCTGCAGGAGACCAAGGCCGAACGCGGCCAGGTCGAAATCGAGCTGCCGGACTATCACGAGTACTGGAACTCGGCGGTGAAGAAAGGCTACTCGGGCACCGCGATCTTCTCGCGCCGGGAACCCCTCTCGGTGGTCAACGGGTTCCCGCACCGGCTCGCGAGCCGGTACGCCTTTGCGGACGAACTGGAACGCGACAGTTCCGAGGAAGGTCGGGTCATTGCGGCGGAGTACCCGCAGTTCTACGTGGTCACGGTGTACACGCCGAATGCCAAGGATGACCTGAGCCGCGTCGCCCTGCGGCACAAGGCCTGGGATCCGGCCTTCCTCGCGTACTGCGTGGAGCTGCAACGACACAAGCCCGTCATCTTCTGCGGCGATCTGAACGTCGCCCATACCGAGCTCGACCTCGCCAACCCGGGACCGAACCGGGGCAAGAAGGGCTTCACCGACGAGGAGCGGGAGGGATTCCAGAACTTCGTCGACGCCGGTTTCGTGGACACCTTCCGCAAGTTCAAGCAGGGCAACGGCTACTACACCTGGTGGAGCCACTTCGCCAATTCCCGCGCCCGCAACGTCGGGTGGAGAATCGACTACGTGCTGGTGTCACAGTCGCTCAGCGATCGGGTCAAGAACGCGCAGATTCACCCCGAGGTCATGGGCAGCGATCACTGCCCGGTCAGCATCGAGCTGACGCTCCCGGCCTGACGGCCGGGAGCGCCACGGACTCAGCTGACGGGCTTGCCGGCAGCGAGGTCCTGGACGATCTGCAGCGACTTCTCGACGTTGCCGGCGGGAGTCATGCCGTTCACGGTGGCCACCTCGGCGGCGATCTTGCCGTCCTGGGTGACGATGAACGTGGTGCGCTCCGCGAACTGATGGTCGATGTCGATGCCGCGGGTATCCTTCATCTTCATTCCCGGCGGCCCGCCCCGCACGGTGAGATCGAAGCTCTTCGCGATGCTGCCGTCCGCATCCGAGGCGACGGGCAGCTTGCCCGCGCAGTACTGCGGATCGGAGGAGAAGGCGTTCAAGGTCTCGATCTTGTCGAGCGAGACACCGATCACCGTGGCGCCGGCGCTTTTGAACTTGTCCATGTTTTCGGCGAAGGTGTGCGCCTGGATATTGCAGCCGCCGGTGAAGGCACCCGGGTAGAAGTACACCACCACCGGTCCTTTCTTCAGCGCCTTGCCGAGGTCGTAGGTGAACTCCTTGCCTGCAAGCGAGGCCTGGGTCTTGAAAGCCGGTGCCGTGGCACCCACGGGCAGCGCGGCCAGGGCCTGGGCGCTGACGGCGCAGGACAGAAGACCAGCCAGCAACAAGCGATTCATGGTTTTTCCCCTCGAGAGATCAGATGGAAGTGCTCGATGCGCGCTGCGGCGCGCCTGGCGACAGTCTAGCACCGGCCATGGAGCGGGCCTTGCCCAGCCATCGCAACAGACCTGTGCAGTAGACGATGTAATAGCCGGCCGCCAGGAACAGGATCCCGAGGGTGAGCGGGGTGCTGTCGGGCATCGGCGCGGCGCCGCCCGCCGTATTCGCCGCGTCATACACCAGCAGCATCCGATAGAGCAGCCGTCCGATGAACAGCGCCGTGACCGCGATGCCGATGTACAGATGCGGCTCGTAGAAATAGCCCTCGACCGAGGCCTCGAACTGCGTATGCCGCAGTGCAAACCAGCCGATGGCCGCCCCGAGGATGATGCCGCTGGCGATGTAGGCGACGGCGAGGGGTTGCAGCGGCTGAAAGAGGGCCAGCGCGACGCACACCAGGCTGACCAGCGCCATGCGGATGTATTGCCGGCGGGCAATGAGGGGCTGACGCCCGATGCTGCGTCGCACGCGGCGATAGGCGCCGAAGGCGACGATTGCCGTGACCGCCGCGATCCGGGGCAGGTTGCTGGAATCGATCATGCGACCTCCGTGGATGGGGGCCATTATGCGCAAAATCGCGCCTCGCGCGCAGGCATTGCGCCGCCCGGACCGGCCCGCTAGCCTTGCCGGCCGAATTGCTGCGTGGCGTGGATTGAATGCTGAAGTTCGCCGATGTCACCCTGCGGCGCGGGCCCCGAGTCCTGTTCAGCGGCGCCAGTTTCGGCCTGTTCGGCGGCGAGAAGGTCGGCATCACCGGGGAAAACGGCAGTGGCAAGTCGAGCCTCCTCGCCCTGGTGCGCGGTGAGCTGCACCCGGACAGCGGCCATTTCGAGATGCCCCCGGGAGTGGCGGTCGCGCATGTCTCGCAGGAGCTGCTCGCCACCGACCAGGCCGCCATTGAATTCGTCCTGGACGGCGATGCGCAGCTGCGCGCCCTGGAACGGCAGATCGCCGCCGCCGAGGCCTCGGACGACGGGGTGCGTATCGGTGAGCTGCACGGCCGCTATGCGGCAGCCGGAGGCTACGATGCCCGCAGTCGCGCCGGTCGCCTGATGCACGGCCTGGGGTTTTCGGGTGCCGACGAATCCCGGCCGGTCAGGGCGTTCTCGGGTGGCTGGCGCGTGCGCCTCAACGTGGCCCAGGCGCTGATGTGCCGCTCCGACCTGCTGCTGCTCGATGAACCCACCAATCACCTGGACCTGGACGCGATCCTGTGGCTGGAGCGCTGGCTCATCGACTACCCCGGGACCCTGCTGCTGATCGCCCATGATCGCGAGTTCCTGGACCGGATCGTCGATCGTGTGGTCAACATCGAGCACGGCCGGGCGCGCGCGTACCACGGCAACTACTCGGCCTTCGAGGAGCAGCGCGCCGCGGAGCTCGCCGAGCATGCGGCGCTCTACACCCGCCAGCAGCAGCAGATCAGGCACATGGAGTCCTTCGTCGAGCGCTTCCGCGCGCAGGCCACCAAGGCCCGCCAGGCACAAAGCCGCCTGAAGGCGCTGGAGAGAATGCAGCGCATCGCGCCGGCGCATGTGGATTCGCCCTTCGCATTCGAATTCAGGCAGCCGGACAAGTTGCCGAGACCGCTGCTGACCCTCGAGAACCAGTCGGCCGGCTACGCGGAGCGCGCCTTGCTGCAACAGGTCAACCTCACCATCGCCCCCGGTGAGCGGATCGCGCTGCTCGGCCGCAATGGCGCCGGCAAGTCCACGCTCATGAAGCTGCTCGCGGGGGAGCTCGCCGCGCTATCGGGAACCCGCACCGAGGCGCGGGACCTCGCCCTGGGCTACTTCGCGCAGCACCAGCTCGAACAGCTGGCGACGGATGATTCGCCGCTCGGAAATCTCCGGCGGCTGGGAGGGGCGCCGGCGACGCGCGCCACGGAGCAGGAACTGCGCGACTTCCTGGCGGGATTCGGCTTCACGGGCGACCGGGTGTTCGAACCCGTGGGGCCGTTCTCCGGCGGCGAGAAGGCGCGCCTGATGCTCGCCGTGGTCACCTTCCGCAGGCCGAATCTGCTGCTGCTCGATGAACCGACCAATCACCTGGACCTGGAGATGCGTCAGGCGCTGTGCGTGGCGCTGCAGGATTTCGCCGGGGCCGTGGTCGTGGTGTCGCACGACCGGCACCTGCTGCGAACCGTGGCGGATGAGTTCAAGGTGGTGCACGCCGGGCGCCTGCAGCCCTTCGACGGGGACCTGGAGGATTATGCGCAGTGGCTCGCGGCCCAGGCCGCAGCGGGCGAGGCGGCGCCACCGGGCGACTCGGCGCAGCTGCGGCGGCAACGTCGGCGCGAGGACGCGCAGCGGCGCGCGGCCTTGAGTCCCCTGAAGGCGCAGCTCGCGAAGCTCGAACAGCAGCTGGATGCCCTGGCCCGGGACACCGAGCGGGTCCGGGCGGATCTGGCCGCGCCGGATCTCTACGCCGATGCCGCCCGGGACCGTCTGCGCGAACTGCTGGAGAAGCAGGCCCGCCTCGCGCGCGACACCCTGCGGGTCGAGGCACTGTGGCTGGCCGGCGGGGAGGAACTCGAGGCGCTGCAGCAGGCCCTGGCCGCGGCGCGTGAATGACGGCGCGGACGCCCGGCCCCGGTCCTCAGCGACCGGGGAGCAGGCCCGGCAAGCCCAGGAACGTGGCGATGCCGAGCACGGTGTAGAGGGCGGCGGCCACGATCCGCACCAGCTTGAGCGGAATCCAGCGCACCGCCCGATCGGCGAACAGCACGGTCGCGACGTTCACGAGCATCATCCCGAGGGTCGTGCCCAGCACGACCGGTAGCAGTTGCTGGTAACGGGCGGCCAGGGCCACCGCGACCAACTGGGTCTTGTCCCCCATCTCGGCGAGGAAGAAGGTGACGACGGTAAAGACGAACACGCCATGCGTGCTGCGGCCTTCGAACCCGTCGTCCAGCCTGTCCGGAATCAGCGCCCAGACGGCCACGGCGATGAACGATGCGCCCAGCACCCCGCGCAGGATCCCGGGGGTGATGAGATGGCCCGCCCATTCGCCGAACCCGCACGCCAGAAGGTGATTGCCGAGGGTTGCGACGAAGATGCCGGCGATGATCGGCAGCGGCCGGCGCAGCCGCGAGGCGAGGATCAGGCTCAGCAGCTGGGTCTTGTCGCCGAGTTCGCCCACCGCGACCGAGGCGACCGAGACCAGGAACGCTTCCACCGTCGGATGGAGCCTCGAAGGCTAATCCGCTTCGACCAGGTTCGCCCGTGTCGCGAGGACCGTTCCGAAGACGTGATCCCACACCTGCGTGGTCACCCCGAAATTACCGGATTGCCGTGAGTAGTGGTGTTGCGAGTGGCGCCGCGAGGCCTGGATCAGGCGTGCCGCGATGAAACGCGGCCTGCGGTAATGGATCGCGTGATGCACGACGCCGTACCAGAAGAATCCGGCCGTGACGCCCACGGCGAACCCGCCCGCCGTGTTGAGCGAGCCGAGCAGCCATGAGGGCAGGAACACGAAACCGACGATGACGCCGAGGCTCAGCCAGGTCGGCGTGCCTACGAAGGCGCGCGGGGCTTCGTGGTGAACATCGTGCATGGCCGCAAAGACCGGGATGCCATGCAGCACGAAGCGGTGCAGCACGTATTCGATCAAGGTCCAGGTGAGGGCGCCGGATGCCGCGGCGAGCAGCCACAGCGAGATCTCGTAGGGCGTATCGCGGATGACGGCGACTGTAACCGCAGCCACGAGCACCGTCGCGTAGATCACGAAATCGGCATAGTAGCCTGTCTTGCTCAAGCGCATCCGCTGCCTCTCTTTAAATATGGCGTCAAAGCGGACACCCGCCGACAGCGCGGGTGGTGGCCGCAAAGATACCGCAGGAGCGGGCCGGTGTGTGCATCGATTAGCCGGCCCGCCGCCCCAATTCGCGGCGAATCGCCTCTTCGCGGGCATCATCGATCACCTGCAGCACGCCGTCGGCATCGGCCGCGGAGGCATCCGCCACATGCATTCCCGTCAGTTCGCTATTGGGGTGCAATTCCCCTTTTTCAAACAGCGCCCACATCTCGCGGGCATATTCCGTCGCGAGCAGTTCCGGCGCGAAACGTCCGAGGGTGCCGCGCAGGTTGTCCACGTCACGCCGTAGCATCGCCAGCGCGCCATTGTTGCCGGCGGCGTTGACGACCTGCGGCAGGTCGATGATGACGGGTCCGTCACGGCCCACCAGGACATTGAATTCCGACAGGTCGCCGTGAATCAGGCCGATGGCCAGCATGCGCACGACCTGCCGGACCAGGAAGGCGTGGTATTCGAGCGCGGTCTCACGGGAAAGTTCCACCTCGCCGAGGCGTGGCGCCGGGTCCCCGGCGGCGTCGGTCACCATCTCCATCAGCAGCACGTCGTTGAAGTATCCGTAGGGCCTGGGAACCCGCACATCGGCGGCCGCCAGCCGGTACAGCGCGTCGACTTCCGCGCTCTTCCAGGCGAGCTCCTGCTCCCTGCGCCCGAAGCGGGTGCTCTTGCCCATGGCGCGCGCCTCGCGACTGCCGCGCACCTTGCGGCCTTCCTGGTAGACGGCGCGTTTCTGGAAGCTGCGCTGACCCATGTCCCGGTAGACCTTCGCGCACAGCACTCGTCCTGCGGCGCGCACCACGTACACCGTGGCCTCCTTGCCGCTCTTGAGTGAGCGCAGGACTTCATCGATTATCCCATCGTCGACGAGGGGCTGCAGGCCGCGGGGTGTCTTCAAGATGTTCCTTAGTGCACGGACGGCCGGTCCAGGCCAACCAGAGCCCGGCATGTTACACGGCAGGGTCCGCCGGAGTGTCCGGCCGTGTCCGCAACGGTGTCCCCGGACCCGATGCGAGCGCCGCTTCAGCCGAATTAATTCATACTAAACAATCATTTATTGCTCAATCGATCCTTGGCACGCGGATTGCTCCCTGGGCCTGTGAATTCACGCTCGGGGCAAGGGATGCCATGCGGCGGTCGGCGCTGGTATCCGGGTTATGATTCCAGCCACCATGGATCACGAGACCCAGGAGCGCCTCGAATCGAAGCTGGCCTTCCTCGAGCGCGCCAATGCCGAATTGAGCGACGTGGTGTACCGCCAGCACCAGGAACTGCAGGCCCTGCGCGATGGCCTGCGGGCGCTGGCCGAGAAGCTCGATGCCCGGCAGGCCCCGGAGCCCGCGCGCCGCCCCGAAGACGAGCGGCCGCCGCACTACTGAGGCTCGAGGCCGCGCGGCTTCAGGCCGGCTTGGCGTCAAGGAAGTCCGGGCCGACCGGCTTGTTGCGCAGGATTTCCTCCCGCGTCAGCCCTTTCAACTCGTGGGGGAACACCAGCCACTCCTCCACCCGGCGCACGCAATAGTCGGGTTCCCGCGCACTGCGGTTGCGCGAGGGCTTGTAGTAGACGGTCGCGGTGCGGATGTTCTGCGGCAGGTTGCGCCGGCACCGTCGGGTGAGCTCGGCAATGACCGCATCGAGGCTGCGGCCGGAATCGAAGACATCATCCACCAGCAGCAGCCGGTCTTCGGCGTCCAGGCGCGATACGAGGTAGTCGATGGCGTGGACCCGCACCGTCTTGTCCTGCTTGTCGATGCCGTAGTAGGCCGAGGTGCGGATGGCGATGTGATCGGTCGGAATGTCGTAGTAGTCGAGGACCTCCTGTACCGCAATGCCGATGGGCGCACCGCCCCGCCACATGCCGACGAGGAAGGTCGGGCGATAGCCGCTGTGCACCACCATGCGTCCGAGCTCGAGGGAATCGCGGAGCAGCGAATCCGCGGAAATGAATGTCTTCTCCATGAGCGCCCTGTGGATCAGAAGGGTCGGAACGTTAGCACAATGAGCATGTTGCAAATACAACCGCAGATTTCCCCTGACGACGTGGGCGCATGCCCCGCGCTTCGACTAGAATTGCGCCCTCGAACCGGGGACCGAAGGAGGGCGGCCGCAAGATCACCTCGTACCCCATCTAATAAGAGGTAGTCTTGAGCATAATCCGTCGCATACGCAGGGTCGCGCGCTGTCCGGTGACGGCCTGGCTCGTGGCCCTGGCGTGTAGCGGAAGCTTGGCCTTGGCACAGGAGCGCGCCGAGATCGCCCCGCCGCCGCCGACCCCGGCGGCGCCCGCCTCCGCGGGCGGCGGCCGGTTCGATGTTTCCACCTGGCCGTTCATTCCCGTGCCGGAAATCGGCGCCGACCCGGACAGTGGCGTGACCCTGGGGCTCCTGCCGGTGTGGCTGCACACCAATGACGAGCGCGAAATCACCCGCATCATCGCGCCGGACCTGCTGTACAACCCGAACTTCGGCGTCGGCGCGCATTTCCGGATCTTCGAGTACCCCTCGACGGATGAACGCTGGTCGGTGGTGACCTTCATGCAGGAGCGGGTCCAGCGCGGCGTCGACTTCGAGTACCAGCAGGGCCGGCTGCGCAACACTCTGTGGTCGCTCAACACCAGCCTCATTTTCGACCGCTCCGGCACGTCGCGATTCTACGGCTATGGCAACCACTCCCTGGCGGGCGATGTCACCAACTACACCGCCTCGCAACTGGTGGCGCAGGCCCAGGCCGGATTCAATTTGAACCCGACCTGGCAGCTGCAGTACACGCTGCGGGCGAGGCGCATGGATGTCACGGCCGGCACCCTCAAGAAGGTGCCCACCATCGAATCGCGTTATCCGGACGTACACGGCCTGGGTTACACCAACGAAGCGCTGAACCAGGTGGCGCTGGTTTACGACACCCGCGACGACAGCTCCATCCCGAGCCGGGGAACCCAGGCGGTGGTCTACGCCGGACTGAACGGCCGCAACGGCAACCTCACCGACTCCATCTACAGCGCGATGGGCCTGGACGCCCGGACCTTCCAGCCGGTGCTGCCCGATACCATTCTTGCGGCTCACGTCGCCCTGCGCTACATGCCCAGCGGCCACAAGATCCCGTTCTACGACTTAAGCAGCATCGGCGGCGACGAAAGCGATGTCGGCGGCGAGCAGCTGCTGCGCGGCTTCGGCCAGGGCCGGTTCGTCGACCGCAATTCCTTCGCCGTCAGCCTCGAGCTGCGGCACCGGACGTTTTCCTTCGATGCGGCCGCCACTCACGTCGATATCGAGGTGACGCCCTTCCTGGACATGGGGCGCGTGTCCTCGCACCTGAACCTGGATCCGGTTTCGGCCCTGCACAAGGTGGTGGGCCTCGGCGTGCGTGGCATCGCCCGGCCCTCGGTGGTCGGTTACGTGGATGCGGGCTACGGCACCGAGGGCCTCGCGGTCTTTACCGGTATCAACTACCCGTTCTGAAGGCGTGCGAAGGCAAACATGACGCAACATCCGCTCAAACTGCTCTCTTCGATGGCGGCACGTGAAGTCCTCGCCGAACTCGTCAGGGGTTATACGGCGCGGACCGGCCAGGCGGTGGCGGCCGAGGCGGCCGGTGGCGTCGAAGTCGCCAACCGCATCCTCGGCGGCGAGCATGCCGATGTGGTCGTGTTGTCGGATACGGCGATCGACAAGCTCATCGCGGCCTCGCAGTTGCGTCCGGGGCGGGTGGATCTCGTCAGATCGGGCATCGCCATGGCGGTGCGTAGCGGCGCACCGCGGCCGGATATCGGTACCGAGGCCGCCGTCAAGGCGGCCGTCGCCCATGCAGCCTCGCTGAGCTACTCGACCGGTCCGAGCGGCGTGTACCTGGAGAAGCTGTTCGCGCGCTGGGGCATTCTGGAGAGCATCCGGTCGCGGATCGTCGTGCCGCCGCCGGGCATCCCGGTCGGCTCGCTGGTGGCCGGTGGCCAGGCGGCACTGGGCTTCCAGCAGCTGAGCGAGCTGCTGAACGTCGCGGGCATCGAGGTCCTGGGACCGTTGCCCGCGGCCATCCAGAGCATCACGACTTTCTCGGCCGGCATCGGCGTGCGCTGCGAAGCGCCGCAGCTGGCCGCGGATCTGCTGGCGTACATGCGCCTGCCGGCCGCGGCTGCCGTCATGCAGCGCTACGGCATGGAGCCGGCCTGACCCTCGGTAAGCCGGTGGGCGGCCACGGCGTACTCGGCACGGCTCAAGACCTGGTACCGGTTCGCCTTGCAATCAAAGGCAGTGCTCGCGAGTGCCGGAGACGGGATTCTTCGCATCAGCGTAGCTGGCTGTCCTTGCTGCCGCGGCGGTTGTATCCGCTTACGCCTCCCAGCCGGGTATCCGCCGCCTGCTGGCAGGCCAGACACAGGCGCACGCCCGGTACCGCCAGCCGGCGGGCCTCGGGGATTGCCTCGCCGCACTTTTCGCAGTGAGTCAGTGCGGGGCCCCGGTGCAGGTGGCTGCGGGCGCGCTCCACGGCGTCCTTCACCGTGGCGTCGATCTGCTCATTCACCGCGCCTTCACCTGCCCAACCTGTCGCCATGTGCTTGTCCAATTGACGCCGCGGACCCGGCGACTTTATGGTCGGACCATGATAGCCGGAATGAATCCTTACCGCGCCGCGGTCGCGCTGCTGATGCTGAGCGGCCCCGTGGCTGCCGCGCCGTCCTTCACGGCGGCGCAGTTTGCAGCCGGGAGGGTGGCCTACGCGCGCGCGTGCGGCCTGTGCCATGGCGCGAATCTGCAGGGCGGCGCGGCCGTGGCATTGTCCGGCAGTGCTTTCGCCCGGACCTGGGGTGATGGCCGGCATCAGGGGGCGGATTTTTTCGACGCCATTGCCCGACAGATGCCCAAGGGCGCCCCGGGCAGTGTGTCCGAGGCCGACAACCTCGCCATCGCGGCGTTCATCCTCGGCAGCAACGGTTATGCGGCAGGCGAGGCAGCGCTGACGCCGGCCGCCTTCGGCGGCACCTTGCCGCCCGCGCCGGCCGCACCGGTTGCGGCGGACGCGCCGCCCACGCCGCCGGCGGGATCCAGCACGGTGTTCCCGCAGGCCCCGCGGACGGTCGCGCCGGCGAGCGGCGGCGGGCCGGAGGATGCGCAGCTGCTGCGCATGAGCGATGCGGACTGGCTGACCTTCAATCGCACACTGGCCGGGGATCGCTTCTCGCCGCTCTCCCAGATCAATACCGGCAATGCCGGTCACCTCAAGGTCCGGTGCATCGCGCAACTGGGGGAGCTCGGCAGCTTCGAAACCAGCCCCATCGTGTACGAGGGGCGGATGTACGTCACCACGGCGCACAAGGTGCTCGACCTGGATGCGGCAACCTGCGCGGTTCGCTGGTCCTACACCTATGTGCCGGTCGATCCCGAGCACCTGCCGGGCAACCGTGGCGTCGCCCTGTACGGGGGCCGGGTGTTTCGCGGGACGACCGACGGGCACCTGATCGCCCTGGATGCCGCCAACGGCAAGCTGTTGTGGGACGCGCGCGTCGCCGATGGCGCGCTGGGCTACGAGATCACGGGCGCCCCGGTGGCCTTCGACGGCAAGGTGTTCACCGGGGAGGCCGGCGCCGATACCGGCATCCGCGGCCGCATCCATGCGTTCGATGCGGGCACCGGCGCCGCGCTGTGGTCCTTCGACATCGTTCCGCGCAGCGGCGCTGCGGCGGCATCCTGGAGCGGCGGCACCGACCGGGGGGGCGGGGCGACCTGGTCGAGCATGGCCATCGACCCGGTGCGGCACCTGCTGTTCGTGCCCACGGGCAATCCGGCGCCGGACTTCAATGATGCCGGCCGCTCCGGGGACAACCTGTACACGGACAGTGTCGTCGCACTCGACATCGCGACGGGCCGGCTGTCCTGGTACGTGCAGCAGGTCGCACACGACCTGCATGACTGGGACACGGCGGCGGCACCGGCGCTGTTCTCGCAGGGTGGTCGCAGCCTCATGGCGGTCGCCAGCAAGAATGGCCTGCTCTACCAGTACGATCGGGACAGCCACGAGGTGCTGTCACAGGTTCCGTTCACGAGCCGCTCGAACGTCGATGCGCCGCCCACCGCGGCCGGCGTGCACGTGTGTCCGGGCGCGCTCGGGCAGTACAACGGGCCGGCCTTCTCGCCGCTGACCGGGACCGTGTTCGTCGCGGCGGCGGACCGCTGCAATGTCCTCACCCGGGCGGAGCCGCACTATGTGCCTGGCGGAGTCTACTTCGGCGGCATGTTCCGCATGGATCCGCCGGCGCTGCAGAGCGGCTGGATCAAGGCGTTCGCGGCGGGCAGCGGCCGGGAGATATGGAGCGTGCATCGCAAGGATCCGGTGCTGGCGGCCGTGACGCCCACCGCCGGAGGCCTGCTGCTGACCGGGGACCTCGGGGGCAGCTTCCTGGCACTCGACGCGCGCGACGGCCGGGTGCTGTACGAGTTCGCCACGGGCGGGCCGGTCGCGGCCGGCATTTCGGTGTATGCGGTGGCCGGACGGGAGTACATTGTGGTGCCATCGGGCAGCTCTTCGCGTGATGCGGCATCCGCGACCGGGGCGGCGACGCTGATCGTGTTTTCATTGCAGTGATGGCCCGTGGACTGACAAGGGGGCGACATGGCGGATTTCTCTGAGAGCCTGGCCGGGCGCGGATTCAACTCTCCGTTGCGGTTCGAAGTCTCGATCGATGACTGTGAGGTGGTCGGCAGGATCCCGCCGGACCTGGACGGTGCGTTCTACCGCGCCGGCTATGAGTGGTACTACCCGCCGAAGTTTCGCGACGATGCCGTCCTCAACGCCGACGGCTACATCAGCAGCTTCCGCTTCAAGGGCGGCAAGGTGGATTTCAAGGGCCGCTTCGTCAACAACCACCGGATGCAGATGCTGCGCGCGGCCCGCCGCCAGCTCTACGGCTACTACCGCAATCCCTATACCGATGATCCCTCGATCCGCGATCCGGTGCATCCGAACCTGCGCACGGCCTCGAACACCACGCCGGTGATCCATGCCGGGAAGCTCTTCGCGCTGAAGGAGGACGGGTTGCCCCATCAGATCAACCCCAACACCCTCGAGACCATCGGGCCGTGGGATTTTCACGGCGGCTGGAAGAGCCAGACCTTCACGGCGCACCCCAAGCTCGATCCGCTCACGGGGGAAATGGTTGCGTTCGGCTATGAGGCGACCGGACTTGCATCGGATGATCTGTTCATCTGCACCATCGACCGCACAGGCAAGGTGCGCCACGAGGTGCGCGTCAAGGTGCCCTACGTGAGCATCATTCACGACATGGCGCTCACGCACCGCCACGTGGTGATTCCCTTCAGCGGCTACGTGACGAGCCTCGAGCGGCTGCAGGCCGGCAAGATCCACTGGTGGTGGGACTCGACGAAGCCGGGCTATATCGGCGTGATGCCGCGCGAGGGCGGACCCAAGGACATGCGCTGGTTCAAGGGTCCGAATCGCTGCCACATGCATACCTTCAACGCCTACAGCGAAGGCAACAAGGTTATCCTGTACGCCCCGTTCTGGGACTCGAACTTCTTTCCCTTCTTTCCGAACGTCGACGGCACGCCGTTCGATCCCGCCAAGGCGCGGGCGGTGATCCGCAAGTTCACGCTCGACCTGGATTCCCCGGCCGACACCTGGCAGGAGGAGGTGTTGTGGGACATGCAGGTCAACGACCTCGGCAAGGTCGATCCGCGCACCGTCACGCTCGCCTCGCGGTACCTGTACACGAACTTCACAGATCCGCAGATGCCCTATGACCGCAATCGGGCAGGTCCGCACGCGCCGGCGTCGGTCGCCAACTCCTACGGACGCTTCGACCTGCAGACACGCAAGGTGGACCGGTATTTCGCCGGCAGGACCCATGCGCTGCAGGAGTGCAGTTTCGTGCCGCGCGGCAGCGCGGAGGGGCAGGGCTACCTGGTCGGTGTCGCCTCGAACTATGCGGAAATGCGCTCCGAGCTCGTCATCGCCGATGCCGAACACCTCGGCGATGGCGACATCGCGCGGGTGATCCTGCCGTTCAGGTTGAGTTCACAGGTGCACGGCATATGGGCCGGCAGCAACGAATTGCCGCTGGTGTAGGCGGCCTTGAGAACGGAAGAGGGGGTCGTGATGTGCGCGAATTCGGCAATGTCATGGTGGATCGGACGGATGGCGCTGATCCTGCTGGCCGCGCCGCTGCTCGGCGCGACCGCCGCGCAGGCGGCGTGTGACGATGGGTGCCTGCGGCGGATCGCGGATCAGTACCGGGCGGCCTACGTCCATCACGACCGGACGCAGGCGCCGTTCGCGGCGCGGGTGCGCTTCATGGAGAACAACGTGCAGCTGCCGTTTCCCGACGGCAGCTGGGACGTGGTCACATCCGAGATCGGCCCGGCGCTGACGTTCTCGGATCCGGTGAGCGGCGGCGCGGGCGTCTACACGGCGATCATGATGGGGAATACGCCGGCGTTCCTCGCCATCCGCCTGCGGGTCGTGCGCGGCAGGATCGTGGAGGTGGAGCACCTGTTGTCCACGAAGCGCCTCGTCAGCGCGCCCCCGACACCGTTCGGGGATGTGACGAAGCTCACCCATGATCCGCTGACGAGCCAGCTGCTCACGCCGGCGCAGCGGCGACCGCGCGCGGAGCTGATCCGCATCGCCGACGGCTACTTCGCCACGCTGTCGCACAACGACGGCACACTGCACACGGTGTTCGCGCCCACCTGCCATCGCATCGAAAACGGCATGGAGACCGCACCGCATGGCTGCGAGGGACCGTTCAGGCTCGGCACCTACCTGTTCAATGTGCGGGTGCGGCGCGAGCCGATCCTGGTGGACGAGGCGCGGGGCCTGGTGATGTTCCGCGGATTCATCGACCACAAGGGCAACGTGATCGATTTCAAGCTCACCGACGGTACGCCCAGGACTTCGCCTTTCCAGGAGCCGCATACGTGGAGCTTCGTCGAGACCTTCAAGATCATCGACGGCGCGGTCGGGCCGGTGGAGGCCGACTTCATCGGGTCGCCGTACTATTCCATCTCCCCCTGGTCGAAGAACTCGCATTCATGAAGGTCACGAACTTTCCACGGGCCTGCGCCTTGCTGGCATGCATCGTCGTGACGGCTCGCGCCGCGGCCGGGGGCACGGCCTGCGACGAGGCGTGCCTGAGGTCGGTGATGGACGGGTACCTGCAGGCGCTGCAGGCGCATGATCCCGGGCGCCTGCGCGTCGCACCGAACGTGCGGTTCACCGAAAACGGCGTCGCGATTCCGCTCGGGGAGGCGCTGTGGGTGACCTTCTCCGAACTCGGCGCGTACCGCCACGATTTCTATGATCCGGCGCAGGGCGGCGTCGCCACCTACGTGACCATGCGCGAGAACGGCACGCCGGGCTACCTGATGGTGCGCCTGAAGGTCACGGCGCAGGGACTCACGGAAATCGAGACCGTGGTGAACCGCGATGCGCCGGCTTCCGTGACCCAGCCTGCGTACGAGCCGTTGTGGGACCGGGTCGAGCCCGCCGGGCATCGCCTGACGCGCCGGCAGATGATCGCCGCGGCGCTCGCCTACATGCGGGCGGTGGCGCTGCAGAAGGGGGAACTCGCGCCCTTCGCCGAGTCGTGCGTGCGGCTGGAGAACGGCATGGTCATGGCGCTCGGTCCGCATGATCGCCCGCCGGTGCCGCTGCGACCGCTGGCGCACGATGATGACTGGGCGGCCGCCGTCCGTGCATCCCTCGGAATGGGGTGCGCCCGGCAGATCGACACCGGCGTGTACGCCTTCATCACCGAATACGACAACGCGCGTTTCCCCATCATCGATACGCAGCGGCAGATCATCTTCGGGGTTTTCGACTTCCGGCGCCGTGGCACCGTCAAGTCCGTGACCATGCCGAACGGTCGCACCTATCCCATGATGCCCAGCACCCAGTGGCCCAACGAAGTCCTGAACACCGAGGCGTGGAAGTTCCAGGACGGCCGCATCACCCGCGTGGAGGCCGTGTTCCTCGGCAACCGGACCTACAAGCAGGGAACGGGCTGGCCGGGCGGCCGGAAGGGCGAAAAGCGATCCCTGTAGCCGCCAAACCCTCACCGCTTCCAATTCAAGCTACCTTGTGATAAAAAGGTAGTGTACTGAAGCAAGGGTGTTCATGGCCGCCAACGAACGATTCGGGCCGATGCGCAAGGGCCTGCTCGAATTCCTCATCCTCAAGGTCATCGACGCGGATCGCGTCTATGTCGCCGATATTCTGCGCAAGCTTGCCGACACCGAGTTCGCGACGCAGGAGGGGACGCTGTATCCACTGCTGAGCCGGATGCGGCGTGACGGACTGGTGGACTATGAGTGGAAGGAATCCGGCTCGGGGCCCCCGCGCAAGTACTACGCGCTGACCGCAGCCGGTCAGGCGCAACTCGCGCAGCTCGTCGCCTACTGGCGCCTCATCAACAAGACCATCGAAGACCTGGGAGCGTGACCATGCGCGCGGTCAATACCATCAGCCTGAACGGCAATGCCTGGCAGATCGAATCCGAAGGCTGCGAGGCCCTGGCCGCGTACCTGAAGATCGCCGAAACGCGGCTCAGCGCGGATCCGGACCGGCAGGAGATCCTGGCGGATCTGGAGCAGGCCATTGCCGACAAGCTGTCGCGCCACGTGAGCGGCGCCAAGAATGTCGTCACGGCCGAGGAGATCGCACAGGTGCTCCGTGAAATGGGTCCGGTGGAACCGGGCGCCGGTGCCGGCACGGGTGAGTCGGAACCGCAGCCCGCCGGCCCCGGACCTGCCACCGCGGGTGCGGCGCAGGCCAGCGCCGGTGCCGGGGCTCGGTCCACCGCCGAGGTCCGGCACCTGTACCGGATCCATGAGGGCGAAATGGTCGGCGGCGTCTGCAACGGGCTCGCGGCCTACTTCGGCGTCGATGTGACCGTGGTGCGCGTGATGTTCGTGCTGTTCGCCGCGTTCACGGGGGGCGTCGGCGCCGCGGTCTATCTGGTCATGATGATGGTCGTGCCGGTTGCCGTCACGGCCGAACAACTGGCGCAGGCCCACGGCAAACCCTTCAACGCCGAGGAACTCATCGGCCGGCCGCGGGCGGCCTTTGACGCCGGGCGCCACTGGCGCGACCAATGGCGCGATCAGCGCCGCATGTGGCGCGATCAGCGCCGGCAGTGGCGGGCGCAGCGGCGCGCCTGGAGTGCATCCAGCTGGCCGGGCGCGCCGTATCCGGCGGCGTACGCACCCATCCCATACGGTGCCGGACCGCTGTCCGCGGTGATACACGTATTGCTCCTGATCGGCTTTCTGGTCGCACTCGTTGGCGCGATCGCCGGGCGGCCGGTCCTCGGCTGGGACTGGGCCGCCCTGGTTCCGCACTGGGTCGGGATCGTCGCGGTGTGTGTCGTCTACGGCACGCTGGTGCGGCAGATGCGGATGGCGCGCTACTACGCCCCCGTGGGTGCCTATGACCCCGTGCACCCGCTGGTGGTGCTGATCGGCACCGTGGTGTGGCTGCTGGTCCTGCTGTCCGTGGGCTGGTACGTGGTGCATCACTGGCCCGAGGTGGAGAATTTCCTGCAGCGCGCGCTGCAGGCGATTCAGGACGCCTTCGACAACCGGTCGCCTCATGTCCCGATCAGCACCTGAGGCCTCGTGCCCCGGGGCGTTAACGGCGGTTCTATAACACCCAGGTAACGGTAATCGCTTTGAGTATCCGGGGCTTCGCCGCCAGTATGCACTCTCAAGCTGCGGGGTCGCCGACGCGCGGAACCGCGGAAGATTTCAAAAGGATTCCGATGCGGACACCTGGGTGTGCGAGGGCGCTGCGCCGCGTGGCGGGCTTGGCGTGTGCGACTGTTCTGCTGGTCGCGCGGGTCACCGGGCAGCCCGCCTGGGCGCAGACCGCTGCCGCCGGTGCGACCACCGATGAGTCGCCCGAGGTGCTCGAAGCAGTCGTCGTCACCGCCTCGCATGTGAGCCTGTTGGGCGTTGCCACGACCGCGAGCCAAGGGTCAGTGACGGAGCAGGAGCTCGAGCTGCGTCCGGTCTACCGGGTGGGGCAGCTGCTCGAGAGCGTGCCGGGCCTGGTGGTCACGGTGCATTCCGGTGAGGGCAAGGCCAATCAGTACCTGGCCCGCGGCTTCAATCTGGACCACGGCACCGACATCGCCAACTTCGTCGACGACATGCCGGTGAATCGCCCGACGAATACCCACGGCCAGGGATATTCGGACCTGAACTTCATCATGCCGGAGCTGGCCAACGGGCTCGACTACACCAAGGGTCCCTACTACGCCTCGTTGGGGGATTTCGGTTCGGTGGCGTCGACCTACATGAAGCTGGCCAACGACATTCCGAACCAGGTCGCGCTCGCTGCCGGAACCCTCGGGGTCTACAACCTGTTCGCGGGCGGAACCGACCATCTGACCGACAACGATCGTATCGTCGGCGGGGCCTACTACGGGCATGTCGACGGGCCCTTCACGCATCCGGACGACTTCGAGAAGATCGCCGCCGCGCTGCGCTACACCCACGGATCGGATGAAGAGGGGTACGGGGCCACGGTCCTGTACTTCCATGGCCAGGGCAACATGACCACGGACCAGCCGCTGCGGGCCATTCAGGAAGGACTGATCGGCCGCTTCGGCACCCTGGATCCCGGTGACGGCAATCTCTCGGAGCGCCACAGCCTTTCGCTGCACTTCGCCACCGCCGGGGACACCTGGAACTTCAAGTCGAGCGCCTACTACATATCCAGCCGGATGATTCTCTGGAACGACTTCACGCACTATCTGAACGATCCGGTCAACGGCGACCAGGAACAGCAGACCGAACGCCGCAGCACCCTGGGCGGACAGATGGCCGTGGCGTTCAGCCAGAACTTCGGTGTACTGCAGAACGAGACCGAGGCCGGCGTGCAGCTGCGCGATGACAGTGCCTACGTCAACCGGTTGCATACGCTCAGGCGAACGCCGCTCGATTACTGCTCGGTGATCCAGGTCACGGGCCCGGCGATCCAGGTCGCCGCCCCCGGGGGCGTCTGCAACGCCGACGGGGTGCATCTGCTCGACCTGGGGCCGTATCTTGATGCGACGACGCACTGGACGCCATGGTTGCGAACGGTGCTCGGCGTGCGCGAGGAGTACTACCGCGCCAGCGATCACAGCCTGATCAGCGGATTTCGCGGTACGGCCGACCAGACGCTGCTGCAGCCCAAGGGCAGTCTCATCCTCGGACCCTTCGCCAGGACCGAGTTCTATTTCAGTGCCGGTCGCGGGTTTCATTCGGACGACGTCCGCGGGGTGTTCGGCACGGTGCCCATCGAAGGCGTGCCCGGCACCGCGGGGGCCACTCCGCTGCTGGCACCGACCCGGGGCCTGGAGTTCGGCATCCGCAGCAACCTGGTCCCGAAGCTGTCGATGCAGCTGGCCGTGTTCCAGCAGGACTTCAACTCGGAGCTTGCCTATGACGCCGACGCCGGTCAGGACGCCGCCAGCGCCCCGAGTCGCCGGCGCGGCGTGGAACTCTCGGCCCAGTACCATCCCTTTTCGTGGATCGAGTTCAATACCGACCTGGCGCTGTCGCATGCGCGTTACCGGGGGGACCTCGCGGCGTATGGCCTGCCGGGTCCGTGGATCGCCGAGGCGCCGACGTTCATCGGCTCATTCGGCGTGCTCGTGAACAACCTCGGGCCGTGGTTCGGCGGTCTGCAGTGGCGCAAGCTCGGCGCCTATCCCTTGGCCGACGGCACCGAGTTTCCGCAGGACAGTGGTTACAGTGAGTTCAACCTGGACATGGGTTACAAGTTCTCCCCCAGCCTCAAGTTGCAGCTCACCCTGTACAACCTGCTCAACACGCACGCGGATTCCTCCGCGTACTACTACACCTCGCGGCTGCCGGGTGAACCGGTCGAGGGCGTGGACGGCTACCAGGTGCATCCTCTGGAGCCGTTCTCCGGCGTGCTGAAGCTCACGATCTATCTGTAGGCAAGCCGCGGGAGCCCATCGCGCGCGACCGCGACCAGGCCAGCAGCGCGCCGATTCCCAAGAGGGCCCAGTCCTGCACGCCGCCCCCGCCGCCGTGGCCGCCGCCTGTCGGCGCCGGGGCCGGCGCCGGATCCGTGGCCGTGAACGTCATCGTCGCCGGGGCCGACCGATTGGCGCCATCGACGACGGACACCGTGAGCGTCGCCATGCCGGCCTGTCCCGTCACCGGGGTGACGGTGAGGGTGCAGGCGAGGGTGCTCGTGCCGCAGCCTGAAGAGACGCTGACGCCGGGAGTGCCTGTGTTCACGATGGCGTTGGGAACCAGCGCCGTGTTGCTGCTGCTGACGGTGAAATGCAGCGTGCCGGTGCCGCTGATATTCAAGGCCTGCGGGGTGGTGCTGGCGCTGCCGGTACTGCTCGCGTCGATGAGCGGGCTGATCGTCGGACCCGGCAGGGTGTTCAGCGCACCGAGCGCATCGACGCGGCCGTACCCGAACACCCCATCGGGCGCCGCGGCGCCGAGCACGGTGGCGCCCCGGGTCAGGGCGCTGGTCACCTCCGCGACGCTCAATGTCGGAAAGGCGCCGCGCAGCAGTGCCGCCACCGCGGCCGCATTCGGCACGGCGGCCGAGGTGCCGTAGAAATTGCCGTCCGGAAACAGTTCGGCGGCAAAGTACGTGCCGGCGGCATCGACGTTGATCCCGTCGGGCGCGACCAGGGTCGGCGCCTGCAGCAGGGCAGGGGCGGGAAACTCGACCTGCAGCGGTCCGGTGCTGGAGAAGGACTCGATGGCATCGCCGATGCCGTCCGACCCGTTGACGGCGCCGACGGTCACGACGCCGGGAACCATGTGCTGGGGTGAGACCAGTCCCCCCGAGGTTGCGACCGCGAACCCAGTCAGACCGTCGCCCCCGGCCCAGAGCTTCAGGAACTTGCCCGCGGTGGTCGCATCGGGAGAGGCCACGACCACGGTGTAGGATCCGCTCGGCAGCGTCAGCGTCTGTTCGGCCTGGTCGCTCACGGCGTTCGCCGAAGAAAAGCACCCGAGCATCGTCGTGCTGCCGGCGGCGAACCAGAATACATCGAACCGGCTCGTGAGCTGCCCCGGCGGATCGGCCCAGGCCAGCAGCAGCGGAAAGCTCGCATAGCCGTTGCCGGCGCTCACGGTCAGGGTCTGATTGGCGTTACCGCCGAAGGTCGCGACATAGGCATCGGGTGTTCCCGAGGATGCCGGGCAGGACAGCGCGGGCAAAGTCGTGGTTGCGACGCTGACGGGAGCATAGGGGCCTTCCCAGTAGGTGCCGCCGTTGTTGCCCGCGGCGCTGAACAGCATCACGGCGGGATTCTGGGTCAGGATCTGCGCCACCGCGCTGCTCTGATCGTTATCCTCCGACATCACCCCGTCGCTGGTGAACCCGGTGTCATCCAGCAGTATGGTGGCTCCCGCATCGATGAGCTGTGTCAGGCAGGAGGTGTAGTCCACGAAGGTCGATGGTCCGCAGTACACGAGGCTCGCGCCGGGGGCGATCGCATGGACCTCCTCGAGCAGGGCGGTGCCCTCATCCGCCAGGATCGGCGGCGGGTTGCTCGCCGGCTGCACGACCCGGACCGAGGCCGGCAGTTCGCCCCGCGCCTCAATGAGGTTCAGGCTGTATACCCCGCTTGACTGCACGCCGACCGTCACGCCGGCGCCATTGCTCCCGGTCTGCGTGACGAACGCTCCGGCATGCTGGATCGAGACGCCATACTGGTCGATGGCGGGCGTCGCGCCGCTTTTCTGCACGGCGGCGTGCGCGAGGCCGTGCAGCATCGGCAGCAGGGTCCGCGGAGGCGCGCGGTGGACATAGGAGGGAGCCGAGAGCCGGGTGACGCCCGCGACGGCGGCCAGCTGCGGCAGCGCGGCGGGCAGCGCCCAGCCTTCCACCACGCACAGGGTCCCGGCCTTGAGCGTCGAAGCGGCCGCGAGACCCGCGGCACTCAAGGCGGGCGGCGCCAGCGCGCAGTCGAAGTGAACATCGACCTGCAGCCGTCCCGCGGCGTCCGTGTGCGACGCGGCGAGCAGGGCGGTGAAATCCGCGGCAGCGGCGCGACCCGCTGCGACGGAGGCGGCCGCGAGGAGTGCCGCCAGCCGCAGGCCGCGCTCTGGCATGGCTATGCCTTGGGCCGCCACATCTGGAATTTGGACTCGGGGTCGAGGCGAAAGTAATCGGCGGGTCCGCCTCCGCGCATGATGGGCGCGGCGGCCGCCGTGTCGTAGATGCCATCGCGGAGCAGGTCCTGCCGGATGTGGATCATGACGACCTCGCCGAGCACCAGCCAGGCGTCGGTGTCGGCGCCGTGACTGTCGGTGAGCCGCAGCAGCTGCGACATCCGGCACTCGAAGTTCACCGGGCTCGCGGCGACGCGCGGTGCCTGGATGAGTCGCGATGGCGCCGCCGCCAGCCCGGCGAGCTCGAATTCGTCCTGCGTCGGCGGGACCATGGCCGAGGTGGCGTTCATGGCCGCGGCCAGCGGTTCGGTGACCAGGTTCCAGACGAATTCACCGGTGGCCTTGATGTTGTCCACCGAATCCTTCCAGCCGATGCTCGCGAAGCCGATGATCGGCGGCTTGTAGTTGAACAGATTGAAGAAGCTGTAGGGGGCGAGGTTGCGGATGCCGGCGCTGCTGCGCGAGGAGATCCAGCCGATCGGCCGCGGGGCCACGATCGAATTGAGCGGGTCGTGGGCCAGGCCGTGGCCCGCACGGGGTTCGTAGACGTGATAGGCGTGCATTCGCCGGATGCGGCCGGAGGCTGATTCAGTGCGCCGTGCGCGGCTGGTAGGAGAACTTCTGGCCCGCGACCGTGGCCTCGTACATGGCGCCGCCCTTCACGATGGTGAATACCGCCATGCCCTTGTAGTACTGGCCGGCGGTCACCGCATCCTTCTTGCCGCCGCTCGCGGCACCACTCGCCCCGGTGGTCCCGACCGAGCCGGAGGCGGCCGCGGTGATGGCCACTGCGCTGACACCGGCGTCGAATTCGAACTGGCCGCTGGTGAATTCGTGCAGCGCGCGCTTGTCCTGGAAGAAGACGATCTGGCTGTAGGCCTGCCCTCCGGCCTGGAATCCGACGCTGACCTGGGTCATCGACGTATCGCCGATGTACCTGCCCTGCTCATAGACACGGCCCGAGCCATGCGCGCCGCCGACCACGAATCCGCCCTTGCCGATCGTGGGGAAGACGGCATAGGCGTAACTGTTGTGGAAGAAGGCCGCGCTCTGGCCGGCATTCTTGAACAGGCTGATCGTGTCGCCGTAGGGCTCGGCCAGCAAGGGTCCTGACAGCAGCATCGCTGCGAACAGCAGCAGCAGGTTACGCGCTCGTTTCATGGTCAGTCTCCTTACGGGCATCCGATCTCTCGCCTTCGATAGTATATCCGCAACGCTGACTCAGGGCGGCGGCGCGGTACTCTCGCGGATGACGAGGCGTGTCGGCAGGACCGCCTCGCGGGTGACCTCGCGACCCGCCAGCAGTTCGATCAGTTCCGCGGCGGCACGCCGCCCGATCTCGTGACGCGGAATCCGCACGGTCGTGAGCGGCGGATTGTAGAACGCCGCCATGTTCAGGTCGTCAAAGCCCACGATCGACACATCCCGGGGCACCGCGAGGCCCCGGCGGTGCAGGGCCTGCACCGCGCCGAAGGCCATTTCATCGTTGCCGCACAACACCGCGGTGGGCGGCGAGTCCAGGTCGAGCAGCGCCTGCATGGCCGTGGCGCCCGAGGGCATCGTGAAGTTCCCGGTCTGGACGAGCCGCGCGTCATCGGGCAATTGCGCCGCCGCGAGCGCTTCGCGGTAACCGCGCAGGCGCTGGGCCGTACTGGGGATGGGGACGCCGGCGATGTGCGCAATGCGCCGATGCCCCAGCTCGATGAGGTGCCGGGTCGCGGTCATGGCGCCGATCCGGTGATCGGTGCGGATCACCGGGACCCGATGACCGGGCAGCTTCTCCAGGACGGCCACCAGGGGGGGCAGTTGCCGCAGGCCGCGCGCATAGGACGCCGGCGCCGAGCCGGTCATCAGGACGACGCCGTCGGCGCGCACGTTGGCGACCTGGTCAAAACAGGCTTCCTCGCGTTTGCGGTCCCCGCCGCTGCTGCCGAGCAGCACCGCGAACCCGGCGTCGCGCGCGACCTCCTCGAGGCCGGCCAGGATTTCCAGGAAGAACGGGCTCAGGTTCGGGACGATGGCCAGAATGGCGTGGGTGCGGCCGCGACGCAGGCCCCGTGCGAGCAGGTTCGGCCGGTAGCCCAGCGCCTCGACCGCCGCCAGCACGCGTTCGCGGGTTTCCCGGCGCAGCAGCTCCGGGCGCGAGAGGGCCCGCGAGACCGTCGCCACCGATATTCCCAGTTCCCGGGCCACGTCGCGGATGGTCGCCGGTTCATCCGCGCGCCGCGTCATCTGTCGCGAACCGGTGTGCACATGCGCCACAGGATAGGTGCCCGCGTCGTGGAAAGCCATGCGCCACCGACCGCTCGCGAGGTGGCGCACGCAGGTCAGCCGACCTTCGGCAAGGCCTCCTGCAGGGCGTGCCTGAGCCACTCGAGCAGGGCCGAGATCCGCGCGAGCCGCGCGCGATGCTGGGTGACATGCGCGCGGAACCAGGATCTTGGCAGGGCGTAGCCCTCGAGCAGTTCCACCAGCAGGCCTGACCGGAGCGCCTCGCCGGCCACGTACCGCGGCAGCATCGCGATGCCGTTGCCCGCCAGCGCGGCCGCGCGCAGCGTCACGTTGTCCGTGGCGATGAGTCGCGGGCGTACCTCCACGCTCGACTGTCCGTGCTCGCCGTCGAATCGCCAGGCGGTGCCCAGGGGCTTGAAGAACAGGCCGTCGTGATCCTCCAGGTCGTGCGGATGCCGGGGTGTTCCGCGGCGCGCCAGATAACGCGGCGAGGCGCACAGCACCTGCTCGAACGGCAGCAGCGGGACATCGATCACGCCCTCGTAGCTGCTGGCGGCGTGACCACTGATGGCCAGGTCGAATCCTTCTTCGGCAGGGTTGACGGACCGGTCCACGAGTGCGAGTTCGAGGGTGATGTGTTCATGGTCACGCAGGAACCGGTTCAGCGAATCCGACAGCACCAGCATGTTCAGTGTGGTCGGGACCATCATGCGGATGCGCCCCTCGAGCCGGTCACCCGCGCGTTTCAGCCCCGCGAAGGTCTCGTCGAGTTCGGCGACCAGGCTGCGCGCGCGGCCCTGGAACTGTTCCCCGGCTTCCGTGAGGACGACCTTGCGCGTGGAGCGCTCGAACAGCCGGGTGCCGATGGCGTGCTCGAGCTGGCTGACCCGCTTGGCGGCCACGGACGGCACCACGTTGAGTTGCCGGGCGGCTTCCGAAAAGCCTCCATATCGGGCCACGGCCAGGAAGGCGCGAAGATTGGCGACCGTATCCATGATTTATCGTAAATCGCGAAAACTGAGGTCGTAATATGGGCTTAGTTATTGCGTTTCGCAATGAATATAATGGATCCATCGAAAGCCTTCCCACCGAGGACCCCATATGACCCCGCAAGCCTTCCAGGACATTCCGGGCACCTACGTGTTCACAGGCGAGCGCGCCATCGAGGGCCGGCAGCTGAACCGCTTCTGCATGTCGCTCATGAGTGCGCCGAATCGCGCGCGCTTCAGGGCCGACGAGCGCGCCTATCTCGACGAATGGACCATGACCGAGGCGCAGAAGCAGGCGGTCGTGAACCGCGACTTCAGGGCATTGCTGGAGCAGGGCGGCAACATCTTCTTCGTGCTCAAGATCGCCGCGGTGGACGGCCGGCCCACGCAGTCCGTCGCCGCTTCCTTTGCCGGTCAATCCACCGAAGAGTACGCTGCGATGATGCGCAGCGGCGGCCGCAATCCCGCAGGGCTGAAGTCCATTTCGGGACGTTTCTGATGGCCCGGATCAGCGCGGGCATTGGCTCGAGCCATGTGCCCGCGATCGGCGCCGCGCTCGACGGTGGCCGGACGGCGCACCCGGACTGGGCGCCCATCTTCTCAGGCTACGAGTGGACCCGGAAGTGGGTCGCGGAACACCCGCCCGATGTCGTCATCCTGGTCTACAACGACCACGCTTCGGCGTTCTCGCTCGACGTCGTGCCCACCTTCGCGCTCGGCTGCGCCGATTCGTTTGCTCCCGCCGATGAAGGCTGGGGGCCACGTCGGGTCCCCGTCGTCCCGGGGCACTCCCGGCTGGCCTGGCATATCGCAACCAGCGTGGTGCTCGATGAGTTCGATCTCACCATCATGAATGAGATGAAGGTGGATCATGGACTGACGGTGCCCCTGTCGCTCGTCTTCGGACAGCCCGCCGAATGGCCGGTCAAGGTGATTCCCCTGGCCGTGAACGTCATCCAGTACCCGACGCCGACCGCCAACCGCTGCTTCCGCCTCGGCGAGGCCATCGCGCGCGCCGTCAGGTCCTTTCCGGAGGATCTCGATGTGCAGGTCTGGGGCACCGGCGGCATGAGCCACCAGCTCGCAGGCGAGCGCGCCGGTCTCATCAACCGTGAATGGGACACCCGGTTCCTGGATCAGCTCACCGCCGATCCGGAGGCGCTGCGCACCATGTCGCACGAGGAGTACATCCGCGAAGCCGGATCCGAGGGCATGGAGCTGATCATGTGGCTGACGATGCGTGGCGCTCTCGGGCCCAAAGCGCGCGAACTGCGCCGGTTCTATCACGTGCCGGCCTCGAACACGGCCGTGGGGCATCTCGTGCTCAGCCCCGAAGCCTGAAAAGGGCTCGAGGATCCCCTTACCCCGGCAGGACGGCTCAGGCAAGATGGGGTGCCGCCGCACTTCAAGGTCGTCCACCTCCATGGGAATCGCCGCAGCCGCCGCGCTCGACGCCTGGGCCATTGCCCACGCGGCCGCCCGGGCCATTGGCACCTTCGATGACGGCGTCGCCGGGCGATTCGCCCTCGCCTCGGGCGAGCTGCGGCAGGTCGGGGACGAGGACCCCGGCGCGGTGCTGCGCTGGAATCCGACGCTCGGCTGGGAGTCGCTGGCAGCGCAGGGTCCCGACAGCGACCTGCTCGAGCTGTACCTGCCGATCGCCAGTGCGACGGCCGCCCGACCGATCACGATCGGACACCTGGGCCAGAGTCTCGACGGGTTCATCGCCACACACTCCGGAGACGCCGTCTGCGTCACCGGACCGCAGAACATCCTGCACCTGCATCGGCTGCGGGCCCTGTGCGATGCCGTCGTGGTCGGAGCCGGGACCGTGGTCGCCGACAATCCACGGCTCACGACGCGCCTGGTGTCCGGCAGCAACCCGGTGCGCGTGGTGGTGGACCCGGCCTGCCGGGTGCCCGTGGACCATACCGTGTTCAATGACCGCGCGGCCCCGACCCTGAGGGCGTGCGCGGCCGGCAGCGACGGTTCGACGCAGGCGCGCGCCCGCGGCGAGCAGACCCTGGAAGTGGCCGCGAGCGACGGCACCCTGGACCTGCGCGACCTGGTGCGACAACTACGCGCGCTGGGGTTCAGCCGCATCTTCGTGGAAGGCGGTGGCGTCACCGTCTCCTCGTTCCTGAGCGCCGGACTGCTCGATCGCCTGCACATCGCCGTGGCGCCGCTGCTGATCGGCGCCGGCCGCCCCGCGATCCGCCTGCCTCCCCGGGTGCGCCTGCAGGACTGCCTGCGGCTGCAGCATCGGGTCTATCGCGCCGGTATGGACATCCTTTTCGACTGCGATCTGCGCGCCGCGGCTGCCGGGCACGCGTGCGAGGATCCGTCTAGGGACTTCCGCCGCGTCCTGTAGCCGCGGCCTGCTCGAGGATCCGGGACATGCGCTCGCAGCAGTGCGACCAGTCCGGCAATGTGCCGCGGACCGCGGCGGCGCCGCCGCGCAATGCCGTGAGCAGCGCCGGTTCGCCGAGGACGCGGGCCAGCGCCTCGCGCAGCCGCCCGGTGTCGCCGGGCTCGACCAGCAGTCCCGCCCGGGTCCCGAGCAGCTGCGCGATCGCACCGGTGTGCGTGCCGATGACGGGCAGCCCGTGCGCCAGCGCCTCGGCGACGGCCATGCCATAGCCCTCCATTCGGCTCGGCAGGATGAAGAGGTCGGCGTCGCGGTACAACTGCCCGAGCGTGGCGGCGTCCACTTCGCCGGCGAGGGTCACGCGCTGCGTGAGACCGAGCCGCCGCAGCTGGGCCCGCAGTCGCTGCACCGTATCCGCACTGCGGGTGAGACTGCCGGCGCAGACGAGGCTCCAGCGTGTGTGCGCCAGCGGGGCGAGGGCTTCGAACAGCAGGTCGTGGCCCTTCCTGGGGATGAGCGCGGCCACGCACAGCATCCGCAAGGCGTCTGCGCGGTGGGGGCGCGCCAGCGGCGCGGCATCGGTTCCGGGTTCCACCACCGAGATGCGCCCCGGGGCCACCGCATAGGCGGCCAGTGCCCGCTTCGTGGCGTCGCTGGTGACGATCACGTGCCGCACGGCCTGCAGTGACCGCCACTCCGATTGCTCGAGCGCGCGCGCCAGCGCCGGGTCGAGGCCGGTCTCCGCGGCGAGGGGATGATGCACGAGCGCCAGCAGGCGCAGCCGCGTGCCGTGCGTCTCCAGTACCTGCGGCATCGCGCCCGATGCGAGTCCATCGATGAGCACCAGGGCGCGGTCGGGCAGCCGGGCGAACAGGTCCCGCGCCTTCGCGAGCGCCGTGTCCGAGGGGTGCGGAAAGCCCGCATCCAGAGCGTGAACCGCCACGCGCCAGCCCAGCGCACGCAGGCCGCCGATGATCCGGCGGTCGTAGCCGTATCCGCCCGTGGGCGTCTGCAGATCCCCCGGAATGACGAATTCGAGCGAGCCCTCGCTCATCGCACCGCCAGTTCGCCCTCGTACGCCGCCCAGGCCACGTGCGATTCATGCAGCGTCACGCGCAGGCTCGCGACCGCTGTCGCCGACGGCCCGAGGTCGCCCTCGCGAATCGCCTCGGCGAGCCGGTCGAAGATGGTCCTGGCGAGGAACTCGGTCGTGGTGTTCTGCCCCGTGAAGGCGTTTTCCGCATCGAGATTGCGGTAGTTCAAGGCGCCGAGGACGCCGTGCAAGGCATGCGCGGCGAGGCCGATATCCACGACGATTCCGTTTTCATCCAGCTGCGGGCGGCGGAACTCGACATCGACGACGTAGGTCGCGCCGTGCAGGCGCTGGGCCGGGCCGAACACCTCGCCCGAGAAGCTGTGGGCGATCATCATGTGATCACGAACACACACCGTATACATCATCCGCTCCCTGCATCGTCCGGGCCGTATCGCACCCGGTGCATGATGACATCTCCCGGCGAGCGTGCCAGATGCTCCAGTGTCCGCGGCAGGTCCTCGAAGCGGCCTTCGCTGTTGATGAGCAGGTCGAGAGCGGGATCGGCGAGCAGCGACAGCGCGAGCTGCAGGCGCCGCCGCAGGCTCCAGCGCGCGCGGTGCGACTGGCCGATGGCGCCCACCTGCGAGGACTTCAGCGTCAGGCGCCGCGCGTGAAAGGCCTCTCCGAGCGCCAGGGTGACGGGGCGGTCGGCGTACCAGCTCAGTTCGGCGATGGTGGCCTCGAATCCGGCGACGCGCAGCGCCAGGGACAGCCCCGCCGCCGAACCACTGGCATGCAGCACCACGTCCGCCTCGGGCCGTGCGTCACCGGGCAGCGCGAATCGCACGCCGAGCCCCGCCGCGACCGTGGCCCGCCGCGGATTGACGTCGACCAGTTCGACATCGCACCCGGGCATCCGTGAGGCGAGCCAGGCCAGCAGGCAGCCGACGCTGCCGGCGCCGATCACCGTGATGCGGTCGCCGGGCGAGGCGCCGCAGTCCCACAGCCCGTTGAGCGCCGTCTCCAGGTTTGCCGCGAGCACGGCCCGTGCGGGCGGAACCGAATCGGGCACGACGTGGAGCGCATCGCAGGGAACGACATAGCGCTGCTGGTGCGGATACAGGCAGAAGACGGACTTGCCGGCGAGCCCCGGGGGACCGTGCGTGACCTCACCGACGCTGGCGTAGCCGTACTTGACCGGGAACGGGAACTGCCCGGCCTGGAAGGGCGCGCGCATCCGCCCGTATTCGCCCTCGGGCACATGGCCGCCGAAGACGATCGACTCGGTGCCGCGGCTGACACCACTGTAAAGTGTCCGTACACTGGCCTCCAGGGCCCCCGGCGCCGGCACCGCTTCGCGACGCAGCTCGCCGCGGCCGGCGGCGGCGATCCAGAAGGCGAGTGTATCGTCCGGACTCATGGGACCTCCCGAAGATTCAGGTAGCACAGTGTCGATCGCACGGGCGGCGCGCCACGCTGTGCTGCGCAGCGCATTGATCAGCATCTTACCGGCTGCGCTCGCCACCGGCGCAGCCGCGCAGCTGCTCGGGCAGCGGCTCGATCTCGATGCCGCGTACCTGCCGAAGGCGGCGGCCGTGTTCATCGCGGGCGCGGCGCTGGTTCTGATCGGGTTGCCCAGGCATCACCCGTTCGCATCCTTCGGAGCGGCCAATCAGGTGACGACCGCGCGCGGCGCGCTGATCGCGCTGCTCGCGGCCCTGATCGCGGAGCGGGCCGATACCGGCGCGCCGCGGGTCGCCCTCGCGATCGGCACGACGATCGTGGTGCTCGACGGGGTCGATGGCTGGCTCGCCCGCCGCGACCACATGACGAGCGCCTTCGGCGCGCGCTTCGACATGGAGGCGGACGCCGCGCTGATCCTGGTGCTCGCGGTGCTCGCCTGGCAGTTCGGCAAGGCCGGAGCCTGGGTGCTGGCATCGGGACTGCTCCGCTACGCCTTCGTCGCCGCGGGTCTCGGCGTGCCGTACCTGCGCAATCCCTTGCCGCCGAGTCGCCGGCGAAAATTAGTCGCCGTCCTGCAGGTGGTCGCGCTGCTGCTCACCATCGCACCCTTCGTTCCGGCCACGACGGGCGCGTACGTTGCCGCGGCCGGCTTGTGCGCGCTGACGCTATCCTTCGTGGCCGACGTGCTGCGGCTGTCGTCGCGGTGAACGCGGATCGGCGATGGCCCCTTCGCCTGCGGCAGGGAACCGGGCTGGTCCTGGCGCTGCTGCTGCTGAACGCCGCGGTCACGTTTCACAACGTCTGGCCGACGTTGGGCGTCCACTGGCCCGGGGAGCTGTCCGTCGAATTCGCGGTGCTTCTGCTCGGCCTCTCGCTGTCCAATGCCTGGCTGGGGCGTACCTGCGGCGGCATGCTCGCGTTCCTGTCCGTCCTCGTCGTGGTGTTCACGCTCGCGCGCTACGCCTATGTGACGGTCCAGGCGCTGTACGGACGGGACATCAACCTCTACTGGGACGGGCCGCGGTTGGCCGCGGTCACGGGGATGTTCGTGCGGGTGGCATCGCTCAGGGAAGTGGCGGCCGTGTGCGGGGGCACGCTCATCGCGCTCGCGGGGGCGTACCTCATCGCGCGCTGGTCGCTCGGATGCCTCGATGCGGCCCTGCGGATGTCACGTCCCCTGCGGCTCGGCCTCGGGAGTTCGGCGGCGCTGCTGTGCAGTTGTTTCCTCGCCCAGCAGTTCAGCGGCGCCGTGCCGCGGATCCCACGATTCTCGGTTCCGGTGGCCCGGACCTTCGTCGCGCAGCTCGAGCGCATCGCGGACGCGGCCTCGGGACACCCCAATCGCGGGCTGCCCGCCTCGCCGCCGCTGCGGTCGGACTTCGCGGCCCTGCGCGGCAGCGACGTGCTGCTCGTGTTCATGGAGTCGTACGGCAGCACGACCTACGACCGTCCGCAGTTCCGGCGCGCGCTGGGGCCCGCGCGCGAGCGCCTGGCGGCGGCGATCCGGGATACCGGTCGCGGCGTGGTCTCCGCGTTCGTCACCTCGCCGACGTTCGGCGGCGGATCGGTGCTGGCGCACCTCTCCCTGCTGTCAGGCGTCGAGGTGCGCGACGAGGAGCATTACGTGCTGCTGATGACACAGCCGCGCCCGACGCTGGTGTCCGCGTTCAGGAGTGCGGGCTATCGCGCGGTCGCGGTGATGCCGGGCCTGCGGGAGAGCTGGCCGGAAGGCGCGTTCTACGGTTTCGACGAAATCTACGGCGCCACCGGCCTCGACTATCGGGGTCCGGAATTCGGCTGGTGGCGCATCCCGGATCAGTATTCCCTGGCGGCGCTCGACGCGCGCGAACTGCAGCCCCGGCCGCGCCGACCGGTGTTCGCCTTCTTTCCGACCGTCTCGACCCACATGCCGTTCGAACCGACGCCGCCGCTGCAGCCGGACTGGCGGCGGGTGCTGACCTCGAGCCCGTTCGACGCCGGGCCGCTGCAACGCTCGCTCACGCGCACTCCGGTATGGACCGACATGGGACGGGCGTACGTGGATTCGGTGCAGTACTTTCTCGACACGCTGTCGAGTTACCTGCGGGCCCGGCCCGACGGGCGATTCGTGGTGATCATCCTGGGGGATCACCAGCCCGCGGCGAACGTCAGCGGCGAGGGGGCCTCGTGGGATGTTCCGGTGCACGTCATCGCGAGTCAGCCGCAGATCCTCGAGGCGCTGCAGGCGCACGGATTCCGGCCGGGCCTGCTGCCGGTCAGGCCCGCGACGGGCCGGATGAGCGAGCTGGGTCCGTGGTCATTGGCGGCGTTCGGCACGGCGGCCACTCCGTGAACGCCTTTACGGCGCAATGGCTGGATCTGCGCGAAGGCCTCGACGCCGCTTCGCGCGCCCAGGCTTTGTGCACGGCCCTGGTGGAGGATCTGGCTGCACGCCAGCCCCGGACCGCCCGCACCGCGATCATCGACCTCGGCGCCGGCACCGGCGCCAACCTGCGCTATGCGGCGCCCCGGCTCGGGGGTTCGCAGGACTGGGTGCTCGTCGAACGTGATCCGCTGCTGCTCGGCGCCATCGAGGGCCGCACGCGGACCCGGGCGCGGATGGACTGCCGCGTGCGACGGCTGGCCCTGGACCTCGCCCGCGAACTGCATCGCGTGCCGATGCCCGATGGCGCATTGCTCACGGCGTCCGCGCTGCTCGATCTGGTATCCGGGGAATGGCTGCGGGAATTGGCCCGCCGCGCCGACGCGGCCCGGGCGCTCGTGTGGTTCACACTGACGTACGACGGACGGATCGAATGCGAGCCCGCGGAGCCCGAGGATGCCGAGGTTCGTGAGTTGTTCAATCGGCATCAGCTGCTCGACAAGGGTTTCGGACCGGCCCTCGGCCCCGGCGCGACCGACCGGGCCTCGCAGGTCTTCGCGCAGCGCGGCTACGTCATCCACAGGGCGCCGAGCGACTGGCGCCTGGGGCCGGGCGAACCGGCGCTGCAGCATGCGCTGATCGACGGCTGGTACGAGGCGGCGTGTGCGATCGCGCCGGCGCGGGCGCCCCTGCTCGAAGGCTGGCTGGCGCGGCGTCGCGCCCACATCGAGGCCGGGCGCTCGCAGTTGCGCGTGGGTCACCAGGACCTGCTCGGCCTGCCACGCGTGTGTTCCGGTTAACAATATGCGCGCCGGTTTTGTGCAAAGCAGCGCCTTTTTCTCCGACGTTATGTGAGCCGGCGCACGTCCTGACCAATTCTGGGGCAGGCGAAGTTCCGGCGTGCGTCAAGTGTGAACGCAGCCGCAGTTTGCACAGGCCCGACTCTGGGAGAACGACAGACAGATTCAACCGCTTCACCGCGAGGCGGCGTTCATGCGTGAAACAGAGTGCAACCGATGACTGCCACAAGCAATGGGACCGCGCGCGCGACGGCAACCGGCGGCGCGGAGCATCCGGCTCAGTCCAGGCGCCGCGTGGAAGTCGTCATCGTCGGCGCCGGGGATGAAACGCTGATCGAGATCGGCCCGGCGCTCGGCGACCGGTACCGGACCCATAGCGTCGACTCCGTCAATGATATCGCCGCTCTTGCGGCCACCTCCTGGGTCGGCCTCTACGACGCCACCACCCAGACCGCCGGCCGCGGCGCATTCGCGCAGCTGGAACTGCAGTACGGCCGGCAGCCCTGGATCGTGCTGTGCGCCGACGATGACCGCCCGAACTGGCGTGATGTGCTGTCGCGCGGCAGCGCCTGCGCCGTCATCGCGCGCGGCGAGCTCGGCCCGGACAGCCTGGCCGCGGCCCTCGCGACGGCCACGCAACACCTGCACGCCGCACCGAAGGTGGCGGCCGCCCCGGCCGCAGCGAAGCTTCCGGGTGCCGCGATCTGGATCGGCGGTGCCGCCCTCATCGCCGTGCTGGCCGCCGCGGCCTGGTGGTGGGGCCATTCCCAGCGCCGCGTCGCCGCGGCGCCGGCAGCCGCGGAGCACCGCGTCGCACCCTCGTCCGGGAGTGCGCTCGCGCCGCGCGCTGGACCGGCTGCGGCCGTGGCCGCCACGGCGGCGCCCGCCAGTGTCGAGGATCTGCTGTCCCAGGCCCGGGTTGCTTTCCGGGACCCGGCCACGCAGCTGCCCAAGGCGGACGCGCCCCTGCAGGGAACATCGGCCCTCGAACTCTATGGCGCGGTGCTGCGACAACAGCCCGGAAACGGCGAAGCCCTGGACGGCGTGCGCCGACTCGAGTCCGTGGCACGGCTGCGCGTTCAGGACGAATTGAACGCCGGGGACGTGGACACGGCCGCGCGGCTGCTCGCCATCCTGCAACACGCCGGCCTCGCCCCCGAGGAACTGCGCGCGCTCGAGACGGCCGTTGCCGCCGCCCGGCCGAAGCAGCTCGCCGCCCAGGCGCGCAGCGCGATCGCCTCCGGCGACCTGCCGGCGGCCCGTCAGTTGATCGATCAGCTCGTGGCGCTCGTCGGTGAGCGACCACCCGTCACTCAGCTGCGCAAGGATCTCGACGCCCGCGCGCTCGATGCGACCCTGGCGCTCGACGCCGAGCAGGTCCATGCCGCGATCAGCGCCGGGACGCTGCTCGAGCCCGAAGGCGACAATGCCCGAACCCGGCTCCTCGCCATGCAGAACCTGAGCCGCACCAGCCCGCAAACCCTCGCGGCGCAGCGCGAGTTGCTGGCGGCGCTGTTGCGCCGGGCGCGCTCGGCAGTCGATGCGAAGAATCTCGACCTGGCCGCGCAGACCCTGCTCGCGGCGCAGGACTTCGGCAGCAAGGCGGACCTCGCCGAGACACGCGCCGCGCTGGATGCGGCCGTCGCGGCGCGGCGCGCCGCCGATGCCGCCAGCGCCGCCGCCGCGAAGGCGGCGCAGGCGAATGCGGCGAAAGCGGCCAAGGACGCCGCTGCCGCGGTCATCCTGGCGCCGAAGCCCCTGCGCGCCCTGCAGGTCGACTTCCCGCCGGCCGCCCTGGCGCAGAACATCCAGGGCTACGTGGTCGTCGAATTCATGCTCAATCCCAACGGCAGCGCCACGGCGGCCAGTGTCGTCGAGGCCTCGCCCCGGGACACCTTCGACGGCGCGGCCCTGGCCGCCATCCGGCGCGCGAAGTTCGCAACCGGTGATCTCGCCGATCCGAAGGTGGCGCAGCGCGCGCGCATGAAGATCAACTTCAGGCTTGCCGGCGCGGCGGCTCCTGCCGCAGCCACGAACACCGCGCCGGGCGCGCCGGCACCGGCCGCAGCCTCCGCGCCGCCCGCAGCGGCGGGCGCGGGCAGCGCGCCACAGGCCGCACCGGCGCTGCTGTCACCCAGACCGGCGCGGCCGTTGCAGGTGAACTATCCGCAGGCCGCCCTTCAGGGGAACGTCAAGGGTTACGTCGTGATCGAGTTCATGCTCAATCCCGACGGCACGCCGAGCGCCGCCACGGTGGTGGATTCCTCGCCACCGAACATCTTCGATCACGAGGCGCTCCTCGCGGTGAAGGGTGCCCGCTTCGTGACCACGGATCTCGCCGATCCGGCCAAGCCGCAGCGCGCCCGCGTGAAAATCAATTTCAAACCCAATTAGGACGTCGGAGCAGCAGGTATGGCGAAGCAGTCGGTCTGGTCCAAGGTGTCCATCTGGCCCCTGGTCACGGCCTGTGTATCCGCGGCTGCCCTGACTGCGCTGCTGCTCTACGGCCTGCAGTCGGCGCGCACCCTGCAGGCCTCCTCCACCGCCTTGCAGAAGGCCTCGGAACTCTCCGGTGAGCCGCAGGTGGTGCGTTCGCAGCTCGCGCTGCTGCAGCGGGGCCTGGAGAACCGGACCTACGTCGGCGACGGCCTCTCGGCGCTCTCTGCCGAGCGCGATCGCGGCAACCAGGTGCTCGGAGCGCTGCGCTCCGCGGTTGCGGCGGCCGGCCTCACCTATGACTCGGGCATCGCGCTGGACATGGAAGCGGTGCGACTGCGCTGGGGGGCGCTCGATCGCGCCCTGGAATACATCGGCAAGTTCAATCCCGGGGACCTGTACGTCGATACCGCCTCCGGATCCGGCTATTCCTCCCAGGGCACGGCGCTGAAGCGGGCCGTCGACGGGCTGGTCCGGGACCAGGTGCAGACCTCCCGGATGCTCACCCAGGAGTTGACGGACGTGTCCGGGCTGCTGCGCCAGTCGGTCACGGCCGACGGCGAGCGGCTGCGCGAGAACATGATCGGCGGCACGGCGCTCGCGGCCACGCTGCTCGGCATGATGCTGTACTTCGCCTGGAGCGCCCGCCGCGGCGCGGTTCGCGCGCTGCTCGCCGAGCAGCAGACGGCGAACATCCTGGGCACCGTGCGCGAGGGGCTGTTCCTGGTCGACCGCAAGGGCCGGGTCGGCAAGACGCATTCGGCCTCGCTCGCCACGCTGCTGCGCCAGCAGTCCCCGACCGGAGGCACCCTCGAGGACATGCTGCGGCCCATCGTGGACCAGAAGACGCTGCATGCGGCCACCAAGTACCTGGGACTGCTCTGGAAGGACAAGGTGCACGAGGACCTGATCGAGTCGGTCAATCCCTTGAGCCAGATCGAGGTGGCCTTCTCCGGGCCGCGCGGCAAGGAGATCCGCTACCTGTCCTTTTCCTTCCGGCGCGCGCGCGATCCGGCGCAGTCGCAGGCCTTCATCTTCGGCGTCGTCGCCGACGTGACCGACCGCGTGCTGCTGCAGCGGGAGGTCGCGCAGGTGAAGGCGGACAGCGATGCCCAGGCGGCCGCGCTGCTGGAGGTGCTGAAGGTCGAGCCCACCCAGCTCGAAGCATTCATCACCTCGGCGGACATCGCGGTACGCAAGTCCAATGCCCTGCTGAGCAGCCCCGGCAAGGATCCGAAGACGCTGCGCACCAAGGTCGACGGCGTGTTCCGCGAGATGCACGCGCTCAAGGGGGAGGCCGTGGCCCTCGGGTTCGGCGCCTTCGGCCGCCACGTACACGCCGTCGAGGACCTGCTCGCGACGCTGCGCCAGCGCGATGACCTGACCGGCAACGAATTCGTGCCGGTCGTGGTCAAGTTGAGCGAGCTCATGGACCAGCGGGCGCAGCTCATCGAGCTGAAGAACCGGATATCGCAGTTCCGCGCCTCCGAGGCCGAGGGCATCCTGGAGAAGCAGGCTGAGGTCGGCGTGGAAACGGACGTCATCGCCGCGAACGGCGGCTCGCAGCTGCGGCGCCCGGCCACGCTGCCGGTGCTGCTCGAGAAGCTCGCCGAGACGGTCGCCTCCGACTTCAATCGCCAGGTGAAGCTGGTCACCCATGGCCTGGACCTCGTTCCCGCGCCGCAGGCGGTGCGGGTGCGGGACATCTGCGTGCAGATGATCCGCAATGCGATCGTGCACGGGTCCGAGGACGCCAGTGAGCGGATGAGCGCCGGCAAGGCGACCGCGCTCACCGTCACCGTGGGATTCGCGGCCGAGGAGCCGGACCACTACGTACTGAGCGTGGAGGACGACGGCCGCGGACTGAACTACGAGGAGATCCTGGACCGCGCGCTGCGCTCGGGCCTGGTGCGGCCCGACCAGGCCGCGACCATGAAGCCCGAGTCGGTCTTCAGGCTGATCCTCGAGCCCGGATTCACGACGGCGGACTCGGTCAGCGTGCATGCGGGACGCGGCGTCGGGCTCAACATGGTCAGCGAGATATTGCGCGAATGCGAAGGGCGCCTGTCGATCGCCACGAAGCCCGGCGCCTACACCCGCTTCGTCATGAGGCTGCCGAAGCAGGCGTCCCGTGAGATCCGCTCCTCGGTGGCATGAGCATCGACCGATGGACACCACCGTGATGCATCGCCTGATGGTCGTCGACGATTCGAACGTCATCCG
>DATJPN010000073.1:0-22568 GCA_035506335.1 Steroidobacteraceae bacterium | reverse complement strand
ACAACTCCCGGAAGTTCCCGCCGCCACCCTCGAGGCCGCTATGAATTCCCGATCTTGTCGCGCGTGAGCACCGCGCTCACGAGCTCGTTGAGCCTGGCGCAGTACTCGGCGACGGGTGGCTGCGCCTGCAGCTGCCGCTGGGTCAGATCGGCGCGCACCTCGACCAGGCGCCGCTCGATGCGCTCGTCCACGGTCAGGGTATGGCTCAGGAGCGCACACACGCAGGAGGTGATCTCCTCGTCGAGGGCCCGCGCCTCGGTACCCGCGATCTCGACGCCGATCAGCTCAGCAGGACAACCGGCTTCCTTGTGCTGACGCCACAGTCGGGCGAGCTGCATGGGCGTTTCGACCCCTTGTCCCTTGGGAACGGTCATTGAACCGGTCGCGGTGCCGGTTTTTTATACTCCCCCCGGAAGGTGGCCGCAATGGTTCATCGGGCGCGGCCCGCACCGGGCGCGCAGCGCAGCAAAATCAGGCGGCGACCCGCAGCGGCTTGGGCCGGCCGATGGCATAGCCCTGCAGGAAGTCCACGCCGATGCGTCGCACGAGCTCGGCGGCGGAGGATTCCTCGACCTGCTCGGCGATCACCTTGAAATTCAGGGAACGGGCCAGTTTGATCATGGCCGTCACCATCGCCTGGTTGACGGTGTCGCGCGCCAGGTTCTGGGTCAGGGAGCCGTCGATCTTCAGGTAGTCGAGCGGCAGGTTCTTCAGGTTCGAGAACGACGCGATGCCTGATCCGAAGTCGTCGATCGCGAACTGGCAACCCATGCCGTGCAGCACGCCGACGAAGCGGCGCGCGTGCTCGAGGTTCGCGATGACCGCCGCCTCGCTGATCTCGAAGCAGATCTGCGCCGGCTGTGCCCCGGTGCGATCGAGGCACTCGACGACGAATTCCAGGAACTGCGGGTCGCCGAGGGTCTGGGCGGAGATGTTGATCGCGATGCTGTGACGGTCGCTCAGCGCGATCACGCCCCGCCCGAGGGCGGTGAAGGTCGTCTGCACCACCCAGCGATCGACGAGCCGCATCAGCTTGTGGCGCTCCGCGGCGCGCATGAACTCCGCGGGCAGGACCTCATTGCCGAGGTCGTCGGTCATCCGCACCAGCACCTCCATGCGCGGGCCGGTGCCGTCGTCGGCGAAGGCCGGGACGATGGTCTGCTGATACAGCTGGAAGCGGTTCTCCTTGAGCGCGGTCTGCAGGCGCTGCAGCCACTGGATTTCCCCGGCTTGCCGCGCGCGCGCCTCATCGCGCGCCGAGTACACGGCGACGCGGCCGGCGCCCTCCTTCTTGGCGACATAGCAGGCGGCATCCGCGGCGGCCAGCAGTTCCTCCATGGTGCCGCTCTCGCGCGAGATCTCCACCAGGCCCACGGACACGCCGATGTTGAACAGCTTGTCCTTCCAGATGAAGCGGTAGTCGCCGACCTTGCGGCAGACATCGTCGGCGATCTGACGGGCCTTCTCGAGCGGGCAGCCGACGAGCAGCATGCCGAACTCATCGCCGCCGAGGCGGCCGACGAAGTCGCTGTCGCGGACGGCGTCGCGCAGCAGCTTCGCGACCTCGCGCAGCATGCTGTCCCCGGCCAGGTGGCCGCTGGTGTCGTTGACGGTCTTGAAGCGGTCGAGGTCCAGGTAACACAGCACGTGGTGGCCGTCGCCGCGGTGGCCGCTGTCGATGGCCTCCCGCACCCGGCGCTCGAACTCGCTGCGGTTGATGAGGCCGGTGAGCGCATCGTGCGTGGCCTGGTAGGACATCTGGCGGGTCAGGCCCCGCTCCTCGGTCACATCGCGCAGCAGCAGCACGCTGCCGGTGATTTCGAGGTCGCCGGAACGGATCGGCGCGGTGGAGACCTCGACCGCGCTTTCGGTGCCGCCGCGATGCGACAGCAGCACGGCCCGGCGACCGCCCGGATGCCCTGCGGCAAGCGCCGTCAGGTGAGTCCCGCCGCGCGCGCTCGTGGCCTCCTCGTCGTCGACCAGTTCGACGACTTCCGACAGTGACTTGCCGACGGCGAGATCGGCGTTGGTGCCGGTCAGTGCCGCCGCGGCGGAATTCATGAATTCGATGTTGCCGGCCGCATCGGTGGTGACGATGGCATCGGTGAGGGACTCCAGGGCCCGGGCCCGGCGCGCGTCGCGGCGTGACTGCTCGCGTTCCTCGGGTGTCATCCCGCGCAGCGTCTGGACGGTCTGCGTCGGAATGATCTCCACCCCGGTCACGAGCAGGGCCGGCGCACCTTCGTAATCGATGAGCGCACTGGTGATCTCGAGCCGCGTCACCTGGCCTGCGGCCCCGGCCATCTCGATCTCGTACCGCTCGGCCGCCGGTTCACCGGCCAGGCGCCGCGCGATGTTCTCGTTGACGAGCTCGGCGTATTCGGTCGGCACGAGGTCCCCGAGGCGGCGGCCGATCAGCGCCGCGGGCTCCATGCCGATGAGGCTCGCGAACTGGCGGTTGGCGTGCAGGATGGTGTCGCGGTGGATCAGCACCGCCTCGTGGATGCGGTCGCCGAGTTCGGCGAACAGCCGCGGGGCGCCGCGCTCCGGTTCCGCGCCCGGCGCGAGGCGCGTCAGCAGATGATTCACGGCGGTCGCGAGCAGCGCGACCTCGGCGCCATCCCCCGGAACGTCGACGCGCGCGCTGGTGCGGCCGCCGATCGCGATCCGCTGCACCTGTTGTGACACATCGTCAACCGCGAGCAGGGCCCGGCGCTGCAGCAGGTACAGCACCGCCAGCAGGCCCGCGATCAGGCCCAGGAGCACGCACGAAAGACCGACGATGGTCATGTTTCCCCTAGTCTTTTCGGGGTGGCACGGTGAGTTGGTTTTCTCGCGCCCGCGTCCCGTTAGTCCTCGAAGGTCAGCATAACGCAGCGATGGACCCGGCGCTTCGCGCATTAACCATATCGGTCCGCTTTGCCATACGCTTGGCAGGCCGGGTGAAAAGCCGTAACTTGCGGCCGGACCACTCGGGTCGGATTACATAATTGCCCGCACACGGAGCCGCTCGAACATGCAGACCGAACTCGCCCGGGAACAGATGGTTCAACAGCAGGTGCGCGCGCTCGACGTGCTCGACGAACGCGTCCTCGCCACGTTGCGCAACGTGCCGCGCGAACTGTTCGTGCCCGCGGGCGTCCGCTACCTGGCCTTCGCGGATACCGAAATCCCGCTGCCGCACGGGCAGCACATGCTGCGTCCGAGCCTCGTCGGCCGGATCCTGCAGGCGCTGGAGCTGACGGGCACCGAGCGGGTGCTCGAGGTCGGCACGGGCACCGGCTACATGACCGCCTGCCTCGCGGTCAACGCGGCCAGCGTGCGCAGCGTCGAGCTGTATCCGGATCTGGCGGACCTGGCGCGGGCCAACCTGCGCGCCGCGGGCATCCGCAATGCCGAGGTGATCACCGCGGACGCCGCCTCCGATGAAGTCGCCTCACCGGCCGCGCGCGCCGCCGGCAGCCCGTTCGGCGGACTGTACGAGGTGGTCGTGCTCACCTGCGCGATGCCGTTGCCGGATGAGCGCTTCCGCACCCTGCTCACCCGGGGCGGCCGCATGTTCGTCATCGTCGGCGAACCTCCGGTGCAGGAGGCGCGCCTGCTCAAGCGCGTGGGCGACAACGAGTGGCAGCGCGAGGTGCTGTTCGAGACCTGCATCGATCCGCTGATCAACGCGCGCCGCGCCTCCGCGTTCCGCTTCTGAGGATCCGGCGATGACGGCATCAGCGCCCGTCGCGGAAGTCGCACCCGCGGCGCTCAAAGTCCTGCTCGAGTCGGCGCGCCCGCCGCTCGTCCTCGACGTACGGGAGAACTGGGAGCGCGAGGCGGCCCGGCTCCCCGGCACGCTGGACATTCCGCTGATGCAGCTGCCCGGCCGCGTGGCCGAACTGCCCCGCGACCGGCCGATCGTGGTCATGTGCCACGGCGGCGTGCGCAGCATGCAGGCGGCGCGGTTCCTGGTGCACAACGGCTTCACCGAGGTCGCGAATCTCACCGGCGGCATTCACGCCTGGGCCTGCGACATCGATCCCGGCGTCGGAACTTATTGAGCCCATAGGGACTAACAGCGGTAGGCGCCACCGCGGGCGGCATCGAAGCGGCGCTTGTTCTCACCGCGTGGCACCTGATATAGTGAACTATAACACCAAAGACGTTCAGCGTAATTCACTGAAATTGAAAGGATAGTTATGAAGCACGTAATCGTCGCTGCCGGGGTCGCGCTGGCCCTCGTGGGCGCGGCGCAGGCCCGCGACCTGGTCCAGGTCTACGACGATGCCGTGCTGTACGATCCGCAGATCCAGGCCGCGGACGCCACCCGGCTGGCCGCGCGCGAAGCCGCTCCGCAGGCCCTCGCCGCACTGCTGCCGCAGATCAGCGGCGATTACGCCCTCTCGCGGACCAAGTCCCAATCCAGCACCGTTGAGTCGTTCCTCCCGGGAGCACCGGACGCGGCAACCACGACCTATACGGACCAGCACGGCTACAACCTGCAGTTGCAGCAGAGCGTGTTCTCCTGGGCCAACTGGAAGTCACTGAGCCGCGCGCACAAGCAGGTGGCGCAGGCCGAGGCGCAGTACAAGGCGGCGCAGGAGGACCTGATCCAGCGCGTCGCGGTCGCCTATTTCAACGTGCTCTCGGCCCAGGACACCCTGGATGCCGACCAGGCCGCGCTCACGGCGGTCACGCAGCAGCTCGAGCAGGCCAACAAGCGCTACGACGTGGGCCTGATCCCGATCACGGACGTGAAGGAGGCCCAGGCGGCGCACGATGCCGATGCGGCCGCCGTGATCGATGCGAAGCGGCAGCTCGCGAGCATGCAGCAGGCCTTGCGCGAGATCACCAACCAGGACTATCCGGCGCTCGCGAAGCCGGGCGATGACATGCCCCTGACCCCGCCGCAGCCGGCCGATCCGGAGCACTGGGTGCAGGTGAGCATGGACCAGAATCTCTCGCTGCTCTCCAGCCGCCTCGCCGCCGACGTGGCCCGCGACTCGGTGGAGGTGAGCCGCTCCGGCCACCTGCCCTCGGTGTCGATCGTCGGGTCCCGAGGCGTACAGAATGACACCACGACCGGGACGTCCATCGTTGGCGGCCCACCACCCTTTGGCGGGGCTACCAGCCTGAACTATCCGGGCTCGCAGAACAGCAGCGAGATCCAGCTGCAGGTCACCGTGCCGATCTTCAGCGGCGGGGCCACCCAGTCGCAGGTGCGCCAGGCGCAGTACAACTGGATCGCCGCCAAGGACAACGTGCAGCTGGTCTCGCGCAAGACCGAGCACCTCGCGCGCGATTCCTACAACGGCCTGGTCAGCAAGATCGCCCAGGTGAATGCGCTGCGGCGGGGCCTTGAGTCCGCGCAGGCCGCCCTCGATGCGACCACCGCCGGGTATGAGGTGGGCACCCGCACCGAGGTCGAAGTGCTGCAGGGCCGGCAGAGCCTCGTGCTGGCGCAGACGACCTATGCGCAGTCACGCTATGACTACCTGCTCGATGTCATCGCCCTGCGCCTCGCGGCCGGAACGCTCGACCGCGCCACGCTGCTGGAAATCAACAAGTCCCTGACGGCGTTGCAGGGCGGTCCAGGAGCGGCGCCAGCCGCTCAATGACCCGGGCGCAGGAGCCGCGCCCGGCGGTCACGACTCCCAGCGCATTCACGCCCAGCTGCCGCCGCGCGTCGGCATCCGCGAACAGCTCCGCGACGGTGCGCCCGAGCTGCGCCGCGTCGCTGACCACGCGGACCCCGCCGGCTTCGCGCAGCGCCTGGAGGATCTCGCGGGCATTGGCGTGATGCGGGCCGGTGACGAGGGCGCGCGCGAGCGCCGCGGGCTCGAGCAGGTTGTGACCGCCCACCCGCACCAGGCTCCCGCCGACGAAGGCGACATCGGCGGCGGCGTAGAAATCCAGCAGCTGCCCCATCGTGTCCCCGAGCAGCACCTGCGCATCGGCCACCGGCTCCGCGCGTGACTGGCGGGCGAAACTGACGCCCTCGCCCCGCAGCCATTCGGCCACGGCCGCGAAGCGCCGCGGGTGCCGCGGCACCAGCACGAGCAGCGCCCGCGGGTGGGTCTGGCGCACCAGCCGGTGGGCTGCGAGCACCTGCTGCTCCTCGATCTCATGGGTACTGCCCGCGACCCACACGGGACGCTGCGCCCCGAGCGCATCGCGCAAACGCAGGCCGTTCGCGAGCACCGCCTCCGGCACGGTGAAATCGGCCTTGAGACTGCCGGTGACCTCGATCCGCGCCGGCGGCACACCCAGGGCCGCGAAGCGTTCGGCGTCGACCGGCGTCTGCGCGGCCACCTGCGCGACCGTCGCGAGCACCCCTCGCAGGGGACTGCCGAGCCAGCGGTAACGCCGGACGGAGCGCTGCGAGAGGCGTGCGCTCGCCAGGACCAGCGGCACCTGCGCCGCGCCGCAGGCGCGAAACAGGTTCGGCCAGATTTCGGTCTCGAGGATGATGGCCAGGTGCGGCCTGACCCGCCGCAGGAAGCGCCTCACGCACCCCGGCAGGTCGAGCGGCGCGTAACGCACCGCGATGCCCGCCGAGGCAAACAGGGTCCGCGCCCGCGCGAGCCCCGCGGCTGTGGTCGTGGTGAGGAGCAGCGGCAGTTGCGGGTCGCGCTTGCGCAAGGCCGCCACGAGGGTCGCGGCGGCCTGCACCTCGCCCACCGAGGCCGCGTGCAGCCACACCGGCGCGGGGAGTGCTGCGCCGAACCCGAACCGCTCGGGCAATCCGCGCCAGGCGCCGGGCTCCTTCCTGCCGCGCCAGATGAGGGCGGCCAGGTAGAAGGGCGCGAGCAGCCAGGCGGTGAGCTTGAAGAACACGAATGCCGCGGCGCCTACCCGGCCGGCAACGCCGGCGCTGCCGCGCCGCCGCCGGAGTCGCGGGCCAGCCCGGCACCGGGCCGCGCCAGCGGGGTCTGCTGGTAGCCGTCGAGCAGGCCATACCAGTCGTCCTCCGAAAAGCGCTCCCCGGGCAGCCCCCAGGTGATCTTCTCCAGCGAACGCCGCAACCGTACGAGGTTGGCGTCCTTCCAGAACCCGGACTTGCGCAGGCTGCCGCGATCGAAGTCGATGAGGTAGATGCCCTCCTGCGGGGAGTCCGACTGGCCGGCGTTCGGACCGATCAGCACGTTGTGGGCATTCAGGTCCGCGTGGCACACGCCCAGGTCATGGAAGCGGCGCAGGCAGCGGCCGATCGCGATCCAGGTGAGGACCGACAACGGCGCCGCATCGAGCGCCTCGGCCAGCGACCGCACCTGCGGCAGGCGCTCGGTGATGATGTCACCGCAGTAAACCAGGCCCTGCTTGCGGTACTGCGCGGCGATCGGCGCCGGCACCGGCAGTCCGGCGCGGTGCAGGTGATAGGTGAGCTGCCATTCCGCGAACGGCCGCGTACGCTGCTCGCCCTGCCACCAGTACCGGTCGCGCGAGAGGCTGCTCACGAGGCCGCCGCGCCGGTAATGGCGCAGCACCCAGGCCTGGTTCTGCACGGCGAGGAACCAGGTCGTGCCGCGCCCGCGCGCCTCGCCGGTGACCTGGCCGCGACGTGCGAGCAGCGCAGGATCGAAGGCCTCGGTGGACAGATTGCCGGCGCGCGATGCGTCGTAGAGCATCGCCCCGCCGGTCACCACCTTGCGCCGGACCTCCGACCCGAGCGGCCAGCTGCCGCTCACGCGCGACCGTCCGTGTTCATTGCACGAGATACTGCGTGAGCCACGGTGCCGGACGCAGCGGCCGGTACCACTTGGAACCCGCGCCGGCAACGGCTTCGGAGGGCTTCGGACGGCCGTGGAACACGACCACGCGCGCGCCGGCCGGCAGCCGCGGCGGACTCCACAGCCCGAACGGCAGGCTGCGCACGCAATCGTGCTTGAAGCTCACGCACCATTCGCGCGGCCAGTACGCCAGGTCGCCGCGGCGGCGCATGAAATCGGACAGGTATTCCTGCTCATTGCGGTAGCGGCGCGTGATCGAGGCGCCGAGGCGGATGATGTCGGCGAACATCCCATCGAGGGTGCCGGCATCGTAGCGGAACACCGAGGAATTCCCGGCGTAGTGATTGCGCAGGCGCACCGGCCGGTAGTCCTTGATGATGTGGAACCCGCCCGGCTGCGCGAAGAACGGTTCGAGCGATGCGGTGATGGCGACATCCAGGTCCAGGTACAGCGTGGGCCCTGCCGGCCCGCCCAGCGCCGGGGCGAACAGGGCGAGTTTGCGCCAGCCATGATCGCTGCGATGTCCGACCACCGGCACCTCGGGCAGCGCCAGCGGCTGTATTTCGGGCAGCAGACCGCGCGCATCGTCGGTCACGCACCAGAAACTCAAGGCCCCGCCGAGGTTCCGCCGCACCATCCGGTAGAGCTGGTTCACGTCCGAGGCGGGAAACTTCGTGCCCCACTTCGTGCAGATGACCTGACTGGCCCGCATGATGTTCAGCGGCGCAGCGTGTACTCGGCCCCGCAGTAGGGACACTTGGCCCAACCGCTGGCTTCGATGGCCAGGTAGACCCGCGGATGCGAATTCCACAGGTACATCTGCGGCATCGGGCAGGCCAGCGGCAGATCCGCCGCAGTGATCTCGTACTGGTTCTGCGCGTTCGGCTGGATGAGAGCTTTGGTCGTGGCGGGCATGACGAGGAGATTATACGCGATCGGGAGCTTCCTCAGTCCACCATGGCCGACTTCCAGATCGCGGTCACTGCGGCGCGCTCGGCCACGAACTGATCCGCCGGGACCACGTTCGCACCACCTTCGAGCGAGATCCGGTGCGTGCGTTCCCGATAGGCGCGGTACGCCGCGGTGAGGGCGTCCACGCTCGACTGCGGCACGAGATCCGCCGAGGCGAGCGATTCGAGCTGGCGGATGGTATCCGAGAACATGACGAGCGGCGGATAGCGCAGCGCCCAGGCCAACGCCCAGTACTGCGCCAGGAACTCGATGTCGGCGACCCCGCCGGCGTCCTGCTTGATGTCGAACCGCCCGGGACCGCCGCGGGAGAGCTCGCGGCGCATGCGCTCGCGCATCCTGCGCACCTCGGCGCGCAGGCCCTCGCGCTTGAGATGGTGGCGCAGCACCTCGGTGCGCACCGCCTCGAAACGCGCGCGCAGTCCCGGATCACCGGCCACGGCGCGCGCATGCAGCAGTGCCTGGTGCTCCCAGGTCCAGGCCTCGCGCTTCTGGTACTCGGTGAACGCCGCGAGGCTCGTGACCAGCAGGCCCCCCTTGCCGCTCGGACGCAGCCGCACGTCGACCTCGTAGAGCCGCCCGGCAGCCGAGTGCATCGTCAGCAGGTGCAGGATGCGCTGCGCGAGGCGCACGAAGAACAGCTGGTTGTCGATGCTGCCGTCCGCGTTCGCGGCGCCCTCGGTGTACTGGTGCTCCCCTTCCGAGTCATGCAGGAAGACCAGGTCCAGGTCCGAACCATAGCCGAGCTCCCGGCCGCCGAGCTTGCCGTAGCCGATCACGCAGATGGCCACGGGGCGCCGCTGCGCTGCGTGGCCGCACATGGGCACGCCCCATTTCGCGCAGATCTGGTGCATCGACAGCTCGATGACCCGCTCGATGATGAGCTCGGCGATTTCGGTGAGCCGGTCGCTGACCTGCATCAGCGGCAGGCGCCCGGTCAGGTCCGCCACCGCCACGCGGAACACGGCCGCCTGCTGGAAGTGCCGCAAGGCCTCGACCTGGCGTTCCGGATCCTGCTCCTGCAGCGGATCGACCTGAAGGGCCAGTTCCTGCGTCAGCTGCTCGCGCCCGGGCAGGACGTCGAACAGGCGCTCGTCGATGAGCTCATCGAGCAGCAGCGGATTGGCGGCGAGCTGCCGCACCAGGAAGTCGCCGTAGCGGCAGATCTCGACCAGCCGCGCCCGTGCGTCCGGGCGCTCGTTCAACAAGGCGTAGTACGCCGAGCGCTTGCCGATGGCTTCGATGATCCGCAGCACCCGCTCGAGAGTGGCGTCAGGATCGGACACGCCGGCGATCAGCGAGAGCAGCTGGGGAAGCAACGCCTGCAGGCGCCGGCGCCCCGCCGCATCCAGGCGCCGCACGAACCCCGCGCCGTGCAGGTGTGACAGCCGCTGGGCCGCCGGCAGGGGATCGGCGGACCAGCCGAGCCGGGCCAGCGACCCCGCCAGGGCCCTGCCACCATCGCTGCTCGCGGGTGACTCGAGGTCCATCGCGACGCCCGCCGTCGCCGGCGCCGCGGCGCCGAACACCACCGCGCGGAAGTGCCGGCTGACGCACTCACGGTGTGCGTCCAGCTCCCGCTGCAGCGCCGGCCAGTCGGGCAGCCGCATCGCCTGGGCAAGGAGCGCCTGTGCCGCCGGCTGCACCGGCAGGGTGTGGGTCTGTTCGTCGGCGCGCTCCTGCAGGCGGTTCTCGATCCGCCGCAGGAATTCATACGCGTGCTGCAGCTGGGCCGCCGCGCCCGGCGGCAGCAGCCGGGCGCGGTCCAGCAGCGGCAGCACCTTCAACAGCGAGGGCGTCCGCAGCCACGGTTCGCGTCCGCCCCGGATCAGCTGCAGCGACTGCGCCAGGAACTCGATCTCGCGGATGCCACCCGGCCCGAGCTTGATGTTGCCGGCGAGCTCGCCGCGTTCCACCTCGCGCTCGATCATCGCCTTCATTTCACGCAGGCTTTCGAATACACCGTAGTCGAGGTAGCGCCGGTAGACGAAGGGCCGCACGGCGCTCTCGTAGATGCGGGCATATTCGGCCTCGCCCGTCATCGGTCGCGCCTTCACCCAGGCGTAGCGCTCCCAGTCCCGGCCCTGTCCCTGCAGGTAGTCTTCGAAGGCGCCGAAACTGGCCACCAGCGCACCGCTGTCGCCGAAGGGCCGCAGCCTCATGTCGACCCGGAACAGGTAGCCCTCGGCAGTGCGGGCCTCGAGCAGCCGGATCAGCAGCTGTCCGAGGCGCGTGAAGAAGTCCTCGTTGGCCAGCGGCCTTGGGCCGTCGGTCTCGCCATGTTCGGCGAACAGGAACACGAGGTCGACGTCCGAGGAGAAATTGAGCTCCCCGCCGCCGAGCTTACCCATGCCCACGACGATGAGTTCCTGGGCGGCGCCGGTTGCCGAGCGCGGCACGCCATGGCGCGGCGTGAGCAGCCTCTGGGCGTGCCGCAGCCCCTGGCGGATGGCACTGTGCGCGAACGCCGACTGCTCCTGCAGGATCTGGGTGATGGTCGCGAACCCGGCCAGGTCGCGCCAGGCGAGGCGCACCATTTCCCGCACCCGCCAGCGCCGCAGGGCCGCCATCACCTCGGCTTCGTCCGGTTGCGCGCCGGGCGGCCACGAGGGCGCGCGGGCCTCGAAGAAGCCCACCGCATCGGCCGCGGCCGCGCTTTCCAGGTCACCGCGGTCGACGAGCGAGGCGAGCAGCGACGGGTCGCGCTCGCAGGCCTCGGCCACGAAGGAGCTCGCGGCGGCGACCCGCGGCGCGGACTCGCGCACGGCCGCCGATGCCGCCGCCGGCACGTTGATCAGGGAAGTGCCCATGCGGCGCGCACGATAAGCCTTGGGATGATCGGGGGTCAAAACCCGGCCCGTCCGGCGCGGCATAAAAAAAAACCCCGCCGAAGCGGGGTTTGAATGTTGCGCGGAAATGGGGGGTCTTGATCCGCGTCTTTCACGGATGGGCCGCAAGCTTGCGCTTGCGACCCGTCCATTCGGTAAGCATACCCACCGTATATTACGGATTGCGCATGCCCTGTCTCATTAAGACATCTACATGTCCATGCCGCCCATGCCGCCGCCCGGAGGCATCGCATGGCCATGGTCATCGTCCTTCGGAGCCTCGGCGATCATGACCTCGGTGGTCAGCAGCAGGCCCGACACCGAAGCCGAGTTCTGCAGCGCGAGGCGCGTGACCTTGGTCGGATCCAGGATGCCGGCGTCGATCATGTCGCCGAACACGCCGGTCGCAGCGTTGTAGCCAAAGCTGCCCTTGCCTTCCTTCACGCGGTTCAGGATCACGGCGGCATCTTCGCCGGCGTTCTCCACGATCTGCCGCAGCGGCTCCTCGATCGCGCGGGCCAGGATGCGGATGCCGATGGTCTGGTCCTCGTTGGCGCCTTCGAGGTTCACCAGCGCCTTCTGCGCGCGCACCAGCGCGACACCGCCGCCCGGCACGACGCCCTCTTCGACCGCCGCACGCGTGGCGTGCAGGGCGTCTTCGACGCGCGCCTTCTTTTCCTTCATCTCGACTTCGGTAGCGGCACCGACCTTGATGACCGCGACGCCGCCGGAGAGCTTCGCCACGCGCTCCTGCAGCTTTTCCTTGTCGTAGTCGGAAGTGGCTTCCTCGATCTGCTGCCGGATCGATTCCACGCGCCCCTTGATCTCGGACGCCTTGCCGGCGCCGTCGATGATGGTGGTGTTTTCCTTCTCCACGACCAGGCGCTTGGCTTCGCCCAGGTCGTTCACGGTGGCCTTCTCGAGCGCCAGGCCCACTTCGTCGGAAATCACGGTGCCACCGGTGAGGACCGCGATGTCCTGCAGCATGGCCTTGCGGCGGTCGCCGAAGCCCGGAGCCTTCACGGCAACGACCTTCAGGATGCCACGGATGTTGTTGACGACCAGGGTCGCGAGGGCCTCGCCCTCGACATCCTCGGCGACGACCAGCAGCGGACGGCCGGCCTTGGCCACGGCCTCCAGCAACGGCAGCATCTCGCGGATGTTCGAGATCTTCTTGTCCACCAGCAGGATGTACGGCTTCTCGAGCTCGGCCGTCTGGTTCGCCTGGGTGTTGATGAAATACGGCGAGAGGTAGCCGCGATCGAACTGCATGCCTTCGACCACGTCCAGCTCGTTGTCGAGGCCGGAACCTTCCTCGACGGTGATCACGCCTTCCTTACCGACCTTTTCCATCGCATCGGCGATGGTCTTGCCGATCGACTCGTCCGAATTCGCGGAGATCGTGCCGACCTGGGCGATCGCCTTCGGGTCCTTGCAGGGCTTGGAGAGCTTGCGCAGCTCCTCGACGGCCACGACGACGGCCTTGTCGATGCCGCGCTTGATGTCCATCGGGTTGCGGCCGGAGGACACGGCCTTCAGGCCTTCGCGGATGATGGCCTGGGCCAGCACGGTCGCGGTGGTGGTGCCGTCGCCGGCCTCATCGGAGGTGTTGGACGCCACTTCCTTGACCATCTGCGCGCCCATGTTCTCGAACTTGTCCTTCAGTTCGATTTCCTTGGCGACCGAGACGCCGTCCTTGGTGACGGTCGGGGCGCCAAAGCTCTTCTCGAGCACCGCGTTGCGGCCCTTCGGGCCCAGAGTCGCCTTGACGGCGTTGGCAAGGATGTTGACACCCTTGAACATGCGTTGACGTGAGTCATCGCTGAAGCGAACTTCTTTAGCTGCCATGATCTTTGATCCTTACTTGGCTTCGAAAATGGCCATGACGTCTTCTTCACGCATGACCACGAGTTCTTCGCCGTCGATCTTGACCTCTGTTCCGCTGTACTTGCCGAACAGGATCTTGTCGCCGACCTTGACGTCCAGCGGACGGACGGTGCCGTCCTCCAGAATCTTGCCTTTGCCGACCGCTAGGATCTTTCCCTGAACCGGCTTTTCGGCCGCGGAATCGGGGATCACGATGCCGCCCGGAGAAGTGCGCTCTTCCTCCAGACGTTTCACGATGACGCGGTCATGAAGAGGACGGATCTTCATGGATATCGCTCCTTGAGAAGCTATTTGACTTAAATTGATTGGGATTAGGACAGGGCACGTGTTAGCACTCGGCCCTGTTGGCTGCTAATGATAGGTTGGAACCGCCAGAATTCAAGTCGGCCGAAACGTTTTTTTTGGCCGCCGGGTCCCCCCGAGAGTATTCTTGTGAGCTTGCCAGCCTTTGCGGACCACCCTGCCATCCTGGTGCTGTGCACCTGCCCCGAGGAGTCGGTGGCCCTTGATATTGCACGGGTTCTGGTCAAGGAGGGACTGGCCGGCTGCGTCAACCGCCTGCCCCAGGTCGGCTCCGTTTACCGATGGCAGGGGCAGCTGTGCGAGGAACTCGAACAGCTGCTGGTGATCAAGACCACGCCGTCCCGCTACCAGGCTCTCGAAATGCGGCTTAAGACACTACATCCATATGAAATGCCAGAGATTATCGCCATTCCGGTGGTGGCCGGCTCACGCCCGTACCTGGCCTGGCTCGCCGCGCCGGAAGATGTAGCAGACCCCAACCTCCCGAGTGTGCACCGACCATGACCTCCTCAGTCCCCACCCTGCGCCGGATCCTGGCGATCGGCCTGCTGGTCATGTCGCCGGCGGCCCTGCTGCCGGCCCCCGTTCAGGCCCAGAATTCCGCCGCCGCCGCGGTCACCCGCTCGGCCGATGCCGGCCCGCTCACCTCCAAGGCGGCGAGCGCCGTGCTGGGTGCGGCGCATGACTGCAACCACCAGCCCTTCCCCGCCGACCAGGCCTTCCAGGTCAGCGCGACGGCCGCCAGCCCGGACAGCGTCCGCATCGACTGGAAGATCGCCGACGGCTGCTACCTGTACCGCAACCGCATTCATGTGAAGGCCGACGGCGCGGTGACGCCGGGCAGCCTCGTGCTGCCGGAAGGCGAGCCGCACAGCGACGAGTACTTCGGTGCGCAGCAGATCTACCACCACTCCCTGAGCGCCACGCTGCCGGTCAGCCGGCCCGCCGGCGCCGCATTGAACATGGCGGTCGATGTGACCTACCAGGGCTGCGCCGAGGTCGGGCTCTGCTACCCGCCCACCACGCGGACTCTGACGGTGACGCTGCCACCCGGCGCCGCCACCGGCAGTACGGGCGCGGGAGCGGCCGAGCCCCCGGGCGCCACCGGCGCCGGCGGCTTCGTCTCGGAGCAGGACCGCCTCGCGGCGCTGATCCGGACCGGCAATCTGCTGCTGGTGCTCGGCACCTTCTTCGGCCTCGGACTGCTGCTGGCCTTCACGCCCTGCGTGCTGCCGATGGTGCCCATTCTCTCCGGCATCATCGCGGGCCACGGCGCCAACGTGACCACGACGCGCGCCTTCCTGCTCTCGCTCACCTACGTATTGGGAATGGCCTGTACCTACACCCTCGCCGGCATCGCCGTGGCGGCCGCCGGCAGCCACGTCCAGGCCCTGTTCCAGCAGACCTGGATCATCGTGCTGTTCGCCGCATTGTTCGTGGTGCTGGCGGCGTCGATGATAGGACTCTTCACGCTGCAGATGCCCGCCGCGATCCAGACGCGCCTGAGCGCGGCGAGCAATCGCCAGACCGCCGGCAGTTTCGGCGGTGTGGCCGTCATGGGCGCGCTTTCGGCGCTGATCGTCACGACCTGCGTGGCGCCGCCGCTCGTCGCCACCCTGGCCGTGATCGGGCAAAGTGGCAACATGGTGCGCGGCGCCGCGGCCCTGTTCGCGATGAGCCTCGGAATGGGCGCGCCGCTGCTGGCGGTGGGCGCCTCGGCCGGCAAGCTGCTGCCGAAGGCCGGGCCGTGGATGAATACGGTCAAGCAGCTCTTCGGCGTGATGATGCTGGCGGTGGCCGCGTGGATGCTGATGCGCGTCACCCCGGCGCGCGCGACGCTGCTGCTGTGGGCGGTACCGGCGGCGACGGCGGCCTGGCTGCTGTGGAGCGGCGCGCGCGGCATCCGCCGCCTGCCGATCCTGGTGCGCACCGCGGCGGTGGCCGCGGGTGGCTATACGCTGGCGCTGCTCGCGGGCGCCGGGTTGGGCAGTGTCGATCCGCTGGCGCCGATTCCCGCCTGGGGCGGGCATCACGAGGAGTTGACGTTCCGCACGATCAAGTCATCCGGCGACCTCGACCGGGCCGTCTCCCAGGCGCAGGCCGGCGGCCACGCGGTCATGCTCGACTTCTACGCGGACTGGTGCGTGTCATGCCGGGAAATGGAGAAGTACACCTTCACCGATCCGGCGGTTCGGGCGACACTGAAGGATGTGGTGCTGCTGCGCGCCAATGTGACGGCAAATGACGCGGATGACCAGGCCCTGCTGAAACGATTTGGAATCTTCGGACCGCCGACCATCGCCTTCTATGGCAGCGACGGCCACGAGCGGGCGCCCTATCGGGTGGTCGGGTTCATGAAGGCGCCGGAATTCGCCGCACTCAGCGCGAAGGCCGTGGGCGCCACATGACACCGGTCGGGCGCGCCATACTCGGCGTGGTGCTGGTGGCGGGAGCCGGGCCGGCCGGGCTCCTGATCTATCACCTCGTGTTCCACGACCATCCGCTGCCATCCCGGCAGAGCAGCGCCCCCGCGCCGCTCGCCTCGGGCCCGCTCTCCTCGGGCCCGCTCTCCTCGGCGCCGGCCTCGGCGCCGAACGTCCCGACCCAGACCACGAGCACCCGCCGAGCCGTGTTGACCGTGCCTGGCGATGTCGCGCTGCCCGATGGCAACGGCACCGTGCACCATCTGGCCGAATACCGCGGACGTGCACTGGTGCTGAATTTCTGGGCGACATGGTGTGAACCGTGCCAGCGCGAGATTCCGCTGCTGCAGGCCCTGCACGAGGAGCAGGGCAACCGCGTCCGCATCGTCGGCGTCGCGGTGGACTTCCAGAAAGACGTGCTGCGGTACGCACAGGCCCGAGGCATCACCTACGCGCTCCTGATGGGCGAGAAGGATGGCCTCGCGGCGGTGACGGCCTTCGGGATGGACACGGCCTTCCCCTTCACGGTTTTCGCCGATGCCCGCGGCGATATCCTCGCCGTCAAGGTCGGTGAACTGCACGCCGATGAAGCACGGCTGATTCTCGGGGAACTGACCGCGGTCGATGCCGGCCGGCGCACGCTGGCCGACGCGCGTGGCGCGGTCTCCACGGGCCTGCGCAGCCTCGCCATCGCGCATGCGCAACAGCCCGCAGGCGCCACTGGCGCCACGGGCTCAAAGTCGTGATCTTGCGCAAATTCACCGGTAAAGGTACCCAAACGCCTGCAACTTAGGGTAAATTCGCCGCGCTTTGGTTTTCCTGGACGGCTCCCTCAAGCCCTATGGCGCGAATACTCCTGGTCAATGGCCCGAACCTGAACCTTCTCGGCACCCGGGAGCCGGAGATCTACGGCGCCGACACTCTCGCCGACATCGAAGCCCGCGCCGCGGCGGTCGCCGTGGAGTGCGGCCATGAACTCACCGCCTTCCAGAGCAATGCCGAGCACGAGCTGATCGGACGGATCCACCTGGCGGGCCGTGACGCCACGCAGTTCCTGATCCTCAATCCCGGCGCCTTCACGCATACCAGCGTCGCGTTGCGTGACGCCATTGTTGCGGTGCGACTGCCTTTCCTGGAAGTACACCTGAGCAACGTCCACGCCCGCGAGGCCTTCCGCCGCCAGTCCTATTTCTCGGACATCGCGGTGGGCTCGATCGTCGGGCTCGGTGCCCAGGGCTACGAGCTCGCGGTGCGCGCCGTCGCGAGGCTCCTGGCGCACAGGCCGGCCGGCCGCCCGTAGATCGCGGACCACAACACGAAGACAATTTTCAGGGGAGCACTCTCGGCATGGATATTCGCAAGGTCAAAAAGCTGATCGAGCTTCTGGAGGAATCCGGAATCGCGGAAATCGAGATCAAGGAAGGCGAAGAGTCGGTGCGGATCAGCCGCATGCCGACCGGCGCCTACGCCCCCGCGCCGGCCATGATCGCAGCGCCAGCGGCGCCCGCGCCGGCGGCGCCGGCCGAGGCGGTCGCGGCCAAGCCGCGCGCCAACGAACACGTGGTCACGGCGCCGATGGTCGGCACGTTCTATTCGGCGCCGACCCCGGGCGCAAAGGCCTTCGTGGAAATCGGCGATGAGGTCAAGGTCGGCCAGGTGCTGTGCATCATCGAGGCCATGAAGATGATGAACCAGATCGAGGCCGACAAGAGCGGCAAGGTCAGCTCCATCATGGCCCAGAACGGCGATCCGGTTGAATTCGGCCAGCCGCTGTTCGTCATCGAATAATCCCCATGCTCGAAAAACTCGTCATCGCCAATCGCGGCGAAATCGCGCTGCGCATCCTGCGCGCCTGCAAGGAGCTGGGCATCCGGACGGTCGCGGTGCACTCCACGGCGGACTACAGCCTGAAGCACGTGCTGCTCGCGGACGAAAGCGTGTGCATCGGGCCGCCGTCCTCGCAGCTGAGCTACCTGAACATGCCCGCGATCATCAGCGCGGCCGAGGTGACCGATTCGGGCGCCATCCACCCCGGCTACGGCTTCCTCTCCGAGAACGCCGATTTCGCCGAACGCGTCGAGAAGAGCGGTTTCGTCTTCGTCGGCCCGAAAGCCGAGACCATCCGCACGATGGGCGACAAGGTCTCGGCCATCCGCGTGATGAAGGGCCATGGCGTGCCCTGCGTGCCCGGGTCGGACGGGCCCCTCGGCCCCGCGCCCGAAGAGAACCTGCGCATCGCGCGCGACATCGGCTACCCGGTGATCATCAAGGCCTCCGGGGGCGGCGGCGGACGCGGCATGCGCGTGGTGCACACCGAGGCCTCGCTCCTCAATGCCATCAACATCACGAAGGCCGAGGCACTCGCGGCGTTCGGCAACGACCAGGTCTACATGGAGAAGTTCCTGGAGCGGCCGCGGCACATCGAGTTCCAGATCCTCGCCGACGGCCACGGCAACGTGATCCATCTCGGCGAGCGCGACTGCTCGATGCAGCGCCGGCACCAGAAGGTCATCGAGGAGGCCCCGGCCCCCGGCATCACCGCCCGGCAGCGCAAGATCATGGGCGAGCGGTGCATCGACGCGGTGAGCGCGGTCGGCTATCGCAGCGCCGGCACGCTCGAGTTCCTCTACCAGGACGGCGAGTTCTATTTCATCGAAATGAACACCCGCATCCAGGTCGAGCACCCCGTCACGGAGGCGATCACCGGCATCGACCTGGTGAAGGCACAGCTGCTGATCGCCGCCGGCGAGCCGCTGCCCTACACCCAGGGCGACGTGCAGATCCGCGGCCACGCCATCGAGTGCCGGATCAACGCCGAGGATGCGAAGACGTTCATGCCTTCCCCGGGACCGATCCGCCTGTGGCACCCGCCCGGCGGCCCGGGCGTGCGCATCGACAGCCACGTGTACTCCGGCTACAACGTGCCGCCGAACTACGACTCCCTGATCGGCAAGGTCATCACGCATGCGGAGACGCGTGAGGCGGCCATCGCGCGCATGAAGAACGCGCTCGGCGAAATGGTCATCGAGGGCATCAAGACCAACATCGCGCTGCACCAGGAGATCTTCAGCCACCAGGCCTTCGGCGCCGGCGGCCAGGACATCCACTACCTGGAGCGGCGCCTCGGCGTGCGCTGAGAGTCGCAGCGCCGCGCCCGACACCGGCGTTCATGCCGTTTCTCGAATTGACCCTCGAGCTGGCGGGCATCGCCGCGGACCTCGCCGAAGAGGCGACGTTCGACAGCGGCGCGCTGTCGGTCACCCTGACGGACAGCCGCGACGATGCGGTGCTGGAGCCCGCGCCCGGGGAGATACGTCTGTGGCCCGCCACCCGGCTGCAGGCGCTGTTTGCCGCCGACACGGACCGCGAGCGCGTCGTGGCCTCGCTGGCGCGGCAGCTCGGCATCGATCCGGCGCGCATCCGGCCCCGGATGATCGAGGATCGCCACTGGGAACGCGAATGGCTCAGGGATTTTCACGCCATGCGTTTCGGGACGCGCCTGTGGGTGTGCCCGCGGCACGAAGTCGTGGACGATCCGTCCGCGGTCGTGGTGCTCCTGGATCCCGGCCTCGCCTTCGGGACGGGCACCCACGCCACGACTGCGATGTGCCTGGAATGGCTCGACGCCCATGCCCCGGTCGGCGAGCGCGTCATCGATTTCGGATGCGGCTCGGGGATTCTCGCCATCGCGGCGCTGAAACTCGGCGCCCGAGGCGCATGGTGCCACGACATCGACCCGCAGGCGCTGCTCGCCACGACCGAGAACGCCCGCGCGAATGGCGTCGCGTCGGCCCTGGTGACCTGCGACGTCGCCGCGTTGCCACGCGGCGTCGACCTGCTGCTGGCGAACATCCTCTCCGGAACGCTCTGCGACCTGGCCGAATGCTTCGCGATGCTGGTGCGCCCAGGCGGTGAGGCGGTGCTTTCCGGGATCATGCAGCACCAGGAGGCGGAGGTGACAGCGGCCTGCGACGCATGGTTTGATACCTCACGCATCGCGGTGCGCGAGGGGTGGGTCGCATTGCATGCCGTACGCCGCGGGTAGCGGGTCGGAACGCTCGAGGCTGAACCGAAAAGGTATGTTCACCGTCTGCTCCAAGTGCAGCCTGCGCCTGACGGTCACCGCGACCGATTTGCGCGCCGCGCAGGGCTACGTGCGCTGCGGGCGCTGCCACAACGTGTTCAACGCCCTGGCGACCCTGGCGGACGAGCCGGCGGCCACCGGCACGCCGGTCGCGGTCGTGCCGCGCCCGCCCGAGCCGGAGCCGGAGCCGCTGCCGCCGCCACCCGCACCCGCAACGGATGACGGCGAGGCGGATGCGGCGCTGGAGTTCAATCCGGCGTCGACCAACATCAACGAGGTCTTCATCGAGCCGGCCACGGACGAGCGCACCGGCACCTTCGAATCCATCATCCTGGTCAGTGACGAATCCGCCGCGGGAAGCCTGGACTTCGAGCTCGCGCCCGAGCCCCCGCCGCTTGATGACCCGACCCGCCCGCATGCGCCGGCGCAAGTCGAGGAAACGGCGACCGACGCTGCCACGGACGGCGGCCGGGAGATCCCCGCGGCGCTGGAGGCCGATCAGTACATCGACCCGGGCATCGAACCGGAGCCGGCGGTGGAGCTGCCGGAGGTGGAACCCACGCCGGGACGCGTGACACCATGGCCGCGGTACGCCGCCGCGGTGGTGCTGGTCCTGGCTCTGGTCGCGCAGGTCGTGCACCACTACCGCAATGAGCTGGTCGACATCGCCGCGCTGCGCCGGCCGCTCACCGCCGTCTACGAGGGGCTGGGCCTACCGCTGGAACCGCGCTGGGATGTCGCGAAGTACGACATCCGGCAACTGGGCGCCGCCACCGACGGCGGTGCGGCAAACGCGCTGGTGGTGCGGGCCAGCATCAGCAACCGCGCCGCGCGCGATCAACCGCTGCCCCTGTTGCGTGTGGTGATGCAGGACCGCTTCGGCAATCGCGTGGCGGCCCGGGACCTGAACCCCGCGGAGTACCTGGGACGGGGCGCGCCGCAGGTCAGTCTCATGGCGCCCGGGCAGCGCGTCGATGTGCAAGTGGCATTCCAGGATCCGGGCCAGGCCGCCACGGGCTTCGAGATCGACGCGTGCATGGCCGGCCACGATCACATCGTGACCTGCGCCAACGATCCGGTCAGCCACTGATGAGAATCGGTCCCTGGCAGCTGCCGGCACGCGCCGTGCTGGCCCCCATGGCGGGCGTCACGGACCGCCCGTTCCGCATCCTGGCGCGCAAGCTCGGGGCGGGCCTCGCCGCCTCGGAAATGCTGACCAGCGACACGAGCCTGTGGCACACCCGCAAGTCCAGGCATCGGCTCGATCACACCGGTGAACCGGAGCCGCGGGTGGTGCAGCTCGCGGGCGCCGAACCCGCGGCCATCGCGCAGGCCGCGCAACTCAATGTTGACATGGGCGCGCAGATCATCGACATCAACATGGGATGTCCGGCCCGGAAGGTGTGCGGCCGCTCCTGCGGCTCCGCGCTGCTGCGCGATGAGCCCTTGGTCGCCGCCATCCTCGATGCGGTGGTGCGCGCGGTCAGCGTGCCCGTGACGCTCAAGATCCGCACCGGCTGGGACCGCGAGACGATCAATGGCGTGCGAATTGCACGGCTGGCAGAAAGTCACGGCATTCAGTCGCTTGCGGTGCACGGGCGCACCCGGGCCGACCGCTTCGGGGGCGCGGCCGAGTACGACACCATCCGGAACATCAAGTCGGCGGTGCGCATTCCGGTGTTCGCCAATGGTGACATCGATTCACCGCAGAAGGCGCAGGCGGTACTTGCGCACACGGGCGCCGACGGAGTAATGATCGGTCGCGCGAGCCACGGAGCACCGTGGATTTTTCGCGATGTCAACGCCCTGCTCGCCGGCGGGACCGCGCCCGATGCACTGGCGCCGCACCAGCTGCGTGATATTATTCTCGAGCATCTGGACGACCTGTACGACTTCTACGGCGAGACATCGGGAGTCCGGATCGCACGCAAACATTTGAGCTGGTACTGCGACCGGCTCTCCGCCCCGGAGAGTGTCCGACGAGCATTGCTGGCTGCAGGGAACACGGTCGAACAGTTCGATCTGGCTGAGAGTCACTTTGACGGGTGGGCCGAAGCTGATCGGACCCCGCCGGCAAGTCGGACGCGGTTGGGGAGCGCACATGGTAATCAGGAAGAATGGCCGGACCCGCAGGGACACCGCGGCCAAATCCAACGGCAGGGAACTCCCCCTGCGCACCCACACGGAACGGGCCCTCGTTGACTACTTTGCCAGCCTCAATGGCCACCGGCCGGCGCATCTCTATGACCTGGTGCTGCGTGAGGTCGAGGAGCCGCTGCTGAAGGCCGTGCTCGACTACACCGAGGGCAACCAGGTGCGGGCCGCCGGCATTCTCGGCATCAACCGCGGCACCTTG
>DATJPN010000072.1:0-2898 GCA_035506335.1 Steroidobacteraceae bacterium | reverse complement strand
TCCGGCTGGACGAGCAACTCGGGCACATACGGCCGTCCCTCGTTGGCGAAGATGGCCTCCTGGCGCGGGGTCGCCGTGCGGCCCAGGTAGATACTGCACACCCGGATTCCGTCCGCATTCACCTCCTGGCGCAGGCTGTCCATGACCGCTCGCATCGCGTGCTGGGTGGCCGCGTATTGGCCGACACCGGCGGCCGCCCCGATACCCTGCGTCGAGTTCAGAACGACGATGTCACCACCGCCTGCACGCAGCACCGGCAGCAGCTCCTGAGTGAGCGCATACGGCGCGCGCACGTTGGACGCATACAGGACGTCTAGGTCGCGGATCGGCGCCTCAACATGGTCTCCCCGGCTGTAAACACCTGCCGAGTGGACAAGCAGATCCACTCTCGGACCGGCGGACAGGCCTGCCACGAAGGCCCTGCGGGCGTTGCAATCGGTGAGGTCCACGCGCGCAGGAATGATCCTTCCGGGTCCGCCGCCGGCGATCGCGGACGCCAACAGGTGGTCGAGCCCAACATTATTGCGGCCTACTGCGTTCACCGTCGCACCTTCGGCTACCAGCCGCAGTGCGATGGCCTGGCCAATCCCGCTCGATGCACCAGTCACGACAGCGATCCGGCCGGCCAGCCGCCCTGCCGCAGCCCCGAACTCCTCGGCCCCCGACGCCAACTCATTCACGCGGACAGTCCTTCTTCGACCCGGTGCCAATCACTGCCCGTCAACTTTCCAACGACCGTCGAGCTCGGGAAATCGCCCGCTGACCTCAGGCAGAAGATCGGGAAGCGTCAAGAGCACCCGATCGGGTTTCGCCGTAAGGAGTTCATCAGGTGTCACGATCGGGATGTCGGTCCCCGGCATCCGCCTGCCTTGCTTGGCGGGCGAGGCGTCGGCGATCGCCGCCAGCAACCGGGAATCGATTCCGGCACGGCTGAAGAGGGCCACCGCCCGCGACGCGGCGCCGTAAGCGAGGACGGTGCGGCCGACTCGCGCCTCCTCCTGCAGCCAGCTCCGCAGGGATTCGATGTGCCGATCGGCGCTGTGTTGGAGTCCACCGACCGCAGTCGGATCGGTCACGCCCAGCGCATCCTCCGCCGCGAGGATGCGCAGCACAGACTCGTCGGGTTCGGCGGCATCACCGTGTACGGCTGCAAGCAACACCGTCCCGCCATACAGGTCGAACTCCCACGCGGTCACAATCCGCATTCCCACCCGGCCCAGCAGCCGCTTCAGCGTGGTCAGCGAGTAATAGGCGAAATGCCCGTGCCGCAATGCATTCCACTGACCTTTGTCAACGATCGTGACGAGCGAATGGTACTGCAGCAGGAGGACCCCGTCAGGGCGCGTGACCTGGGCTCGGCGCTCGAAGGCGCTGCGCTGGTCGGGCTCATGCATAATGCCGAAGCAGTCCAGCACCACGTCCGCACGCGACGCGACGCTCGTGAATCCCCGGTCGGCGAGCAGCGGGACCCACGTGCCGCCGTGCGGGCTGCCGAACTCAAGCACTGTGTCGCCGCGCAACCAGCCTTCCGCGGCGACCTGCTCGATGGCGGCCTCAGCCTGATCCTTTAGCGCCTGCGGCTCTACGCCGCGCGGCTCGTCGGTGATCGTGTCGTCGTCGGCCAATTGCGCTAATCCGCAAGCGTGGCACAAGTCCATGGCCAACGCATGCGATGCCTCATCCGCGCGCACGGGATCCGCAGCGAGCGGGAAGAAATCGGCCGCAGGCACCCTTCCGAGATCAAGCACCCGGCTCATATCGGATTTTCCACATGCCCTGCACCCGTTCATGACAGCATTGCCCGATGCGCATCGAGAAGACCACCCTCGCGGACGTCCTCGTCTTCGTCCCGCAGCCGTTCCGCGACGATCGAGGCCTGTTCACCCGCACCTTCGACGCGGAGATTTTCGACGACTACCTCGGCCGACCGGGAACCTCTGCATCGTTCGTTCAGGACTCCCAGTCCCGTTCGGCGCAGGGAGTCATCCGCGGCATGCACGGACGCTCGGGGCGCGGCGAGGCAAAGCTGATCCGTTGTGCGCACGGTGCCGTGCATGATGTGCTGATCGACATGCGAAGGGAATCGCCGACTTTCGGCGAGCAGCAGGCATTTCTGCTCGACGACAACGACTTTCGGCATTTGTATGTGCCGCCGGGCTTCCTGCACGGCTTCCAGGCGCTCACCGCGACCGCCGACGTGTGCTATCGAATCGATTTTCCGCACGATCCCGCCGAGGATCTGGCCGTCGCGTACAACGACCCAGACCTCGCGATCGACTGGCCGCTTCCTGTGTCGGTGATCTCGTCCCGCGACGCCAGTGCCGGGAGTTGGGCCGCGCTGGTCACACGACTGGACTGACCGTTTGCAGCGACTCATCGAGAACCCCTGCAGTGCGCAGTTTGTGGTTTTCGAAAATAGGAATATCGGCGGTATGAAGCGTCGGCAGCGGAAAGACGAGTTGGCCGCCCCACTCGCTGATATAAGAAAGCTGCTCGGTCAGTTCGGTCTCGAGGTTCCAGGGCAGCGCGAGCACGATGTCGGGCCGGTCCTTTTGGATCAGGACCGGGTCGTGGATCGGAATGCGTGTACCCGGAGTGAAGCGACCGTGCTTGTAGGGGTTGCGATCGACCGTGTATTCGACCAGGTCGCGGCGGATACCACAGTAGTTGAGCAGCGTGTTGCCCTTGCCGGGGGCGCCGTAGCCGACCACCCGCTTGCCCTCGGCGCGGCGGTCAAGCAGGAAGCGCAGCAGTTCCTGGCGGACCGCCTCGGTCCGCGGGCGCAGCTGCAGGTAGCCGTCCACCTGATGGAGTCCGGCCTCCTCCTCGATCCGCAGCACCTCGTCGACGCGTGCATGGCGTGGTCTCGCGTTTTCCTCGGGGCGCGCCCAGACCCGA
>DATJPN010000071.1:0-13829 GCA_035506335.1 Steroidobacteraceae bacterium | reverse complement strand
CGCATCGACACGCTCATCGACGCATTGCTGGTGCTGGGCCTCACCGTCGGTGGCGGCATCGACGCCCTGGACCGGCTCTGGGTCCGCGCGGTGCCCAGGGAACCCTGGCATGGCACGCTCGTGATCCTGAGCGTGCTGCTGGTGGTGGCGCTCGTCGGCCTGCCGCTGTCGCTGTGGAGCACCTTCAAGGTCGAGGCGCGGTTCGGATTCAACCGCACGACGCCGGCACTGTTCATCGTGGACCGCCTGAAGGGCCTGGGCCTGGGACTGCTGATCGGCGTCCCGCTGCTGCTCGCGGCACTGGAACTGATGCGCTACGCGGGGTCGCTGTGGTGGCTGTATGTGTGGGTGCTGTGGCTTTGCGTCTCGCTGGGTCTGACCTGGGCCTATCCGGCGCTGATCGCCCCGCTCTTCAACCGCTTCAGCCCGCTCAGCGATGCGGCGCTGCGGGTGCGCATCGAGAGCCTGCTGGCGCGCTGTGGATTTGCCTCCCGCGGCGTGTTCGTGGTCGATGGTTCGCGGCGCTCGGCCCATGGCAACGCCTACTTCACCGGGGTCGGCCGCAACAAGCGCATCGTGTTCTTCGACACCCTGATGGGCACACTCGAGCCGGGCGAGATCGAGGCCGTCCTGGCCCATGAACTGGGCCACTTCAAGCTGCACCACATCCGCGCGCGCTTGCTGGTATCGGCCGTGCTCGCCCTGGCGGGCCTCGCGCTGCTCGGGTGGCTCGCCGGGCGCCCCTGGTTCTACGCGGGGCTGGGGCTTTCGGGTGCATCGAACCACGGCGCCCTGCTGCTGTTCATGATCGCAGCTCCCGCCTTCACGTTCTTCGTGACGCCGCTGGGCGCGAGCTGGTCGCGCCGGCATGAGTTCGCCGCGGATGCCTTCGCCGCGCGGCATACGCCCGCGGCCGCCCTGATCTCGGCGCTCGTGAAACTGTATCGCGACAACGCCTCGACCCTGACGCCGGATCCCCTGCACTCGCAGTTCTTCGATTCGCATCCACCGGCGCTGGCGCGCATCGCGCGCCTGGGCGGACTTCAGCGCGAGTGAGCGCGGATCAAAGCGAGCACCGGGCCCGACACCGGATCAGAGCAGTCCCGGCAGGGAGGAGCGCCCGAACCCCAGCATCACCTGCAGGAGTTGCCTGCAAATCATCATTCCAGGCCGGTATGGCCCGTGGCATCCACCGGATTGCGGTCATTCTCGGCGCAGACGAACTCCAGCAGGTCCTGGTCCCGGGCGCGCTTGAAGCTGAGGACGGTATGCCAGGGCTTGGCGAGGGCCAGGGGGTCCTCCACCACCATCTCATCGATGAGGGTGTCCGGATCGTCCTTGGCGAGGTGGATGCGCTCGATCACGTGCATCTGATCCGAGTGCGGCATGCCGTTGCGGATTTCGGTGACGGTCTTGACGCCCACCGTGTCGGCGACCAGCGTCGATCCTTCCCAGTGACCGATGGAATGACCGTAAAAGGTGGGATCCCAGTCATCCGGGTGCTTGCGGCCGTCGGTCCAGATGCTGCGCAGCTGCATCCACGCTTCGTGGTGGACCGTGACCCGGCCCGGGGTGAAGAGGAACTCGATGGGGTACTGGCCGACCATCATGATGCCGGGCATGCCCGGGGGGCGGCAGTAGGAGCCGTTGCGCGGCACCTCCCCGTGGTTGGCGGCCGCCGTCCGCTGCCAGGCCTGGTAGCTTTCCAGGTACTTGCCCTGCAGCTGCGGGGTCTCCCGCGCGGCGCCGGGCGCCGGCATGAAATTGAAGGTCCACACGCCACCCCAGTCCGGCAGCCTGTTGAGCTCGGAATAGTGGCCCTTCGGATAGGCCGCCGGTGGACCGGCGCCGGCCGGCGGGTCGGCGGCCCGGGCACCCGGACCGGCAGCCTGCAGCACCAGGCCCAAGGAAGTCGCCGCCAATAACACACGCATGCCCATCGGAGTATCCTCGCTTACCGCGGATTGACCATCGCCCCGGATCGGCGGCGAGTATAAAGCGAATTGAGGCAAGCATGCCTTTGACATGTCATCATTGCAGCTGAACGTACGACTTCGGAGCTACGCGAATGAGACAGGGAATGGTCGGTTGCCTGGCCGCGCTGGCCCTGGTCTATGGTGCCGCCGCCGGGGCACATCACTCGTTTGCCATGTTCGACCAGAGCAAGCAGTTGCCCCTGAAGGGCACCGTGCATGATTTCCAGTGGACCAACCCGCATGCGTTCATCGATGTCGATGTTCCGAACGATTCGGGTGGCTCGGATCTGTGGAAGGTCGAACTCAACAGCCCCAACAACCTGAAGCGCCAGGGCTGGAAATCCACCCAGATGAAGCCCGGCGACAAGGTCACCGTGGTCATCAATCCGCTGCGCGATGGCAGCAAGGGCGGCCTGTTCGTGGCGGTGACGCTCCCCGACGGCAAGGTCATGGGCGATCCGACGCGCGCGCGCGGCGGTCCGATCAACGTGCCGCAGATCGGCACGCCGCCGCCCGAGGCTCCCGCCACGCACTAGTTGTCGCGCTCCGGCCGCGAACCGGAGCTCTCGCGCAGCCGCCACCGGCGGTTGCGCGGGGCCGTGGGCTGCAACTTTTCCGGCCCTGCGGTGTTCTGGGCCTAAACGATGCCAGCAACGTGCAAAGACCCCCCAGGCCACCGGACCGCACCGAGTTCACGATGTTCATGCGTGACTATCAGGATATGGTGTTCGCGACCGCCCGCCGGCTCACCGCGAGCGACGCGACGGCCCAGGACATCGCCCAGGACGTGTTCCTCAAGGCCTGGGAGCATTTCGACAGCCTGCGCGAACGGGTCGGCGCGGGCGGGTGGCTCAAGACCGTGACCCTGCGCCTGTCGCTGAATCACCTGAACCGGTACCGGCGCCGCTGGCGCTTCTTTTCGGAGCTGCTGCCCCGGGCCGGATCCGCAGCGGAAGATCCGGAGCCGGAAGACCCGCAGATCGAAATCCACTCCGCGCTCGAGGCCCTGGACGGCGTGTTCACGGGCCTCGCCGACGCGCAGCGTGATGAACGGGTGCGTGCGGCATTGACGGGACTGCCCGCAGCCCAGCGCCTGCCGCTGGTGCTGTTTCATTTCGAAGACCGCTCCTACCAGCAGATCGCCGCGGACCTCGGTATATCGGTCGCCAAGGTGAAGACCGACATCCTGCGCGGACGGATCGCGCTCGCGGGGCTGCTGCGCACACCGGGCCTCGCGCCGCTGCAGCCGGCCGGGCCGCTGCCGGAGGTCGGATATGGATCGTGAGCCGGAGGATGCCGCGCAACTGGAGCAGCGCGTGACACGGGTGCTCGCGGGTAGCGCGCAGTTCAAGGCACCGCAGGATCTGCAGACGCGGGTGCTGCAGGACATCGAGCGGCGCGCCCGGGTGCCGTGGTGGCGGCGGCGGGTCCTGGAATGGCCGCCGCTGGCGCAGGCCTTGTTTGCCTTGACCGGTGCTCTCACCGCGGCGGTGCTGGTCCTGGGCCGGCTGACCACGTCCTTCGCCTTCGGTGAGGTGATCGAACGGCCCGCCGCGGTGCTGCAGCAGCCGGCCGCGCAGCTGCACGTCACGCTCGATGTGATCTCGGTGTTCGACCGGCTTGCCGATACCGTCGCCGGGAACCTTTCCGATGAGGTGTGGTACGCGGGCCTCGCGCTGTGCATCGCCGCCTACGTGGCGCTGCTGGTCCTGGTCGCATGCGGCTACCGGCTGCTGCAATGGAAACAAATCCCATGACAACCTGTTCCTCCCGAACCCTGGTCCTGAGCGCGCTGTTGACCCTGGGGCTGACGGCCACGGCCTTGCAGGCGGCCCCGGCGGTCCCGGCAGCCCCGCCGGCGCCGGCCGTGCCGGCAGCACCGGCCGCCAGCGCCCCCGCGGCCGACTCCGCGGATGCTGACGACACCGAATTCGACGTCACCCGTTCCTGGGACGGCAACGGTGGCCGCTGGACCCGCTTCGGCGTGCGCCGTTACCGGCGCCGGGGCAATGACCTGGTTTCGATCGGCCACGACTCGACGCTGGCCGCCGGCGCGCAGCGCGACTCGGTGGTCGCCGTGTTCGGCTCGGCCACCAACAACGGCACCGCGCGCCAGGACGTGGTTTCGGTCTTCGGCGACACCACCGTGACGGGCCCGACGGCGGGCAGCGCCGTCGCCGTGATGGGCAACGTGTCGGTCAACGGCGATATCGGCGAGGACGTCGTCGCGGTCCTCGGCAATGTGACGCTCGGACCCGCGGCGCATGTCCACGGCCATGTGGTCAGCATTCTCGGCACCGTGAACCAGGATGCCGCGGCGGTCGTCGACCAGGGTGTGGATCGTATCCTGCCCGAACACCTCGCGACCGCCGAGGGTCTGCGCAAATGGGTGGGACAGGGCCTGCTGTGGGGCCGCCCCCTCGTTTTCGCGAGCGGCCTGCAGTGGCTGTGGGGCATCAGCTTCGCCTTCCTCGCCCTCTACGCCCTGCTCGCGCTGCTGTTCCGTGATGCCGCCGAGCACTGCATCGCGACCCTGAATGAGCATCCGGGCAAGAGTCTGATCACGGCGATCCTCGCCGTGATGCTCACGCCGCTGATGCTGTTCCTGCTCGCCATCACGCTGGTGGGCCTGCTCGTGATCCCGATCGCGCTGGTCGCGCTGTTCGTCGCCGCCGTGTTCGGCAAGACCACGGTCCTCGGCTGGATCGGCGGCCGCTGTTTCGGCCTGCGCCCCGGACAGCCGGCGCCCCATCCCGCGCTGGCGGTGATCGTGGGCGGCCTGCTCGTCATGCTCGCCTACCTGGTGCCCATCCTGGGGTTCGTGGTGTACATCCTGCTGGGCATGATCGGCTACGGCGCGGTGCTCTATACGCTGCTGAACCGGATCCGCCACAGCACCCCGGCAGGCGGCGCACCGGGCGGTCCGGCACCCTCCGCGGCAACCTCCGGGGCCGCGGCCGCCGCCCCGGAGATGCCGCAGGCCCCGGCAGCCGCGGCGGCCCCCGCGCCGGTGCCGGCATCCACGCTGCCGCGCGCCGGATTCTGGATCCGGATGGGCGCGCTGTTCATCGATGTGATCGTGGTCTGGGTGGTGGTGAGACTGCTGCTGGGCCTGCCGCACGGCGAGTCGGGCCGCTTCGGCATCATCCTGCTCGCGGTCTATGGCGCCGTGATGTGGCAGGTCAAGGGAACGACCATCGGTGGGATCGCCTGCGACCTGCGGGTGGTGCGACTGGACTCGCGACCGCTCGACTGGCCCACGGTCAGCGTCCGCGCACTGGGGTGCATCCTGTCCCTGTGCGCACTCGGCCTCGGGTTCTTCTGGATTGCGCTGGATGCCGGCAAGCAGGCCTGGCACGACAAGCTGGCCGGCACCATCGTCGTGCGCGTTCCCCCGGGCACGCATCTGACATAGGTAGATCCCGTCACTTGGGTCCGGCTCGCGCGCAGGGGTATCATTCCCGCAGGTTCGCAACCGGGATGACAAGGTACACATGGCGCACGCAGGGGGGCTGTCAGGCGTAGGTCTTGCTCTCGCCTTGTGTGGCGCGGCGATCGGGCAGCCCGCGGCGCGGGCCGCGGATACGGCGCCGGCCGCGCCCGACAGCCACTGGGCATTCCTCGATCACTACTGCACGTCGTGCCACAACGCCACGGACTGGGCGGGCGGCGTCGCCTTCGACACGCTGACCCCGGAGCAGATCGGCGGCAATGCCGAGACCTTCGAGAAGGCGGTGAACAAGCTGCGCGGCCGGTTCATGCCTCCGGCGGGCAAGCCCCAGCCGGACCCTGGCGCGACGCGCGCCTTCGTCGGCTTCCTCGAAGGGCGGCTGGATACGGCGGCCCTGCACAACCCCGATCCGGGGGTGGTGACCCTGCACCGCCTGAATCGCAAGGAATACGCCAATGCGGTACAGGACCTGCTGGACGTGGAGGTCGACCCGGTCGCGCTGCTGCCCAAGGATGACACCGCCGACGGCTTCGACAACGTCGCCTCGGCGCTGCAGGTGACCCCCTCCTTCCTCGACCAGTACCTCTCGGCCGCGCGGACGGTCGCGTTGCGCGCCCTGGGGAACCCGGCGGCGCGGCCCGCCGGCACCCAGTACGCGGCCCGCAATGCGGGCACCCAGCAGTTCTACACCGAAGGCATGCCGCTCGGCACGCGCGGCGGATTCAAGGTCGAGCATTTCTTCCCGGCCGACGCCGAATACGTCATCAACATCGCCAACATGGCCCAGGCCCTGTGGGTCTACAACATGGAGTTCGCGAACACGCTCGTGATCACCCTCGATGGCGCCGAGATCTACCGCACCACGATCGGTGGGGAAGATGACATGAAGGCCATCGACCAGAAGCAGGATCCGGCGGTCGATGCCATCAACCAGCGCCTGAAGAACATCCGCTTCAGGGCCCCGGTCGGCCAGCACGAGGTGGCGGTCGGCTTCCTGCGCCGCACCTTCGCCGAGTCCGACGATCGCCTGCAGAACTTCAACGCCGCCGGAGGCCAGGAGCGCGTGCTGCGCGTGGCCTCCTTCGAGATCAAGGGTCCCTTCAACGTCACCGGCCTGAGCGACAGCGCGAGCCGCCGCAGGATTTTCGTGTGCCATCCGGCGAGCGCCGCCGAGGAGCCGTCCTGCGCGCGAACCATCATCGCGACCCTGGCGCAGCGCGCCTATCGCCGCCCGCTCGATGAGAAGGAAATCGGCAGGCTGATGACCTTCTACACGAACGGGCGCAGTGGCGCGGATTTCGACGCCGGCATCCGTTACGCCGTCACCGCGATTCTCGCCAGTCCGGCGTTCCTGTATCGCGCGGAGCTGCCCCCCGCCACCGCCGGCGCGACCCGGACAGCCGACCTGCAGCCCGTCAGCGACCTGGATCTGGCCTCGCGGCTGTCGTTCTTCCTGTGGAGCACGGTTCCGGATGATGAGCTGCTGCGCACGGCCATGCAGGGTCAGCTGCACGACCCGGCCAGCCTCGCGCGGGAGGTGTCGCGGATGCTGGCTGATCCGCGCGCGCAGACCCTGACCACGAACTTCGCCTTCCAGTGGCTGAACGTGCCGCGCCTGTCGGAGATCGAGCCCGACAGTCGCATCTTCGGCCGCGAGGGCGACGAGCGCGAGGACTTCCGCATGGAGCTGCAGCTGTTCATCGACAGCATCTTCCGCAGCGATGCGAGCGTGCTCGACCTGCTCTCGGCGAACTACACCTACGTGAATGAACGCCTGGCGCGCTTCTACGGCATCGACGACATCCGCGGCAGCCGCTTCCGCCGCGTCACGCTGCCAGGCTCGGCGCGCGATGGCCTGCTGGGCAAGGGCGCCGTGCTCATGCTCACTTCCTACCCGACCCGCACCGCGCCGGTGCTGCGCGGCAAGTTCGTGCTGGAGAGCCTGATGGGCACGCCCCCGGCCGCGCCCCCGCCGAATGTGCCGTCGCTGAAGGAGAACGAGACCGGCAAGAAGGCCCTGTCGATCCGTGAGCGCATGGTGACGCACCGCGCGAAGCCGTCCTGCTTCGCCTGTCATGGCGTGATGGACCCGCTCGGTCTCGCCCTCGAGAACTTCGACGCGGTCGGCAAGTTCCAGCTCATCGATCGCGAGACCCGGGCCCCCATCGACGCCTCCGGCAAGCTTCCGGATGGCACGCAGATCAATGGCCCGGATGACCTGCGCAAGGCGCTGCTGGCGCATCCGGACCAGTTCGTCCAGGCGCTGACGATGCACCTGATGACCTACGCACTCGGACGCTCGGTGGCGTACTACGACATGCCGACCGTGCGCGCCATCACGCGCACCTGCGCCGGCGAGAATTTCCGCTTCAGCTGCCTCGCCACCCAGGTGGTCAGCAGCAACGCCTTCCGGTTCCGGCGACCCGCGATGGCGCCGAACCCCACCCTCGTAACCCAGGTTGCACAGCAAGAGTGACGCCATGTTCCTGACCCGCAAGCACCTTTCGCGTCGCACCGTGTTGCGCGGCGCGGGCGCCGCCATCGGCCTGCCGCTGCTCGATGCCATGATTCCGGCGGCGACGGCGCTGGCCGGAACCGCCGCGGCGCCGGCGCCACGCATGGGATTCGTCTACTTTCCCCACGGTGCGGTGATGAAGGCGTGGATGCCCACCGCGACCGGCGCCGACTTCCCCTTCTCGCCCATCCTGAAGCCGCTCGAGCCGTTCCGCAGCCACGTGACGGTGGTCACCGGACTGCGCAACAAGGGCGGCGAGAGCTCCGATCCGCACGGCATCATGGCCGGAACCTGGCTCTCCTGCGTGGGCCCGACGGATCACGCCGGCAACCCCGACCGCGGCGTCACCGCCGACCAGCTCGCGGCGCGCCGGTTCGGCCAGGACACGCCCCTGCCCTCCCTCGAAATCGCCGGGGAAGGCGGTGTCACGACCTGCAGCGCCAATGCGGTGGGGTGCGGTTTCGGCAGCACCACGGCGTTTCGCACGCCGACGCAGCCGCTGCCCATGGAGGACAACCCTCGCAAGGTGTTCTATTCGCTGTTTGGCCAGGGCGACACCACGGCCGAGCGCCGGGAAATCAACGCCGAGACCGGGAGCCTCCTGGACTTCGTCAAGGAAAGCGCCAGCGAGCTGCGCGGTGAATTGGGCGCCGCGGATCGCGCCCGGCTGGGCGATTACCTGGATTCGGTGCGTGAAATCGAACACCGCGTGCAGAAGATGAGCCAGAGCGCCGCCAGCAAGATCGACGTGCCGGATGCGCCGCAGGGGATTCCGGACGCCTTCGGCGATGAACTCGCGGTGATGTTCGAGATGATGGCGCTGGCCTGGCAGGCCAATCTCACGCGGGTCGCCTCGTTCATGATCGCCAAGGAGGTGACCATGCGCACCTACAACGTGGTCAACGTCCCGGATGCCTTCCATCCCCTGTCGCATCACCAGAACGACCCGGAGAAGCTCGAGAAACTGGTCCGCATCCAGAACTGGCACACGGCGCAGTTCGCGAAATTCATCAAGCGCCTCGCGGCCATGCCCGACGGCGATGGCACGATGCTCGATCATTCCATCATCCTGTTCGGCAGCAACATGAGCAACAGCGACCTGCACAACAACGACCCGCTGCCCTCGGCGGTCCTGGGCCGTGGGTATGGACGCATCAAGGGCAATCAGAACCTGCATTATCCCCAGGACACGCCGCATGCGAACCTGCTGCTGACGCTGCTCGACCGCGCCGGCGTGACCCTGCCCGCGCTCGGCAACAGCACCGGGATGCTGGCGGAGATCTGAGGTCTTGAGCACGGCCTTGAAGCGCGGGACGGCGTCCCTGGCGGTCATGCTGCTGGGCCACTGCCTCACGGTGCTCGGCGCACCGGGCGATACCGGCGTCGACGTCACTGCCCCCAGCGCCGATGGCAGCACCGCCCTGCTGTGGGCCGCGCACCGTGGCGATGTCGCGCAGGTCCGGCGCCTGATCGCCTCCGGCGCGGACGTTTCACGGGCCAACCGCTACGGCGCCTCGCCCATGTTCGAGGCCGCGAGCCAGGGCGAAACCGCCATCATCGGGCTGCTGCTGAAGGCCGGGGCGGACGTGAACTCGGCGAACGCCGAGGGCGAGACGGCGTTGATGGAGGTCGCGCGTACCGGGCGAGTGGATGCCGCCAGGCTGCTGTTGAGTCATGGCGCGAACGTGCAGGCCCGCGAGACCTGGGGCGGACAGACCGCGCTGATGTGGGCCGTCACCCAGGATCATCCGGACATGATGCGGTTGCTGATCCAGCATGGAGCGGACGTCAATGCCCGCTCGATCGTGCACGACTGGCAGCGCAAGGTCACCGCCGAGGGGCGGCCCAAGGACATGCATCGCGGCGGACTCACCCCGCTGCTGTACGCGGCGCGCGATGGCTGCGTGGCCTGCGTGCAGATCCTGCTCGATGCCGGCGCCGACGTGAACCTCCCGGATCCTGACAAGGTCTCGCCGCTGGAAATCGCGCTGCTGAACCTGCACTGGGACACCGCCCGGGTGCTCATCGGCCACGGCGCGGATGTGCACGGCTGGGATGCCTGGGGACAGACACCGCTGTATGTGGCGGTCGACATGAACACCGTGCCCGCGAGCGCCCATGGCGACCAGCCTTCCACCGACACGACCCAGGGCATCGACATCATCGCGCTGCTGCTCGACCGCGGCGCCAATCCCAACGCCCAGCTGATGGTGGCGCCGCCGCTGCGCAATGCGGTGCTCGACCGCAACAGCGACCAGATGTTCACGACCGGGGCTACGCCGCTGCTGCGGGCCACACGCGGCGCGGATATCCCGGCCATGAAACTGCTGCTCGCGCACGGCGCCCTCGTGGACCTGCCGAACGTGGACGGCGTGACGCCCTTCCTGGCGGCCGCCGGCGCGGGACGCAACGTTCCGGCCACCCGCGGCCGCTCGCGCACCGAGGCGCAGGCCATCGAAACGGCGAAGTTGCTGCAGGCGGCCGGGGCGAATGTGAATGCGACCACCCGTTCGGGCGAAGGCGCGCTGCACGGCGCCGCGCTGCGCGGCTGGAGCGACATGGTCACCTACCTGGCCCAGGCCGGGGCGAAGCTCGATGCGCAGGCCCGATCGGGGCTCACGCCCATCGACTACGCCATGGGCCGCTACCAACCCGGATTCCTCGAACCGAAGCCCGTTCCCTTCACCGCCACCGCCGCGGTGCTGCGCAAGCTCGGGGCGCAGCAGGAGCACACCAACCTGCCACCCTGGCCCGGTGTGCCCACGCCGACGATCACGGCACAGGTGCCGCCGTAGGCTGCTGATGGCTACGTCACGACGCGGATTCCTGCAGGGCGTCCTCGGCAGTGGTGCCGCAGGACTGTGCGACAGCGTGCTCTCGCGCCGCGTCCACGCCGCACCCGAGTCGCGGGAAACGCATTACGCGACGACCGAGCTCGCGCCGGGACTGTGGCTGATCAGCGGCGGCGCCGCCAACATCGTCGCCGCGCGCGCACCCGACGGACTGATCCTGGTTGACGGCGGAGCCGAACCGGATGCGGCCGAGCTGCAGCGCGTGGCCTTGCGGGATTGCGGCGCGCGCCGCATCACCACCCTGTTCAATACCCACTGGCATCCCGAGCAGACCGGTTCGAATCTGCGACTGGGCAAGGCCGGCGCGCAGATCATCGCGCACGAGAAGACCCGCCTGTGGCTGACGCAGAGGATCGTGGTGGACTGGCGTCCCGGCAGTTACGGCCCCTTGCCGGCGGCAGCGCTGCCCAAGGTCACCACCTACGACACGGGCACCCTGAGCTTCGGCACCCAGCACGCCGACTATGGACACCTCGGCCAGGCGCACACCGACGGGGACCTGTATGTGTTGTTCCGCGAGGCGAACGTGCTGGTCGCCGGTGGCGTCGTGTCTTCGGATCGCTGGCCGATCCTGGACTGGCAAACCGGCGGCTGGATCGCGGGGCTGGTTGGCGCCCACGACCGTCTGATCAAGGTATGCAACGAGCAGACCCGCATCATCCCGGCCAACGGACCGCCGATATCGCTAGGCGACCTGAAGCTGCTGCGCGCCATGTACTTCACCGTGTATCAGCGCCTGGTGAAGGCCCTCACCAGCGGCCTCTCGCCTGCCGAAGCGGTGGCGCTGCATCCCGCCCACGAATTCCAGAGCGGGTGGGGAAGCCCGGATCAGTTCATCGAACAGGCATTCAAGAGCCAGTGGCCCCATCAGGCGCCCAACGCCTGAAGTCCTGCCCGCTGCGGCCTAGGCAGGCGGCGCGGCAGGCGCCTTGGCCGGGGCGGCCGGGGGCGCCGGACGCAGCGTCTCCACCGTGAATTCGATGTCACCGGGGGTGATCTGGTGCGGCACGCAAGTGGCGCGGAAATGCAGGTTGCGGGTGGTGAAGAGCCGCAGCGCATCGTTCTTCAGCTGCTCCAGCAATTCGCACTGACCCTGGTCATTGGCAACCTGGGTCACCGTGAGCAGATTGACGTTCTGCCACTGCGTCGCCTCGGCGGCGCCCTCGCCGACCTTGCCGACATCCTCCGGCGTCACCGGCACCAGCACCCAGAAAGTCGCTGAAACGCCCGGAAACGGCTCCGGCCCGATCAACTTGGTGCATCCGGTGCTGTGGATCTGCAGGTCCTTCTTGCGCGCTCCCAATGCCACCAGCAACTCGCGCACGTCATCTCGCAAGCCATCACAAGTGTACTTGGTGGTAAAGCCCATGTAGGTGAAGTCGAGTTTTCGCTGCACCCAGTGCGCCGCGGGGGCGCCGGCCGATGCCGCCGATGCCACCGGGGCTGCCGCGTCGGCCGCATGGGCGGCGGAGGCTGCAAGGCTGATGAGCGATGCGGCAAGAAGACTCCTGACGGTGGCCTGGCTCATCGCAATACCCCTCGACGCAGATTGTCGTTCAGCTTAACCCACCAACGGATCAGCTTGCCGCGCGGTTGACATCGTTCAGGACCGGGTCGCCAGCTTTGCCAGGAGCGCTGCCGTGTCTTTGTGCACTTCACCGCCCCCGCCCACGCCGGGCCGCCCCGAAAAGCCGACCTTGCCCTGAGCGACATCCAGGGGCGTGCTGCCGAAGTGATCCTTGGCATTGATGGCGGCGCCATGATCGGCCAGCAGCTGCACGAAACCGTTCCAGCCCGCCTGGGCCGCGCCATGCAATGCGGTCTGGCCATTGTTGTTGGTCGCATTCACGTCGACGCCGGCCGCCAGCAGCAGCTTCGCCGCGGCAATGCACTTCTGTTCATTGCGAAACCGGGCACGAATGTCGATGGTCGTGGAGCCGATGCCGGCAGCCGCCATCAGAGGCGTGATCCCCAATGAGTTCGGCAGATCGGCCTTCGCACCATGCGCCAGCAGCAGCCGCATCGAGGCGGAGTCGCCCGCCTTCGCGGCACGCAGCAGCGGCGTCGTGCCCACGGTGAGCATGCCATCGCCGCCGCGATCCTGGCCGAGGGAGCGATACGGCGGAAACAGCTTCAGCTGCATGTCCGGATTGGCGCCGCGTTGGAGCAGCATGTCGATGACATCCAGTGCCGTGGTCCGGTCGGAGGAGGGTCGATCAGGACGCCCGCCGCGGGGCGTGGTGTTGTAATCCACGGCCGAATACAGCGGCGCGCGACCCCACATGTCCCAGGTGTTGACGTTCGCACCCGCCTTGATGAGCACGGCCGCGGTATCGAACTGGGCGTTGAGGATCGACATGACCAGCGGCGTGATCCCTTCCGGATCGGCCATCTCGAGGTCGGCGTGGGCCTTGATGAGTTCGGCGGCACAGGCCGCGCAGCCCTCGCGTGCCGCGAACAGCAGCGGGGTGAGTCCTCCCAGCGGGCGATTCTGCGGCCGCGGCTCGGCCGTGACCCGGCGGGGCCACTCGCGCACCGTGGACCGTGCATTGACCAGGGCGCCATGCGCGATCAGGAACCGCACCATCGCCGGACGACTCTGCGCGCACGCCCACATCAGGGCGGTCTGGCCGCGCCACTTCTCGCTGGCGTTGACATTGGCGCCATGCGCCACGAGCACCTGCGCCGCCTCCACGACGTCCGTGCGTGCCACGGTCATCAGGGCCGTCTGCCCGTCGGCATTCGGCGATTCGACGTCCGCCCCGGCCGCAAGCAGCAGCCGCAGGCTTTCCGGATCCGCGCGTTCGGCGGCTTCGGACAGGGGCGTGGATCCGTAATCATTGACCACGTTGACCTTCGCGCCCGCCTGCAGCAGCCGCCGGATCAGCGGCAGATCATCGTGGTACGCGGCCCAGTGCAGCGCGGTCGTGCCGTCGGCCTCGGCCGCGTTCACGTTCTCGCCGCGCTCGATGAGCTGCGCGACCGTTTCGCGCTGGTCCGCTTTCGCGGCGGCGACGATCGGGGGAAGAGCTTCA
>DATJPN010000070.1:0-5919 GCA_035506335.1 Steroidobacteraceae bacterium | reverse complement strand
TACGACGGTGGCTCGGTCTACGCGAACAACAACCTGGAGTTCGCGCTGCAGGGCGTCTACAAGTTCAGCCTGCCCTAGCCTTCGATCGCCAGCGCGGGCCCCGCGGCCCGCGTGAGCCTTTGTGAGGAAATCAACGGGGAGGACCGCTCGGGTCCTCCCCGTTTTTTCATCCCCGCGCCGCGGCCTGTTCGTGGGGGTGACCCGGTCCTTCCAGGACCGGGCACTGCCTTTCAATCACGCGCCCAAAGCTGCTAGCCTTCCACCTCGTCCATACGAACCGGCGGATGCCGAGGACACCCATGGGCTGGCACCGCCGCCGCTATCACGGCCCCGATCTGCAACGCGCCGTAACCATCGCCGACCTGCGCGAACGGGCCATGCGCCGCGTGCCCGGATTCGTCTTCGAGTACGTCGAGGGCGGCTCCGACGACGAGGCGGCGTTGCGCAACAACCGCGCCTCCTTCGAGGCCCTGCAGTTCGTGCCCTCGACCCTGGTGAACACGGCCGACCGCAACCTGCACATCACGCTTTTCGGCAAGCCGAGCCCCTCGCCGCTCATCATCGGTCCGACCGGCGGCAATGGCGTGCTCCAGCCCAACGGCGACCGGTCGCTGGCGCGGGCCGCGGCGGCGGCCGGCATCCCGTTCTGCCTGAGCACGATGTCCTCGCTGCGCCTGGATCGCGTGCCCGCGGAGGCGGGCGGTCGACTGTGGATGCAGCTGTACGTGACGGACAACCGTCCCTGCGCCGAGGACCTCGTGGCGCGGGCGGACGCGGCCGGCTATGAAGCCCTCGTGTTCACCACCGACGCCAACGTGTTCGGGCTGCGCGAGTGGGACAAGCGCAACTACATCCGTCCCGGTGTGCCGACCTGGCGCAACCGGCTCGCGCTGCTCGGTCACCCACGATGGGTCTGGGAGGTGCTGCTGCGCCAGGGCGTGCCGCAGCTGGCGAACCTCGCCCCCTTCCTGCCGCCCGGCGGCGCGAGCGCCATCGGCGGCAGCACCGTCATACCCAGGCTCTTCTCGGCGCGGATCACCTGGGATGATGTCGCCTGGCTGCGCCGGGTCTGGCCGCGCAAGCTGATCATCAAGGGCGTGCTGTCGGTCGCTGATGCGCAGCGCGCCGCCGACCATGGCTGCGATGGCATCGTCCTCACCAATCACGGCGGCCGACAGATGGACCACTGCGTCTCCGGCATGGACGTGTTGCCCGAGATCGTCGCGGCCGTCGCGGGGCGGCTGACCATCCTCCTCGACGGCGGCATCCGGCGCGGCACCGACGTGATCAAGGCCCTCGCCCTCGGAGCGAACGCCGTGATGCTCGGCAGAGCGACGCTGTACGGACTGGCGGCGGGCGGGGAGCCCGGGGTCCGGCGCTCGCTCGAGATCCTGCATTCGGAGATCGACCGCGCGCTGGGGCACCTCGGCTGCAACAGCATCGCCGAACTGAACCCCGCGCTGCTGCGCCACCGTCACCGGTGAGCAGGCCGCCTCATCCGCCATGGCTGGCGCTGCGTGCGCTGCCGCTGCTGATGATGATCCTCGCCCCGCCGGCCGCCCGGGCGCAGCACGAGTCGCTCGAGCGCCACGAGATCGGCGTCGGGCATTCGATGGTGACCGTGCTGATCCCGACCGGACAGTTTCCCGCGGCCGATCTGCTGACTGAATGGGTGCAGCGCTCCGCGGCCATTGTCGCAGGCTATTACGGCGGGTTTCCGGTCGTCGGCGTGCGCATCGTGGTGACCCCCGAGCCCGGCACGAGGGTGACAGGCGGTACCACTTTCGGGCAGCCCGCGCCGTCGATCAGGGTGCGGGTCGGGACGCGGGTCGACGCCCCGGCACTGCGGGATGACTGGGTCCTGGTACACGAGATGACACATCTTGCCCTGCCGGATGTCGGCGAGGATCACGCCTGGTTGTCCGAGGGACTGGCCGTCTACGTCGAAGGTGTCGCGAGGGTCCAGGCTGGCAACCGCAGCATCGAAGATGTCTTCGCCGAAGAGCAGCGTTCGATGCCCCGTGGCATGCCGGGGCCGCAGGATCGGGGACTCGATGCGGATCGATCCTGGGGCCGGACCTACTGGGGCGGCGCGATGTTCTGTCTGCTGGCGGATGTCGACATCCGGCGGCGCACCCACAATCGTGCCGGCCTGCAGGACGCGATGCGCGCCGTGCTGCGCGCCAGCGGTGGCCTGACGGCGGACTGGGACATCGACCGGGTATTCGCGACGGCCGATGCGGCGGTGGGCGTGCCCGTCCTGTCCGAGCTGTATGCGCAGATGAAGGACAGGCCGATTGCGCCGGATCTACCGGCGTTATGGCGCAATCTCGGCGTCATTGCGGATGGCTCCCGCGTCCACATCACGGATGAGGCGCCATTGGCCGACATCCGCCGGGCCATCTTCAGGTCCCGCTAGCGCCGCTGCCCCTCGAGGCGCGCTGCGGTAACCAGTCCGTCGCTGAACCAGCGGTGCAGCATCCCGGCCGCGGCCAGCGGTGTGGGCAGCTTTGCGCACCAGTAACCGAAGCTTTCCCCCGCGATGGCCGCATCCAGAGCCTGCGCCTCCGACTGCGACAGGCGCCTGTAGAACACGGCCAGGTCCCGCCGCCACACGAGCCACCGCTGGGTGCGGGTCGATCGCCAGCGGCCGGGACGTGGCTGTCCGGCGCAGGCAAACCTCCACCAGGCCACGCAATTGCTGGCGACGCTCAGCCGCCGCAGGCTCGGGGAGAACCCGAAGCGCAAACCCGGCCACTGCGCCGGTGCGATGCCGGCGACACTCGCGTGCGCCAGCGCCGGATCATCCGCCGCATCGAAGGCGCCGGCCACCGCCCATTCGAATTGCGCCAGGTCGCCCAGACCCCGCCCCCGGGGGCCGCGAAGCCGGGAGGCGAGCCACCGTGGCAGTTGCGCGCCATAGTCGCGCGCCGAACGGCAGCGGCTGGGATGTTCGCGGACGAACTCGCCGGCCAGGCGCGCGAAGGATTGACCGCCGAGCGCCGCCTGCGTGGCCGGAAAGCTCTCCCCGAGGACTTCGATCAGCCGCGCCGCGTAGGCTTCGGTGTAGACACCCAGCCGCAGCGGCACCGCGAAGCGCGGATCGCCCGCCACCTCGGATCCGATCGCCGGATCGCCCCGCAGGACGTGGGCCTGGAAGGAACGCTGCAGCTGCGCCAGTTTCAATCAGGCCGCCCGCGCGGCGGATGCCGCACAGATCTCGCGCGCCCGCTGCAGTTCGGTCAGCAGCTGCGCCAGCGCCGGAATGCTGGCGTCGCGCTCGATCATGGTGGGAATGCGCCCCAGACGCCTCGCCGCGTAGCGATACAGATCCCACACCGGCGGCGGCACCGGCGCATCGTGCGTATCGATGAGAAGGTCCCCCTGTTGGCTGTGGCCGGCCAGATGGATCTGCCGCACCCGCGCCGCGGGCATGGCGTCGAGGAACTCACGCGCGTCAAAGCCATGATTGACGCTGCTGACATAGACATTGTTCACGTCCAGCAGCAGGTCACAGTCCGCTTCCGCGGCGAGTTCCGCGATGAACTGCCACTCGGTCATTTCCGAGGAACGCCAGGTGAGGTAACTGGAGACGTTCTCGATGAGGATGCGTTGCCCCAGGAAATCCTGGACCTGGCGGATGCGCGTGGCCACGTGGCGCAGCGCTTCGCCCGTATAGGGCAGCGGCATCAGGTCGTGCAGGTTGTAGCCGCCGATCCCGGTCCAGCACAGATGGTCGGAAATCCACCCCGGCCGCACCCGCCTGGCGAGCGCCTTGAGCCGCCCCAGGTAAACGAAGTCCAGGGGGGCCGTGCTGCCGATGGACATCGAAACGCCGTGCATGACCATCGGATACAGCTCACGGATCCGGTCCAGATAGTGCAGCGGCTTGCCGCCCGGGACCAGGTAGTTCTCGCTGATGATCTCCAGCCAGTCCAGTGGCGGCCGCTGCTGCAGCACCGCCGCGTAATGCTGCGGCCGCAATCCGAGCCCGAAACCCCGGATCGGCGGCCGCAAGGCATGCGGGTGGGCGGCCACGACCGATGCCGTGGCCGCCGGAACCGGCTTCGGATCACGCAGGCCCAATCAGCTGCTCTTCGCTTTGGCCTTCGCGGCGGCGCAATCGGACTTGGTCATCTCGACGAAGCCCTGGCCCTTGCAGGAGTTCATGCCCTTGCAGGAGTTCTTCGCGGACTTGCAGGAGGACTGGCCCTTGCAGGCATTGACCCCCGTACATTTGATCTTCGCCTCATCGGCGCTCGCCGTGGTGGCGGACAGCGTCCCGAACAGCAGTGCCGCAGCCGTCGCAATCGCCAGGCCGCCCGTCTTCTTCATCGTCATGTCGCTCGCTCCTTGGGTGGTGAAAAATGGTCTACCCGCCAGCACAGACCGTGGTTGTGGCCGTGGTATTGCAGCAGAACACAACTCGTCGCATCCGGCTATGATTCCGCTCCGGCATGCGCAATATTCCCCCAGAAGCCCCGGTCCCCTTGGTCGACAGCCGTGATCCGGGTACCGGTGGTGGCAACCCGCCGCTCGCGCAGCTGTTCGAGGCGCTCCGGCCCGAGCTGCTGCGGTTCGCCTGGTGGCTCGCGCGCGACCGGTCCGTCGCGGAGGACGTGGTTCAGGAAGCGCTGCTGCGGGCCTGGCGTTCCCGGGACGCGCTGCAGGACCCGGCGGCGGCGCGCGGATGGCTGCTGACGATCGTGCGCCGGGAGCACGCACGGCTGTATGAGCGCAAGCGACTGGAGATCACGGACCTGGACGAAGTCATCGCAGCCGAGGATCCCGGCCTCGCCAGTGACGGCGAGGAGGTGGAAGGGCTGCGCCTGGCCATCGCCCAACTGCCGGACGAGTACCGCATTCCGCTGGTGATGCAGGTAATCGGTGGCTTCACGACCGAGGAGATCGCCGGGCAGCTCGCGTTGTCGACCGCGGCGGTGCTGACCCGGCTGTTCCGGGCGCGCAACCGGTTGCGCCGCATTTACGGACTGATGCCCGCCCCCGACGGGATGGATGAACCTGCAGTATGACCCATGATGAAGCCCGACTGCTGATTGGCGCCGCGCCAGCCGAGGTCGATCCACCTCTGGCCGAGCATCTGGCGCACTGCGCCGAGTGCTCGCTGTTCCAGCAGCAGATGCGCCGCATGGATCAGGACCTGGCGCGCGTCCTTGCCCTGCCGCTCGGGCGTGCACCGGCCCGGGGCGCTGCGCCACGGGTGATATCGCTCCCGGCCGTCGCCCATGCCCGGGCGGTTGCGCCGCGCCGGGCTCTGCAGCCCATGGCCCTGGCCGCCAGCGTGATCATCTGCCTGGGTCTGGGCATCCTGTTCTGGACCCTGCGGCCGCAGCCGAGTCTCGCCGCCGCCGTGCTCGATCATGTGGCGCTGGAACCGGGAAGCTGGTCCGAGGTCGCACCGATGACGGCCGCGGCCTCCGACCGGGTGCTCTCCGGCGCGGGGGTATCGCTGGACCGGACCGATGCCACCATCACCTACGCGCGGATCTGCCTGTTCAAGGGGCATTGGGTGCCGCATCTGGTGGTGCGCACCGCAACCGGCCCGGTCACCCTCATGGTGCTGCGCCAGGATCACACGGCCACGCGCCAGGTCTTCCGGCAGAACGGTTACTCGGGCATCCTGGTTCCCATGCCCGCCGGCGGTACGCTCGCGGTGATCTCCCGGGGCCAACCCGACATGGATGCCGTGGCCCGCGAGCTGGACCCGCATCTGCACTGGACTCCCTAGAACCCATGCGACCCCTCACCGCGCTGTTCCTGCTGGCCGTGCTGGCCGGTGCGGCCACCCGGCTGTGGCTGGCGAACCGGCAGATCGCCGCGGTCACGCGGCACCGCTCGCGGGTGCCCGAGAGCTTCGCGCCGGCCGTCTCGCCGGCCGACCACCTGAAGGCCGCGGAC
>DATJPN010000069.1:0-17308 GCA_035506335.1 Steroidobacteraceae bacterium | reverse complement strand
GCAGTGGCAGGCGCCCGCATCTTCGGCCCAGTGGAACTATACGGCGTTCGGACAGTGGGCCGATGGCAATCTTCCACCGGATATCACCCATGAACTGTCGTTCTCCAGGATCCCTGGTGCGCCAGGTCTCTTTGATCGATGGGCGATCAACGCCGGTACGAAACTCGCCGGAGAGCATATTGAGCTGCGACGGGGGAAACGCCACCGGCTGTTCCTGCGAAATCAAAGCGGCACCGTCCAGTCCGTCCACCTGCACCGCCCTCGCTTTGAGCTGATCGACGTCAACGGCACGGCAACGGGCGGGATTTTCAAGGATACGGTGGTGGTTCCCCCCCATGCGTACGTGGCGATCGATCTCACACCCATAGACGAAGGCGCATGTCTGTTTCAGTCACAATGTCAGCAACATGCGGATCTGGGTCTGAGGGCCGTGTTCTACTGTGTGTGATCGATGGCCTCTCAAGCCCGGAAGGAGTTTTCGCTGCCGCGGCTTCACATCCTGCGACAAAGGCGGCGCCGATCTTCCTGACATCTGCGAGCGTTCGCGGTTCAGCCGTCTCTGGTGATCCGGAGTGATACGGGGGCCGAGGATCATACTCACCCATCAGTTCGATCATTCTCGCAGTGGCCTCGCCGCGCAGCTCCGCTGCAATCCGCAAACCGAGGTCGATTCCGGAGGTGACTCCGGCGCCCGTAATACGATTGCGGTCCTTAACGTAATGGGCTTTCCTGGAGCCGCTCCGAGCAACGGCAGATCCGTGTCGCGCAGGTGCCAATGAGGGGTCGCCCGATAGTGACCTCGGCGCCCATCATCATGCTGAATGAGACCAGGGGGCCTACCAGGTCAAGGGCGGTCAATCCCAGCAATAACAGCATAGCTATCCTCTCGCTGCTTGGGCGGGGATTGTCGCCCGCTTTCACTCCTGCAGGACTTGCGCCTGCGAAGACCTTGCGCTCAACCCACGCGCCTGGCCCGATACCGCATTGAGCCCGAAGAGAAGCCGCACCGCGCAGCGGTGGGCTCAGTGTGACGTTGCGCGAGATGACCTCGAACCTTCGACGCCTAATCGCAATTACCGAAGCGAAGTTGGCAGAAGGAGTCAGCAACGCTACTGTTAACCGGACCTTGTGATTAGTACGGAACATGCTTACGCGATGCCACCGAGACTGGGAGTGGACGCGGCGCATTCGATGCCTGACGCCAGCCGAGGCCGCGACCCGGCAAGCCATCTGGCGCCCGACACCGAACGGGTCGGGGTTTGGGCACAAGGTGGGCACGGTCGGCGAATGCCGCTTCGGAAGCAGCACCCCGCGACACCCTAAATGCCTGGAATATCAGCGGAAAATTGGTGCCGGCTATAGGACTCGAACCTATGACCCCCTGATTACAAATCAGGTGCACTACCAACTGTGCTAAGCCGGCGCCCCGGGAGCGACGCGGCGATTATACCGCCCGGACGGGGGCCTACAGCACCATCAGGTCCTGCCCGACCACGACTTCCCCGGAAAATCCCTGGCGCACCCCCTGGATGAATGCCGTCACCGGGTACGCGAGGCTACCGACGGCCGGACCGGCCAGCTGGTGGTTCAGGACCACCATCCGGACGTTGGCCTCGCTCGCCATGCGGGCGACATCCGCCGGAGCCGAATGCGTCTCGGCCACGTGGCGGTAGATGTTGTTGGGATTGCCGGCGGCCGCGGCGGCCTTCGAGCGCTCCTCCATCTGCGCGAGGACGGCCGCATCGGCGATCTCGCACACGAAGAAGTCCGCGCCGCGGGCGAGCCGGGCCACGTTGGCGGAGTAAGCCGTATCACCGGCGAACACGATCGAGCGATCCTTGGATTCCAGCCGCAGCGCGATACTCCTGTGCGGCATCTTCGCCTTCGAGCGCGCCGGATAGTGCGTGTTCTCGATGGCCGTGACCGTGAGCCGGTCGTCCTTGAACACGAGTACGGGCTCGTCCGTCGCGGCGACGTCGTGTCCATGGAACTGCGCATGGGGATCCGTCGTACGGCCCTCATCGGCGGTGCGGATCTCGGCGTTCGTGGCGATGACCGCCACGCAGGCCGCGATCAGCCCGGCCGTTCCGTGAGGCCCGTAGGCATCGGTCTTCGTGGTCTTGCCGTTGGTCCACTGATAGGTCAGCAGGGCCGGAAGATCACCCGTGTGATCATCGTGCAGGTGGGTGAGGAAGACGGTGCTGAGCTGCAGGTAGCCGACGTTGCTGGCCACCAGCTGCCGCAGCGTTCCATATCCGCAATCGATCAGGTACGGCCGGCCATCGACCACGACGGCGCTGCCGGTCTGGGCGCGGGCGAGATCGATGCCGGGGCCGGCGCGCGTACCGAGCAGCACGAGCCACGTCCCGGGCCTCGGGCCCCGTTGCGGCTGCAGGGTGCTCGCGATGCCGGCGCTGGCATCCTGCGCCCGGGCGGTACCCCCAAGAACCGCCGGCACCACCGCCCCGGCGGTCAAGGCCAGTGCGCGGCTCATGAGGCTGCGCCGTGTCAGCGAAGTCGCTTCGAGCCCGGGTGCTCCGGGCTCGCGTTCATTTTTCCTGTTCCCTGACATCGTGCCCTCTTGATGCACGGTCCGACTCACATCTGCAGTTTAACGCCCACCGTGAACCGCCGCCCGAGAACATCGTACACGCTCTGGTTCGTCTGGATCGGCGAACTGGAGAGGGCAACATAGGAGGGCGCGAGGGGCGGCGCCTTGTCGAACAGGTTGTTCACCACGCCGTACAGTTGCAGCTTGGCGGACCCCGCCGATATGTCGTAGGAGACGCGCATGTCGTAGTAGGTGACCGACGGCACGTGGTTGTTGGTCACGTCCCAGCCATTGAGGTTGTAGGTGGCATTGAGCTTGCCGCCGTCGATGAAGCGGCCCTCGAAGAAGGTCGTGAAAGGTCCGTTGGCGTACTGCAGGTACGCGGTCGCCTTCCAGGTCGGCAACCCCGAGGTGCCCACGTCGCCGGCGTACTCGGTCTTCACGCCGTTCGAGCTGGTGATGGAGTTGGTCTCGAGGTAACTGACGAAGGCGCGACCGGACAGGGTCTCCGCCCCGCCGCCGAGCAGGTGGATCGGGTGCAGGTAGCCGGCTTCGACGTCGACGCCGCCGACCGCCGCCCGCGCGACGTTCTGGTAGGTCTGGTTCACGATGAAGATCGTGCCGTCGGGATTGCGGCTGATGTTGGCGCACTGGTCCGTGTTGTGCTGCTGGTAGCAGGCGCTCACGATCTGCTGCGCGGTATAGGCCTGGATGGCATCCTTCAGCGAGACATGGAACCAGTCCACCGAAGCGTCGGCGCCGGGGAGCCATTGCGGGCGGTAGACGACGCCGCCGGTCACGGTGTCGGCGACCTCCGGCCTGACCGCGGGATTGCCGCCCTGGACGATCGTGATGTTCTCGGTCGGATTGCCCGGCAGACCATAGTCGATGACGCTCGCGGCGCCGCCGGTGCGGTCGAAGCGCTCATCGAGGTTGGCCGCGCGTACGTCGCGTGAATAGGTCGCGCGCAGCCGCACGTCCGGGATCACCTGGTCGTCCAGACCCATCTTGTACGCGAGGATCGATCCGCTGCCGCTGTAGTCGGCCCAGCGCACGGCGCCGTTGAAGTTGAACTGCTGCAGCAGGAAGGTGTTGGCGACCAGGGGTACCTCGGTCTCGGTGAAGAGCTCCTTCACGTCGAACTGGCCCCGGACGAACGGCACCTTCGAGAACTGGGTGTCCACGGAGTTGTTGGCGGCCGCCGGGGGCACGCCGCGGATACCGAGGGCGGGGTTGTTTCCCGGCACGGGCAGGACGGTCGGGCTGGTGGACGGATTGCCCTGCGAGTCATACACGACCTGGTCGAGCGCCTCGCGGCGGTAGGTCGCGCCGACTGCCATCGATACCGCACCGGCCCCCCATCCCTTGTAGATGTCACCGGAGGCGACGACTTCACCATTGCTTTGCTGGATGTCCACGTCGCGGACCTTGTCCGCTTCGCTGGTGTAGCTGAACGTGCCCTGCGGGCCGGTCGGGTAGTACGGCGTGGTCGTCACCGGCAGGCCCGGATCGTAGCCCGTGACCCAGTTGATGGCGGCCGGCGAGGCGTTGCCCCGGCCGAAGAGATTCAGCGGCACGCAGTCCGGATACATGCCGGACACGAGCGTCACATGGCACTCGACCTGGCCCGTGGCCGGGTTCGTGACCGCGTCCAGCGCCATGAAAATGCGGTCCAGGCGGATGCCGCCGATCTGCCGGGCGTCCAGATGCGTTTCGCCGAACTGGTAATAGCCGTCGACGGACCAGTCCTTGAAGAAGCCCTCCGGGACCTTCGATTTGAATCCGAGGGTTCCGGAACGCACCGTCGTGTCGTTTTCGACATACGCGTCCTGGGCGATATCGAGGCTGTCACCGATGCGGCCGAAAGTGAAGGAGGCGATGTTGTTGGCCGCCATCGCCTGGGCGAGGCTCGCCGGTAGGAAGGGATTGCCGGCATAGATCGTGATGGGCTGGCCGCTGGTCGTCGAAAACAGGCCACCAGAGTTGGTGGTCTTCACCATTTCATCGGCATAGATCCCCTGGAAGTAGACGTTGATGTGCTCCGTGAGGTCCGAGTCCAGGTAGCCATAGAAGTTCGTGCGGCGCGACTGCGGTTCGACGTCCGGGCGATCCGAGTTGTTGTCGGTCCCGCTGCCGCCGCCGAGGGAGGACTGCGCGTTGGTCGCTGTCGAAACCTGGGACCCCAGGACGAACGGGCTCACCGAGCCGTCGCTGTTGAAGATCATGCGGCCGAAGGAAGCCGGAACCGTGTTGCCGGGCGTGGCCTGCCAGGCCGTGATGACGCCGTCATAGGAGGCGTTGAGCGAGGTCACGTAGGGCGCCGGATAGAACCGCGGATTCGACTGGCTGCTGCCGGCGTTCGCGGCGGTGCTCTGCAGCAGGCCCCAGCTCTGGTACCAGTTGCGGTTGTTCCAGGTCCACACGGGATCCTCACCGTAGTGTTCACCGGAGAGGATGATGTGGGAGTGCTCGCCGAGCTCATGGCCGAAGGTCAGCGAGAACTCATCGTTCCCGTTGTCGCCGCGGCTCGTCTGGCCCTTCTGTGCCGTCGCCTTCAGGCCGTCGAATTTCGTGTCGAGGATGAAATTGACGACGCCGGCGACCGCGTCGGTGCCGTAGGCGGCGCTGGCGCCGCCGGTGACCGTATCCACCCGCTTGACGATCGCCTGCGGAAACAGGTTGATGTCCGGGCCGCCGTACAGCGTCGAGTCCACCATGCGCCGGCCATCGAGCAGCGTGAGCGTGCGCTTGGTTCCCATGCCCCGCAGGTTCAGCGAGCCGCCGCCCGGGGAGGTGAAGAATCCGTTGGCTCCCGTATTGAAGTTGCTGGTCGTCGCGCTGCCGTAGAACTGCGGCAGTTCCACGAGCGCATCGATCAGCGTCGTGGGCGCCATCGCGGTCAGTTCGTCGATGGACACCGCCGTGACCGGCGTCGGCGTGGTCATGCCGACGTGCTGGATCCTCGTGCCCGTGACCTCCACTTCCTGCAGCTGCTCGGTCTGTTCCGCGGCCCGTGCCTGCAGCGCCGCCGCCACCGCGGCGCACACGCACGCGGACATCAGCTTCGTATTCATCTGTTCCCCCCGGATGTGATCGGACGCCGCTCTGTGGTGCTGGGCGGTTATCCGAATCAGAACACGGATTCCGATTTTGAGTCAAGCCGGACCGCCCCGGGACGCAATCCGGCTACGGCGGGGGGTTCATCCGGGCACGGATCCGCCGCCCATGAACAGCGCCTGGGCGCCGCCGCGGCCGCTGCGTTCGATGATGACCACGCCATCGCCGGGAACGACGCGCAGCGCCGGGTCGGGCCGGGGGACGATCGTACCGTCGCGGCGGTTGACAGCCACGATCAGGAGGGCGCCGTCGGCGCGTTGCTCGATCTCCTCGACGGTCAGGCGCGCGAAGGGACTGTTGGCGGCCACCGTGACGACCACGAGATTCAGTCCCAGGTTGTGCAGGTTCTGCCCGAATCCCTGCAGCTGCTCGACGCTGCGGATCAGGTTCGCGCTGTCCGGATAGAGGATCAGCTCGGCGATGCGCTCGGCGCTGATGTGCGCCGGCAGCACCACCTCGTTGGCGCCGGCATTGATCAGCTTGCCCTCGGTGGTCGGCGCCTCGCCGCGCGCGATGATCGTGATGTGCTTGTTGAGGCTGCGGGCGCTCAACGTGATGAAGACATTCGCGGCATCATCCGGCAGCACCGTCGCGAGCAGCCGCGCCCGGGTGATTCCCGCCTCCTCGAGCGTCTGCTCGTCGGTGGCTTCGCCCTCGACGCACAGGTAGCCGAGGCTCCGGGCATGGGCGATGCGGTGCTCGTCGCGCTCGATCACCACGAAACCTGCGCCCGCGGTCTTCAGGTCCCGCGACAGCATCCGCCCGATGCGGCCGAACCCGCACACGATCACATGGCCATTGAGGCGTTCGATCTCGTTTTTCATGCGCTTGAGCCCCAGGAGATTCTGCAGCTGAGTGGCCGTGAGGAACTGCACGATGGCGCCGGTCAGGTAGATCATGCCGGTGCAGCCGAGCACGATCAGGGTGATCGTCAGTACCCGCAGCGCCGGCGTGGCGATCGGATGCACTTCCTCGTACCCGACCGTGAACAGGGTGATGATCACCATGTAGAAGGCGTCGGACATGTTCCAGCCCGCCACCAGGTACCCGGCCGTGCCGAGGACGATCACGACCAGGATGTACAGGACACCGTTGATCAGCGGTGTCGCGGCGGAATTCCGCGGCAGCTTCACTTCGGTCCCGGAGCACTCGCCACCGGGGAGCTCGCGGCCGCCGCGGCCGGCGCGCTCGACGCCGGTGCGGGGCAGTCGCGGATCTCCAGATGCGCGCCGGCGGCGGCCGCGGGCAACAGTCCTTCGGTGGAGACGCTCTGCGCAGCGGAGGCCAGGTTGATGTCCACCCAGTAAGTGGCCTCGGACTGGATCTGCTGGGTGATCTGCGGCGCGAGCCCGAGGGCCTTGACCCGCCGGGCGCTCGCCTCGGCGCCCTCCTCGTCCTTGAACACGCCGATCGAAATGCGCTGCATCCCGGCCGGCGTTGGCGGCATGAGGCTGGCTTCGGTGAGGCCGCCGCGGTGCAGTTTCTTCAGCATCCGGGCGGCGGCCGCCGCCGAGGCGTCGTCCACATGCACCCAGGAGACGATGAGCTGGGGCCCGGGCTCGTCGCGCTGGACCGGAGCGAAGCCGCGGGTCTGCAGCAACGCATCGGCGGCGGCCGCGATGACCAGATCGGGGAAGGGCCCGACGGTCACGCAATGCACGGCCGCGGCGGCCGGCGTGGCGCCACCGCCGGGCCGGGGCGCACCCGGCACCGGTTCGCTCGCGAGCGCCAGCCGCGGCAGGCGGCTGATGTCACGCGCCGCCGGGACCATTGCCGGCCGGTCGATCAGCAGCGCCCAGGCGGCGAAGCCGAGGTTCGCGAGCAGCAGGATGAGGATCGGGGTACGCAAGCCCTGGCTCTGGCGTTACTTCAGTGGCAATCCGCAGCGCAGCGCGACGCCGCGCAGCACCAGGTCCGGCACGCTCACGTGGGAACACTGCAGCAGCGGTTCGATCTGGGCGGCGGCACCGCCGGTCAGGATCACCATCGCCGTCCGCTGCAGCACCCGCTGGGCCTCGGCCGCGGCGCGATCGATGATGGCCGCAGCGGCGTAGCGAGCGCCCTGCACCACCGCCGCGTGCGTATCCTGTGCGAACAGGCCCTTCGAGGTGGCCTGACCACCCGCCCGCCGGGCGATGCCGACGGTATTGCGCAGTACCGAACCCACCATGAGCTCGGGTCCGGGGACGATGGCGCCACCCAGGTGCACACCCAGGGTATCCACCAGATCGATGGTCAGGGCGGTGCCGAGGTCGACGACGCAGGCGCCGCGCGCCCGCGCCATGTGGTAGCCGGCGATCACGGCCATGAACCGGTCCACGCCGAGCCGCCACGGCTCGCGGTAGCGTGTGGTGAGGCCGGCGGCATTGCGCGCGGAGGCGAGGAACTCGCAGGGGCGCCCGGTCCTCCTGCGGCTCGCGGCCGCGAGCATCCGGTTCACGCGCGTGCCGGCGACGCTCGCCGCGACGACGCGCGTGATTCCCGGCGCGGCGAACAGCTGCCGCTCGAGGTCCCGCGGCGTGAGCCCCGCATGGGCCAGAGCCTTCTGCCGCCCGAGCCGCTCGCCGCGCAGCAGCGACCACTTGATGCGGGTATTGCCGATGTCCACCAGCAGCACGCTCACCGGATCCCCCTCATGCCTGCGCTCTCACGCTCACTTCCCCGGATACGAAGCGGACGACGCCGCCCGGGGTCTCCACGAGCAGCGCCCCGTCGGCATCGATGCCGCGCGCCACACCCCGGGTCGTGTCCTGCACGGTGGTGACCGTCACCGCCCGTCCCTTGAGGGCATCGGCGCGCTGCCACTCTTCCCGGAACGGCTTCACGCCCTCGCGTTCGAATACCGCGAGCCCCTGCACCAGGCACTGTATCAGGCTTGCCGCCACCTGATTGCGGTGCAGGGACGGCACCTGCAGGGAGGCCAGGTCGCACGGCTCGGTGCCGGTCGCGCCGATCCGGGCGCGCGCCGGCTCATCCAGCGCCACGTTGACGCCGATGCCGATCACCACGTAGCCCGGACCGCCGGCCTCGGCGCGCATGTCGATCAGGATGCCGCCGAGCTTGCGCGAGTCGCACAGCAGGTCATTCGGCCACTTCAGCTGCAGCGGCGTGGCGGCCGCGACGGCCGGCGGCAGCTGTGCGCGCAGCGCCTGAGCGGCGCACACGCCGGCCACGAGGCCGAGAGATCCGATGTCGCGCGGCATCTGGGCGAAGGCCCAGCCCAGCGACAGGCACAATGACCCGCCCGGCGCGGCGAGCCATGCGCGCCCGCGGCGTCCGCGGCCCGCGCTCTGCACTTCGGCGAGCAGCACATCGCAGCGTCCCGGCGGCAGATCGGCGCGCGCGAACAGCGCGGTGTTGGTGGAATCGGTCTGCCAGGCCACCTCGAGCCGCCGCAGCCGCGCCCGCGTCGCCGGATCCAGCCCCTCGCGGATGCGCAGCGCATCGAGCGCTGCGACCGGCACGGCCAGCCGGTAGCCGCGGTTGCGTACGGCATGGATGTTGACGCGCAGTTCCTTCAAGCCCCGGACGGCCTTCCAGATCGCGTTGCGGCTCACTCCGAGCTGTGCGGCCAGCGCCGCGCCGGAGTGAAAGCCGCCGGGCCCGAGCTTGCGGAACACCTGCGCGGCGAGCGGCGCTGCATCGGCGCGCGTCACGGCGTCCGCCACGGTAGCCGCAGGCGCGGCTCGGTGCCGGCGCGCATGCGCCCGATGTTGCCGCGATGGGTGAACGTCATGAAGAGGGCCGCGGCCACGAGGAAAGTGCCGAGCGGTGAGGGGGTGCCGGCCACCTCCTGCCACGTCGCCGTGGCCGCGACCGACGCCAGGGAGGCGAGGCCCACGAAGCCGCTCAGCAGCAGAACCAGCACCCACACGAGCGCGAGCGGCAGCAGCAGCGGCGGAGCGAGCGCGGCCAGCGCGCCGACCAGCGTGGCCATGCCCTTGCCGCCACGCAGTCCGAACCAGGCCGGATAGACATGGCCCACGACGGCAGCGGCCGCACACCCGGCCGGCAGCCACGGCGACTGCAGCGGCGGATTCCCCGGCAGTGAGAGGGGCGCGACGGCGCACACGGCGAGCCATCCCTTGCCGGCATCGATGGCGAGCACGGCCAGCGCGAAGCCGGGGCCCCGGGTGCGCCAGGCATTGGTGCCCCCGGCATTGCCGCTGCCCTGGGTGCGGATGTCGGGGCCGCCGCCCACGCGGCCGAGCACGAGGCTGCCCACGAGGGATCCGAGCAACCAGGCCAGCAGCAGCTTCAAGGCGAAGTCGATCACGGCGGCGAGAATACCTCAGCCAGCATGCAGCGGACGCTGCCGCCGCCGAGCCGTTCGATGGTGGGAATGTCGAGCGGCAGCAGCCGATCGGTCGCGGCCGCGAGGCGGGCGCGCAGGGCCGGCGGCAGGCTCCGCTCGGCGTGCGCCGAGAGCACCTGGATCCTGCGTCCGTCCGCGCCGCGCACTTCCAGCGTGTTCCCGGCGAAGGCCGCGACGGCCTCGCGGTCGATCTCGATGATGTCGCGCGCCCCGGCGGCGAGCGCCGCGAGCACCCGCGGCCGGTCCGACGGCACGATGGCCTCGGCCGCCACGACCGCGGCCCGCGCGCCGATGCTCAGCATCACATTGGTGTGGTAGTACGGGTCGCCCGCGGCATCCACGGCGTCGAAGACCACGCTCTCGTAGCCCATCCGGTCGGCCCAGTGACGCACGAGTCCCTCGTCGGTGCGGATGGAACGGCAGGCGAAGGCCAGGCGGCGGGCGTGGTCGAGCACCAGGGAACCGGTGCCCTCGAGGAAGCGCCCCTCGTTCTCGAAGGCCGAGAGATCCAGGATCCGGCGGATCCGGTAGCCGGCGCACCGGGCGACCGGCTCGAGCAGGTCGCGCCGGCGCTCGAGGCGCCGGTTCGGAGCCTGCAGGGGATACAGCACGACGGTGCCGTCGGCGTGCCAGCTCACCCAGTTGTTCGGGAACACCGCATCGGGCTTCGGCGGCACCGGTTCATCGTGGGCCACGCACACCCGCACCCCGGCGCCGCGCAACGCGGCGACGGCGGCAGCGAATTCCAGCAGTGCCGCTCCGGAGGGGTCCGGCGATCCGGAGGCATCGCTGCGTTGCAGGCGGTTGCTGGCGGCGGTCTGCGGGTTGTAATCGAAGGCCGCGGGCCGGATCATCATGATTGCCGCCGCGCACTGTACCCGCAGGTCCATGTCCAACCGCCCACCCCTCGTCACCCTCACCCGGCGTGGATTGTATTGTCCGCCGGGGGATTTCTACATCGATCCGGTCAAACCGGCGCAGACGGCGCTCGTCACCCATGCGCACGGCGACCACCTGCGCGAAGGCAGCGCCCGGATCCTGATGGCGGCCCCGGGGCTCGGGATCGCGCGCAAGCGCCTCCGGGACGCCCGCAATGTCGTCGCCGTGGAATACGGCGCGACCTTCAGGCTCGGCCCCGTCGCCGTCTCGCTGCACCCGGCCGGCCACATCCTGGGCTCCGCGCAGGTGCGCCTCGAGCATGACGGGGAGGTCTGGGTGGTCTCCGGGGACTACAAGCGCCAGCCGGATCCGACCTGCACGCCCTTCGCACCGCTCCCATGCGACGTTTTCGTCAGCGAAGCGACGTTCGGACAGCCGCACTTCGTCTGGCCCGACACGGCCGCGGTGGTCGGCAACATCGTGCGCTGGTGGCAGATGAATCGCGAGCGCGGCGCGAACTCGGTGCTGTTCTGCTACGCCCTCGGCAAGGCCCAGCGCGTGCTCGCCGAAATGCTGGCCTTCACCCGCGACCCGGTGCACGTGCACGGGGAAATCGCGGCGCTCGTCGAGGTCTACCGCGCGGCGGGCATCGACATGGTGCCCACGGTGCCGGTGACCGCGGGCGCCGCCGCCGGCCTGCGCGGGGCGCTGGTCATGGCAACGCCTGCGATGGGCCGCTCGGCCTGGTTGCGCAGCCTCGGCAGGGGCACGCGCGGCTTCTGTTCCGGATGGATGCTGCTGCCCGGTGAAAACCGTCGCCGCGGCTACGACACGGGCTTCGTCGTCTCCGATCACGCCGACTGGCCGGCCCTCGTCCGCACCTGCCAGGAGAGCGGCGCGCGGCGCATCCTGCTGATGCATGGGCGCACCGACACTCTAGCGGCGCACCTTGCGGATCTGGGGCTGGACGCGGCCGAGATGGTGCCGAACTGCTAGGATGCCGCATCGCTGCGGGGGAAACATGGATCATTCAGCCGGCTGGCGACGCGCCAGCCCTGCCGGGGGCATCGCCGTCCTGCTGCTGGCGACGGGCGCCGCGCCCGCCGCGAGCGCTCAGGGGGCGGCTCCGCCCGCCCCGGCCCCACCGCCCGGCATCTTCGGACAGGCCACCTTCCCCGGCAAGCAGCGCCCGCCCGGCGACCCGGCCGTCATCGCGCGCGGCGAAGCGCTCTTCGGCATCAACTGCAAGGCCTGCCATGGCGGTGATCTGCGCGGCGGGGACCTCGGCGGACCGAACCTGCTGCGCTCGGCGCTCGTGCTCGGCGATCAGGGGGGCGAAGCCATCGTCCCGGTGGTGCAGAAGGGCCGGCCGGGCACCCAGGGCGGGCCCCCGATGCCCGCATTCCCGCTGTCGCTCGCCGATGCGCAGGCCCTCTCCGAGTACATCCACAGCGTCGTGGGCCGCAAGCAGAACCAGGGTGGCCCGCCACCCGAACCGCCGAAGCCGCTGAACATCCTGGTCGGCGACGCGGGTCGCGGGCAGCAGTACTTCGCCACGCATTGCCGCGAGTGTCACGCCGCCGACGGCGATCTGAAGGGCATCGCGACGCGCATTCCGAATCCGGCGAGCCTGCAGGACAGCTGGGTCGCGGGCCGCCGGACCGGTGCGCCAGGCGCCGGGGCGCAGCCCGCCCCGCGGACGGGAGTGAGCGTGACGCTGAACACCGGCGCGACCGTGCAGGGCACGCTGAGGCATCTCGATGACTTCACCGTCAGCCTCGTCACCGCGCAGGGGGAGTACCGCAGCTTCACGCGCCAGGGCGCGCAGGCCGTGGGCGCGGTCGAGGTGCAAGATCCGCTGCAGCAGCACCGCAACCTCCTCACCCGGTACTCGGATCAGGACATGCATGACGTCACGGCTTACCTGGCGACACTGAAATGAACATCCCATCACGATCCGGATCCGTGCGAATCCGCGTCGCGACGGTGCTCGCAGCCTGCATCGCGGTGACCTCAGGCGGCCGCGCCGCGGATCCGGCCCCGGCGCTCCCGCCGCTGCTGCCGCCGGCGCAATTGCTGCAACCCCTCGGGGAGTCCTGGCCGACCTACTCGGGTGACTACAGCGGCCGGCGCTACAGCAGCCTGCATCAGGTCGACCGGTCCACCGTGGCGCACCTGTCGCTCGCGTGGACGACGCGCCTGAACGGCGAGGTCCGTGACGGACAAGCGCGCAGCCCCTTCGCGCCGCCGAGTGACCTCATCACGAGCGTCGGCGGCGAGGGCAAGGGTGACTACGCCATTCCGCCGCCGGCGGTGAAAGGCGCCGTGCTGCAGGTCGACGGCGTGCTGTACGTGACCTCACCGGACAACGCCTGGGCGCTCGATGCGCGCAGCGGCGCGGAGATCTGGCACTACTTCTGGAGGACCCGCGGCGGCACGCACATCGCGAGCCGCGGGCCCGCGCTGTGGAACAGCTCGCTGTTCTTCGAGACGCCGGACGACTACCTGGTCTCGCTCGATGCGCGCACGGGTCATGAGAACTGGCACGTGCAGATCGCCGAATTCGCCGACGAGTACTTCTCGACGATGGCGCCGGTGGTCGTCGGCAACCACCTCCTCGTCGGCACCGGCAACGACAGCGACGCGCCGGGCCTGCTGCAATCCTTCGACCCGGCCACCGGCGCGCTGCAGTGGCGGCGCTACATGGTGCCGATGAGCGCGAAGGATCCGGCGCTGGCGACCTGGCCGTCACTGGATGCCGCGCGGCATGGCGGCGGCCAGGTGTGGATGCCGGGCTCGTACGACCCGCAGACCGATCTGTACATCACCGGCACCGGTAATCCGACGCCGGGTTACACCGGTGTCGCGCGCAAGGGCGACAACCTCTATACCTGCTCGCTGGTCGCCGTGCGGGTCGCCACGGGCGAGATCGCCTGGTACTACCAGACCTCCCCGCATGACACCCACGACTGGGATTCGGCGCAGACCCCGATCCTGTTCGACGGCACGATCGACGGCAAGCCCCGCAAGCTGGTCTCGACGGCGGCGCGCAACGGCTATTTCTTCACCCTCGACCGGGTGACGGGCGAACATCTCACCACCTACCGGTTCGGCACGACGGCGAACTGGTCCCGGGGCACGAGGCCCAATGGCCAGCCGGACCCGAATCCCGACAAATCGGCGACCATCCCCGGGTCACTGGTGTCGCCGTTCGAAGGCGGCGTGACCAATTACCAGGCCGCGGCCTTCAATCCGGACACGGGCCTCTTCTACACCCATGAAAACACGGGCTTCAACATCCTCTACCTGACGGACCCGGATCCGCGCGGCTCCATGGGCCTCGGGGGCAAGCGTTTTTCGATCGTCGGCTACACCGGCAACGCCTTCCAGGCCATCGACTATCGGACGGGCAAGGCGGTGTGGCGTCACGTGTGGCCGGGCAATGGCGGCACGGGCACGGGCGTGCTGACCACGGCCACGGGACTGGTGTTCACCGGCGACACCAACGGCAACTTCGTCGCCATGGACGCCGCCGACGGGCGGTTGCTCTGGCACACCGGCATCGGCAATATTTCGGCGCCGCCGGAGACCTACGCCCTGGACGGACAGCAGTATGTCCTGGCGAGCGTCGGTGACACACTCTACTCCTTCGTGCTGAACTGAAGGCGCTCACGATGAAGGGACCCGGCATTTTCCTGGCGCAGTTCGCGGGCAGCGAGCCACCCTTCGACTCCCTCGAGAGAATGGGTGAATGGGCCGCGGGCCTGGGATACCGGGGCGTGCAGGTGCCGACATCGGATCCGGGGCTGTTCGACCTGCAGGTCGCGGCAAGCAGCCAGGCCTACTGCGACGACATCAAGGGTCGCCTCGCGCAGTTCGGCATCGAGATCACCGAACTGTCGACACATCTGCAGGGCCAGCTGCTCGCCGTCCATCCGGCCTACGTGGATCTGTTCCGCGGCTTCGTCGACCCGTCGGTGCGCGACCGGCCCTCGGCCTGGCCCGAATGGGCGGCGCATCAGCTCAAGTTCGCGGCGCGCGCGAGCGAGCGGCTGGGCTTGAAGGCGCATGCGACCTTCTCCGGCGCGCTGCTCTGGCACACCGTCTACCCCTGGCCGCAGCGGCCGGCGGGCCTGGTCGAGGCCGGCTTCGCCGAACTCGCGCGCCGCTGGCGGCCGGTGCTCGATGCCTTCGCGGCCGCCGGCGTCGACGTGGCCTTCGAGATCCATCCCGGGGAGGACCTGCACGACGGGGTGACCTTCGAGCGTTTCCTCGCGGCCGTGGACGAGCATCCGGCGGCCGGCATCCTCTACGATCCGAGTCACTTCGTGCTGCAGCAGCTGGACTACGTGCGCTTCATCGATCACTACCACTCGCGCATCAGGGCCTTCCACGTCAAGGATGCCGAGTTCCGGCCGAGCGCTCGCGCGGGCGTCTACGGCGGCTACCAGGACTGGGTCGACCGGCCCGGGCGCTTCCGCTCACCCGGCGATGGCCAGGTCGACTTCAAGCAGATCTTCAGCAAGTTCGCGCAGTACGGCTACGAGGGCTGGGCCGTGCTCGAGTGGGAATGCTGCCTGAAGCATCCGGAGGACGGCGCGCGCGAGGGTGCGCCCTTCATCCGCGAGCACATGATCCGCACCACGGACCGCCGCTTCGACGATTTCGCGGACAGCGGGGCGGACGCCGCCGCGAACCGCCGGATCCTGGGCATCTAGCCTCCGGGGCCGGGCGAGGCCTGCAGGCCGGCCACCGCCCTGAAACCGCGCAGCAACGCCACCTCGAATTCGCGGGTCTCGAGCATGATCGGACCGGGACGATTGAGGATGCCGTTGTTGATGACGCCGTTGACCATCTGGAACGCGAAGCGGATGTCCTGGGTCTCCCGCGCCGTCAGCTCCCGGCCCAGCTCCTCGGTGCGCAGCCGCGTGAACTCCCGGATCCGGCGCAGGCCGGACTCGCGAAAGGGCACCCAGAACTCCGGGACTCTCACGGCGCGGATCATGGCCGCGTGCCAGAAGTTGCGGCAGCCGAGGATGCTGCGGTAGACGTCCATGACGACGGCAGCGACATAGTCATCCGTGCAGCGCAGCCGCTCGTACAGGACCTGGTTATGTGCCCGGCGGCGTTCGAGCCATTGCAGCGCCAGTGAGTCGAAGTACGACTCCTTGTCGGCGAAGCGCGAGTAGAAGCTGCCGACCGAGGATTTCGCCTCGGCGACGATGTCATTGACGCTGAGCTGGTCCCAGCTCGTCCTGCCGAGGAGCTTCCAGCCGGCGGCGAGCAGCGCATCGCGGGTCCTGCGGCTGCGGTCCTGCTTTGCCGGCAGCGGCGCGCTGAGTGTGGCCTTTCCCATGACCTAGTATCGGTATGCGCAACGGTTCGAGGCAAGGCCCTCAATGCACCGCCGCCGCGACGAGGTCGCGGACTCCGAGGCCGACAGCGGCAAGGCCGCCGACCCGGGCGACGTATCGCCAGCCCGGCACCAGCTTTTCGAGCAGCACGAAGATCATGAGCGCGGCGATCCACAGGAGGTTCATGACACCGCCCACGTACAGCAGCGCCATCAGCGCCCAGCAGCAGCCCACGCAGTACCAGCCGTGCCGCATTCCGAGCCGCACCGACCCGGCCGCATGCGGCGTGAAGCCGCCATGGCTCATGACGAAGGACAGCGGCGCGCGGCAGTGCGCGAGGCAGGCGTACTTCACGGGCAGCCACTGGTAGACGCCGGCGCCGATCAGCAGCAGCCCGCCGAACACCCCGCTCGCGCTCGCCATCATCGGCGTCAGCAGCGCGAGCTGCTCCAGACCCCATTGCGTCAGCGTCGCCGCCAGCGAGAACCCCGTCCAGGCCAGCAGGTATCCGGCGGCGAACCAGGCGACGGAGGCGAAGGGCGCTCCCTGCGCAGCGCTGCGCGCGACCTGCGCATAGATGAGCATCATCGGCGCGACCGAGGGGGTCATCATGCCGATCATCATCACCGTCCACATCGCGAGCATCGCGGCGAAATGCACCGCGTCCCAGCGCCCGAAGACCGGGCTCATCATGTAGGCCGCGTCCATCTTCATGCCGGGCATGTCCGGCATCGATGCCATCTCGGACATGGCGTGCGCCAGGTAGAGGACGTCCGCCCAGGCAATGGCGGTCACGGCGGCGAGCGCAGCGACCACGATCGCCCGATCCCGGCGCAGCAGGGCCGCGAGCGCCGAGTCGACGCTCAATGGATGATTCCGTCCTGGCAGAGGTGCAGCTCTGCGAACTGGCCGTAGGAATCGTTGAGCTCGTAGCTGATCGGACCGGTGGTCTTCGTCCAGCCGCGGCCGATCTCGGCCTGTTTGAACTCGAAGCCGCCCTCCGGCACGATGCGGATGCGGTGCTCGTTGCCGGTGACCGGGTTGACGATGGGCTCGCCGCGCTGGTCGATGTACCCGGCCACCTTCAGGTGC
>DATJPN010000068.1:0-18451 GCA_035506335.1 Steroidobacteraceae bacterium | reverse complement strand
TCGTCGTGCTGACGGCAAGCAGCGGCAGTACTATATGTTATTGAATTTACAGGCTATTGAGGTCCTGAAACGGCACCTTCTGTCCTGGATCTTCCAGCAGGTCTGGTCGCGGGGGTGCGGTCAGATTACTGCTGCTTCGCTTCCCCCGTGGACGGGGAAAAGTTTCCGAACCCGATCGTCTTTCCCTGCTCCGTCGTAAAGCCGACGATGAATCCGCCATCCGTCCCGTCCCGCCGGGGAGCGATCTGCACGGAAATGTGGTCGCCGACCTTCACGGCATCGCGGGTGTAGCCGGCCCGGTAGAAATTGCTGGCACTGTGCCCTTCGTATTCGACCTCGTGCGTCGCCCCGTTCGCATCCGTGAAGACCAGAGTGGCCCGGGTATGCGGATTCATGACGGTGAACTGCTTGACGGTGCCCTTGACGATGACACGCTTGCTGAAATCGAACTGGGCGGCCGAGTGGTGCGCCACCGCGACGGATCCATACAGCAGGGCGAGTACGATGCCGATCCCGGCAACCAAAGACTTCGGCTGGAATTTCATGCGTGCCTTTCCTTTGATGAGGGTGCGTGCCTACTTCGATTCGTATTCCCGGTAGACGTCGCTCATGCGGGCAGTGACCGGTTTGCCCTGTTTCAACTGCGCCCGGCGCGCATCCAGGAGCGCATTCCAGAACTCGTCCGGACAACGGTACGTCATGATGTACCCGTCCGTAGTCGGACTGAATTTCTTCTCGATCCTGATCGGCTCGGTGTAGTAGACCGGGTCGGTCATGACGGCCGAGTACGCCATGACCTTGTTGCCCGCCGGGTCATGACTCAAGGAGAACCGCTCGAGGATGGTGGCCTGGTCACTGTGCGGGTGCCGCTGATCCTGCCCGTCCGCAAGGTCGGTGGTCTCCACGACCAGGGTATCGCCTTCCCAGTGCCCGGTGGAGTAGCCGTCCCGCGTGACCAGCCGCTTTTCCTTCGGTACACCCCGGCCACCGAGATAGATCCGCCGGGTTTCCCCTTCCACCTCGTAGATGATCGTCAGCTGATCCGGCTTCTGGATGAACTCGATCGGGTAACCGCCGGCCGCCTCCATCATCGTCGGCATGCCGTAATCGGTGCAGTAGGCCGCGGGATTCGCCTGCTCCGGTCCGACCAGTTTCTGGTATTCCTCGGACCGGCGCTTGCCTTCCGGCGTGAACGGGAGGGGTTGCAGTGCGAACCCCGGCGGGCGTCGCGCAGGTCCGCCGGCCGGCTGCCCCGACCTGAATGTGCCCCAGACGCCGGTAAAGTCGGGCCTGGCTGCGTCTGTGTCCGCACCCGCGGCTGTCTGCCCGCAGACGATCGCGGTCGCCACCGCGAATGCCAGACATCGGCATCGCCACCCACCGGTCGATGAAGCAAGAACCCCCATCACGCCCCCGTCCTGTATCTGTCTTGAGGTCGCACCCTGTTCGCACGGCGAATATACATGCGCAGCGTCAAGGGCTCCAGGGGTCGATCACCTCGATGTCGCATCCATCAAAGTCGCCGATGTTGCGGCTCGCAAGCCGGGCGCCGCGGGAGCGCGCAATGCCCGCTATCTGCGCGTCGACTTGAGCGATCGGCCGACCGGTGGCACGTCTTGCCGCACTGATTTCCGCGCAGGAATCAGCCGCGACGCCGTCGAAGGCCAGGACCTGTCCTTCGAGGTCGATGTCGAAAATGCCTATGGCTGCGTCCCACAGGGCATCACGGCGTTTCCCCCGGGGCAACACCCGGATGCCGTACAGGATCTGCGCCCTCGTGATGGTTGTCGTAAAAACCGACGCGCGCGGCTGCTCGCTCAGCCATTCCATGACGCGTGGCTCCGGAGCGACGCGCAAGAGCTCTGACAGGACGGTCGTGTCGAGAACGATCATCTAGTCGAGATTCACGGGTTCACGCGCAGTCTCGCGCGGAGCGGTTTCGAGATCGGTCCCGCCAAGGGGCTCGATGCGGCGGCGGATGGCTTCAACGAGCCCCCCGGTGCGGGCCTTCTCGTGCCACAGGGCCGTGCGCAGGATGTCGCGCGCTTCATCCTCCATCGAGCGACCGTGTCTGGCGGCCTGGACGCGCAATCGGGCCTTGAGCCTGTCGTCGATATCCCGGATGGTCATGCTCGCCACGGCGGGTCTCCATCAATCATTGATTGCATATTAATCAATGATGCTAATCCGGGCAACCCACGGTTGGGGAATTCGTCCGGCTGCACCAAAGTGTTGTGCATTCAACAGGCCGGACGCCTCCGCCCGATGTACTTACAATAGGGATCGTCATGCGGTTAATGGCCCAGCTAAAGCCCGGCTCCCACGCCCTGCTCATCCTCGCGGGAGCGATCCTTTTTGCCCCGGCCGCCGTGGCCAGCGATGGGAGCCTCGACAGCGAGGCGCTGATCGACAGGTACTGCGCCGGATGCCACAACTCCAACGACTATGCCGGCGGGGTCGACCTGGAATTCGCCAGCGCCGCCAGCATCGCCGACAGGCCGCAGGTCGGCGAGAAAGTGATCAAGCGTCTGCGCGCCGGCATGATGCCGCCGGTGGGCAAGGATCGCCCCGACTACGATTCGGTGCAGAAGCTGGCGCAGAGCGTGGAAGAGAGCATCGACCGCAGCGCCGGCGCCAGGGCTCCCCATCCGCTGCCGCCGGGCCTGCATCGTCTCAACCGCACCGAATACAGCAATGCGGTCCGCGATCTGCTGGCGCTCGACATCGACGCCGCGAAATTCCTGCCGCCCGACGACTCCAGCCACGGCTTCGACAACATGGCCGGCACGCTGACCACCTCCCCGGCGTTGATGGAGGCCTATCTGTCGGCGGCCGGCAATATCAGCCGTCTGGCCATCGGCACCGATACGGCGCCGACTTTGGCGGTGTTCGACGCCCCGCACGACACCAGCCAGAACGACTACGTCGAAGGCCTGCCTTTCGGTACCCGCGGCGGATTGCTGATCGAGCACGAATTCCCGGCCGACGGCGAGTACACGATTACCGTGAAGGGCATGACCGGCTACTTCACGGCGGTACTCGGCAACGTTCGCGGCGAGAAGCTGGAAGTCACCGTCGATGGCAAGCGCGTGTACCTGTACGACTGGGACCGGGAAATCGCCACCAAACGAAGTGATGGCGGCAAGACGCCGGCGCTGCCCATCAAGGCGGGCTTCCACCGCATCGGCGTGGCATTCCTCGCGACCAGCGATCTGCCCGACACGGGCATCGACAGATCGTTCCAGCGCACGATGAACTCACCGGGGTCGATTGCCGGTCACACGTTCTACCCGCACGTGGGGCAGGTCTTCATCGAAGGTCCGTTCAAGGGCACGGTGGCCGCCGATACCCAGAGCCGGCGCGCCATTTTCGAGTGCTATCCGAAGACGATGAGCGAGGAAGACCACTGTGCACACCGGATCATCACGACCTTGACCACGAAGGCCTTCCGCCGTCCGGCCCGCGACGCCGACATCAAGGTGATGACCGCGTTCTACCGCAGTGGGCGTGAACAGGGCGGCAGGTTCGACAGCGGCATCGAGGCCGTGATCCAGCGCCTCCTGATCGATCCGGATTTCATATACCGCGCCGAGATCGAACCGGCCAGGGTCGAGGCCGGGACTGCCTACCGGATCAGTGATCTGGAACTGGCGTCGCGTCTGTCGTTCTTCCTCTGGAGCAGCATTCCCGACAGGGAGCTGATCACTCTGGCATCCGCCAACAGGCTGCACGAGCCGAAAGTTCTCAGACAGCAGGTCGGTCGCATGATCGCCGATCCGCGTTCGCAGGCGCTGGTGCGCAATTTCACCGGCCAGTGGCTGAATATCCGCGGCCTCGCCGCCAGCGAGCCGGCGGTGAACCTGTTCCCCGATTTCGACAGCACGCTGCGCGATGCCTTCAAGCGCGAAGTCGAACTGTTCTTCGCCAGCATCATCCAGGAAGACCGCAGCGTCACCGATCTGCTGACGGCGGATTACACCTTCGTCAACGAGCGTCTCGCCAGACACTACGGCATCCCCGGCGTCTACGGTCCGCAGTTCCGTCGAGTCCAGCTGGGGCCCGACCAGGACATGCGCAGGGGCCTGCTGGGCAAGGGCGCACTGATGACCATTACGTCCGAGGCGGCCCGGACGTCGCCGGTCAAGCGCGGCAAGTGGTTCCTGCAGACCTTCCTCGGCGTCAGTCCGCCGGATCCGCCGCCGGGCGTGGTGATCAAACTGGATCAGAAGGCCGGTGAGACCCCGAAAACGATGCGTGCGCGCCTGCAGATCCACAGCACCAACCCGACCTGCGCGACCTGTCACCGGATGTTCGAGCCACTGGGTCTGGCGATGGAGAACTTCGACCCCGTGGGCCAGTGGCGCACCATCGAAGTGGGCACGCCGATCGATTCGCTGGGCATCGTCACCGACGGCACCCGCGTCGAGGGTATCAGGGGTCTGCGCGATCTCGCGGTACGCAAGCACGAGATGTTCGTGGAAGTGGTGACCGAAAACCTGCTGACCTATGCTACCGGTCGGGGCCTCGACTACAAGGACATGCCACTGGTCCGGTCGCTCGTGCACGACGCGGCGAAGGATGACTACAGGTTTTCATCGCTGCTCATGGGTGTGGTCCAGAGTCCGGCCTTCACCATGAATCTGAAATCACTCCCGGTTTCGCTGTCCGCGGCGAATTCGCGGTAGGGGGAAGTACCCGTGTTCATTTCCCGCAAACACATCAGCCGGCGCACCGTCCTGCGGGGTGTCGGCACGGCCCTTGCCCTGCCATTGCTCGATGCGATGATCCCGGCCATGACGGCGCAGGCCAAGACGGCGGCCAATCCGCCGCGGCGCTTCTTCGGCGGCTTCGTGCCGCACGGCGCGGCACCGGGCTACTGGATTCCCGAAAAGGTCGGCGCATTGCCGCAGGAGCTGCCGTTCATCTGGAAACCGCTCGAGCCTTACCGCAAACAGCTGAATATCCTGACCGGTCTGCATTCGCGCTCGTCCGAGCCGCCTCCCGGTGAAACCGGTGCGGACCACTGGGTCGCCGCCGCGTTCCTCTGCGCACGCAAACCGCGCAAGACCTCCGGTGCCGACGTTTACGCCGGCCAGACCATCGACCAGGTCATCGCCGCCCGGTACGGGCAGGAAACGCTGCTCCCGTCGGTGGAAATCTCGGTGGAAGACCCGGGTTCGGGTTCGAGCAACTGCGGCGAAGGCTACAGTTGTGTCTATACGAACACGATCGCGTGGGCGACACCGACCACGCCGCTGCCGATGGAACTGAACCCGCAGGTCGTGTTCGAACGCATGTTCGGCAGCGGCAGCACCGTCGAGCAGCGCGTGCAGCGCCGCGAGCGCGACCAGAGCATCCTCGATTCGGTCAACGACAAGATCAAGGGCATGCGCGCTCAAATCAGCGTTCCGGACCGTGCGCGCCTGGATGCCTTCACCGACAATGTGCGCGAAATCGAACGTCGCATGCAGATCGCCGCCAAGGCGACTACCGCGGCGCCGGAGGGTTTCGCGGTGCCTCCGGGCATTCCCCAGTCGTTCGACCAGCACATCAAGATCATGTTCGACCTGCTGACACTGGCCTTCCAGGCCGACATCACCCGCGTCAGCACCATGCTGTTCGCGCGCGATCTCACCGGCCGCGTCTATCCGGAAAGCGAGTCGCCCACGCTCGGATTCCACGGCGGCTCGCACCATGGTGAAGATCCGAATCTGATCAGGCAGCTGTCGAAGATCAACCAGTATCACGTGAAGATGCTGGCCTACTTCGTCGACAAGCTGGCCAACACCAAGGATGGCGACGGCTCGCTGCTCGATCATTCGCTGCTGCTCTACGGCAGCAACATGGGCAACCCGAACCAGCACGTGCACTACGACGTGCCGCATATCCTGGTCGGTGGCAACAACGGCAGACTGCAGGGCGGCCGCCATCTGGCGTTCCCCACCAAGCAGGTGCCGACCGGCAACCTGCTGTTGAGCATTCTCGAGCAGTTCGACATCCACCGTGAGAGCTTTGGCGACAGCACCGGACTGCTGCCCGGTCTGGTGTGACGGGCCCGGTGGGACACAGCATGCGTGGATTGGCGCTGAAGACGCTGTTTGCCGCGCTGCTCCCGGCGATGGCGGGCGTTGCATTCGCGCAGGCGCAGATTGCCGATGCCGCGAGCCAGGGCGACCGCGCGCAGGTCGAGCGTCTGCTGAAAAGCGGTGCCGACGTGAATGCGCAACAGGCTGATGGCGCCACCGCGCTGCAATGGGCCGCCTATCGCGGCGACGCAGGACTGGCGGAACTGCTGCTGAAGGCCGGCGCGAAGCCGGGCCTGGCCAATCACGACGGGGCCACGCCGCTGTGGCTGGCGGCGGCGCGCGGTGATGCGGCCGTCATCCAGGCATTGCTCAAGGCTGGTGCCGATGCCAACGAACAGCTGCCGCTCGGCCGCCGTCCGCTGATGCTGGCCGCACGCTCCGGTAGTGTCGAGGCCGTGCATGCTCTGCTCGAACACGGCGCCGATGTGAATGCCAGTGAAACCGAACGTGGCACCACCGCGCTGATGCAGGCGGCCGACCAGGGCCACGCCGAGGTGTTGAGGGAACTGATCCGGCGCGGCGCCAACGTGGCGGCCGTCTCGAGGCCCGTGATGCGTGACGGGCGCACGGCGGCCTTGGGCAATTCCGAAGATCCCCGCCGCGCCGTGCGTCAGCAGGCCATCGCGGTGCTGTGCGACATGAAACCGCCGGATCTGCAACAGGTGAGAATCCAGCGCGAGCTGCTGTTTGGCCCCAGCGCGAAGAGCATGCCCGACTCTGAACTGTGCCAGGGGATCGAACGCAGGGGTCTGGGGTTCGTCACCATCGCCGGCGCCGGCGGCAATCATGGAGCCGGTGTGGGCGGGGAAGTGCTTCCCGACCAGGAAGGGGACGGCAATCCTTTCCTGGATGCGTCCGGCAATCCGGTTCCCAGCCCGCCTCGTGGACGGCGTTTGCCCGTCCGTGAGCCCGATGGGGGTGCCTTGACCGCGCTGGTCTACGCCGCGCGGACCGGCAGCATCGAAGCCGCGCGCGCACTTCTGGATGGCGGCGCCGATGTGAACCAGACGACTCGCTACGGCTGGAGTCCGTTGCTGGCGGCGGTGCAGAACAGCAACTACCAGATGGCCAGATTCCTGATCGAGCACGGCGCCGATGTGAACCTGCCCAACAAGGGGGGGTGGACGCCGCTGTATCTGGCCGTTGACAACCGCAACATCGAGGGGGGCGACTATCCGGTGCGCACCGCCGACATGGATAGCCTCGCCTTCATCACCTTTCTGCTCGACAAGGGCGCCCAGGTCAACTGGCGGATCACCGAGAGCACGGAAACGCGCACGGTGTTCACCAATCAATGGTTGAACGAAGACGGCGCCACCGCGTTCCTGCGTGCCGCGCAGTCAGGCGATCTCGAGTTGCTGAAGCTGCTGATCGCGCGGGGTGCCGATCCGAAGATCAACACCAGGCTGGGAGTCACGCCGCTGGCGGCGGCGGCCGGCATCGGCTGGGTGGAAGGCATCACCCAGGAGCGCTCCCCCGAGGAGACGGTGGAGGCCGTGAAGTATCTGCTGTCGCTCGGCATCGATCCGAACTTCCAGGCGGACACCGGCCGCGTCGCCCTGCACGGCGCCGCGCACAAGGGGGCGACCGAGGTGGTGAAAGTCCTCGTGGCGGCGGGCGCCAGGATGGACGTTCGCGATTTCGGCAACACCGACAACCGCGGCAGCCCGACCCTGTCGATCCACACCTGGTTGCCGATCGATTATGCCGATGGTCTCGTGCGTGTCGGCGTGCAGTCGGCGATTCCGCACCCGCAGACCTCCAGGGTGCTGCGCGAGTTGATGCTGAAGGCCGGCCTCAAGGTACCGCCCGAAGGCCGTACGCTCGAGTCACTGTGCATCGTCGATGTCTGCAAGCCGGGATACGATCCGATCAACATCAATAATTGAAACCGGCGCGATGTGGTGCTTCAATCAGCACCAGCGGATGGCACGGACACGGAGATCAGACCAATGCTTCAGGCGAAGAAATCGGGATGGGTGCTCCTCGCATTGGTACTGTGCTCGTTGGCCGCCGGACCCGCGGTGGGGCAGTCCCCCAGGCCGGGCGCCAGGGGATACGAGGTCGAGTGGGTCTACCGGGTCCGTTACGGCTTCATCGACGAGTGGTGGGATCTCTTCCGCAAATACCAGATCCCGGTTCTCGATCGGGAAAAGGCCCTCGGCTACGTTCTGGATTACCGGATCTATCATCCGCAGTTTCATACCGACGAGGCGGCACGCTGGGATTATCGTGTCGAGATCACCTATCGGGACGCGGATGGTGCCCGGCACGAGGAGGAGATCACCGAGGCCCTGTTCCCGGATGCGGCGACTCGCAAGCGCGAGGAGAATCGTCGCTGGGAGCTGACGACCAATCACTGGGATCTTCCCATCTACCAGGTCGATACGACCAAGCCGCGCTGATCAGGTCCGGTCTGGCCGGCGCCGGCCCGGCTGGCGCCCGGCCTTGCCGCAGATGGCGATGAACCCGGCCGCCATGAAGCGCGCCAGTCGGAGCTTCACCGCTTCGAAGTCCTTTGATTTGCACACACCTCCGGAGAGCCGGTCGATGCGGCCGGTCGTGCCGAGGGCATGCATCAGCGCCCCCGTGACGAAGTCATAGCCCCAGAAGATGTCGGCCTCACTGGCACCCGGGAGCGCCTTCTTCAGGATGCCGATCAGCTTCAGCACCACCGGATCGAAGTGCAGGTCCATCATCGCGGCGCCTTCCGTGGAATTGCTCACCTGGGCCGCGAAGGCCGCGAAGTTGCGCCAGCCCTCGCCGCCGCTGATGTACAGGTCCAGGTCCGTATCCAGGAATGCATGCAGCGCCCCTTCGACGGTGGGCGCATCGCCGGCCTCGCGCTCGTATTGATTGAGCGCATCGAGCCGGCGGCTGCTGGTGATGCCGGCGCGGCGCGCGAACACCGCTTCGAACAGCCGCCGCTTGTCCACGAAGTAGTAGTGCATCAGCGAAGTGTGCACGCCGACGCGTTGGGCCACGTCCCTGAGGGTGACGCCATTCAGGCCGTGCCGGGAGAACAGGAACTCCGCCGCATCGAGGATCTTCTCCAGCGTCTCGGCGCGCTGTTCGGCCTTGGTGCGGGGCTTGGCGTTTGGGCTGGCGCGCGGCGGCATGGGCGACCCTGGTGCATGGCGGAGGCTGCCGGTCGTGGCAGCCCCGCACAGGGTAATCCAGAAGCCGAAGGATTGACTAGCGGGAGGACTCGACGTGCTCGCGCAGCACGCGCTTGTCGATCTTGCCGGTGGCGGCGAGCGGCATGTGCTCGATGAACACGATCCGCTCGGGCAGCCACCAGTCGGGCACCTTGCCGCGCAGGGCGGCGAGAATACCGCTTTGGCTCGGCGACTGGCCGCGCTGGGGCTCGACCACCAGTACCGGGCGCTCGCCCCACTTCTCGTCGTTGCGGCCGATGACGGCGGCAAACGCGACCGCCGGCATGGCACCGACGATATCCTCGATTTCCTTCGGGTTGATCCACTCGCCGCCGGATTTGATGAGGTCCTTGACCCGCCCGCAGACGGTGAGATTGCCGGCCGCGTCGATGAGTGCGAGGTCACCGGTGTCGAGGTAGCCCTCCTCATCCAGGGCGCTGGTGGGGTCGCCGTAGTAGCGTTCGGCGACGCTCGGTCCCTTGACCCGCAGGCGCCCGACCACGCCGCGCTGCGCGGGGAGTGTGTTGCCCTCGGCATCCACGAGCTTCAGATCGAGTCCGAGCGGCGGCCGGCCGGAGGCGCGCGGGCCGCTGCCGGAGGCCGCCTGCGGCGGCGTGATGGTGCCGAGCGGCGACAGCTCGGTCATGCCCCAGCTGGTCTGCACCCGAACGCCCAGGCGATCTTCCATGCGGTGCAGGAGGGCGTCCGGACAGTGCAGGCCGCCGACGATGATGCGCTCGAGGCTCGGCAGTTGTGCTCCCTGCGACTCGAGCAGGTCGATGAGGCCGAGCCACACCGTCGGTACACCGGCAGCGACGGTCACCGACTCCCGCTCGATCAGCATCCTCAGGTGCGCCGGCTCGACGGAGCGGCCCGGCAGTACCATGCGCGCGCCGACGGCGGGGACGGCAAAGGGCATGCCCCAGCCGTTGGCGTGAAACAGCGGCACGGCGATCAGCACGCTGTCGTTCGCGGTCAGGGCGACCGCGTCCGCCTGCAGCGAGCGCAGGGTGTGCAGGTAGTTCGAGCGGTGAGAATAGAGCACGCCGCGGGGATCACCGACCGTGCCGGAGGTGTAGCACAACCCGGCGGCCGAATTCTCATCGAAGCGGCCCCAGGGCACGGCGCGACCCGACTGTTCGATGAAACGGTTCAGCTGCGCGTGCTGAAGCCTCGCGGGCAGGGCGGGATCGGGTGCCTCCCCGTCGAGGACCAGCACGCCCTGCACGCAGGGGCAGCGGTCGCAGATCTCCCGGAGCATCGGCTGCAGGCCCGCGCCGACGGCGATCCAGCGGTCCTGCGCCTCGTTCACGATGGCCGCGAGGTGCGTGATGCTCAGGCGCGGGTTCAGCGTGTGGCACACCAGGCCCGCCCCCATCGTCGCGTAGGAGACCGTGAGGTGATCCTCGGTGTTCCAGGCGAGGGTACCGACGCGGTCGCCGAGCCTGAGTCCCTGATCCAGCAGCGCCCCGGACAGCAGCGCCGCGCGCTGCCTCAGCTGGGCGTACGAGGTGCGCCGCAGCGTCGAACCCGCGGCGGAGACGACCTCCGCCGCGCCGTGCCACTTGGCGGCGTGATCGAGGAACTTATCGACTGTGAGCGCATACGGCTGCATACACGAGTGCGTGAAGGGTTGAAGGAGCGGCGTACGTGTCGCGCGGCAGCCGGTTGTACCTCTAGAACGCGAACAGGACGCGTACGCCGTACTGTCGGGGCGGTCCCGCGAAACGCAGTCCGGAGTTCAGCGCACCCTCGTAGTGCTGGTCGCGCAGGTTCGTGCCATAGAGCGTGCCGACGAAGCTGTTGTGCTTCCAGGCGACCTGGGCGTTCAGTATGCCGCGACCCGACAGCCGATCCCCGAGCGAGGCGTTCTCGAACAGCGTGGCCCATTGCGGTGCGACGTAGCCGTAGTCGATCCGGGGCGTCAGGGAGTCCTGCCCCGTCAGGATGAACCTGTACTGGCCGCCGAAGTTGATGGTGAAGTTCGGCGCATAGGTCTGCGACTTGCCATCGAGGTCGATGCACGAGGCGCTCGTCGGACCCGAGGAGGGATCGCAGGCCGTGACCGAGGCGATGCGCGGATCGGTCGCGAAGAACCGCCCCAGGGCGCTGTGCATGATGGTCGTGCCGGCGTCGAAGGAGAGATTGCCGAACACCGCCTGGGTCTGCGCCTCGAAGCCGTACAGATGGGTCGGATTCGGGTTGTTCAACTCGAAGCCGAAGGTCGGAAACTGCGGATAACCGACCGTTACCTGGAAGTTGCGATAGATGTCGAAGAAGCCGTCGACCTGGGTGCGCAGATGCCCATCGAAACCGGTGGTCTTCCAGCCGATCTCCAGGTCCGTCAGCTTCTCGGCGCCGAAGGCGGCCGGGGTGCCGAAGCCCACCGGTACGTTCAGGCCACCGGGCCGGAATCCGGTCGACACGAATGCGTAGAGGAAGTTGTTCGGCGTCACGGCCCAGTTGAAGGACAGCTTGCCGGAGGTGTTGACGTACTTGACCTGCTGGTCGTCGATCAGTGGCGTCCCGTACTGGATGATCTGGACGTTGTTGGAGGTCTTCGACTCGCTGTAGCGGGCACCGAGCTGGATCTGGAAGGTGGGCGTCAGCATGTAGCCGACCTGGGCGAACAGCGCCTCGCTCGGCACCGGATTCGTGCCCTGCAGCACGTACTCGCTGTAGGGGCTGCCGAGCGGCACGCCGATGATGAACTGGTAGGGCGCGAGGAACTTGTTGTAGTTATCGTTGGCAAAGGCGCCGACGATCCAGGTGAAGGGACCCTTGTCGGGCGAAATGACGTTGAATTCCTGCGACCACAGGGTTTCGGCGACCTGGTCCTGGAAGTACCAGGGAGAGTAGTAGCCGAACCCCTCGTATGAGGCGTTGTAATAGGGCGCGCCGTTCAACGTGCCGTTGGTCCCGTCCAGGTCACCCGCGTACTCGCCGCGGGCGCGCTGATAGCCGGTGATGGAGCGCAGCGTGATGCCATTGCCGAGGACGTAGTCGATCTTGAGGCTCCCGCGTGCGAAGCGATCGAGCGCCTTCTGCGGAGCGTCCAGGCCGATGTGGAAAAGATCCTCGGTGGCGTTATAGGGGTCGGCGGGATAGGCGCCGAGATCCAGGTAGTTGCCGTCGATCTTCAGCAGCACCGACAAGGCGTCACTCGGCTTCCACAGCAGGCCCAGGCGGCCGCTGTACTCGCGCAGATTGCCGGGGTTGCCGGTATAGGGACCGCCGTTGGGTCCGGTGATGTGGTAGAAGCTGTCGCGATCCTCGGTGTTGAAGGCGAAGCGCGCCGCCAGGGTGTCGCTGATCGGCAGGTTCACTCCGCCCGTGAACCCGTAGTCGCTGTAATTCCCGAACTGACCCTGCACATAGCCGTCGAGGCCGCCGCCGATCTTCGGATCGATCGTGGTGACGAACACCGCGCCGCCGGTCGCGTTCTGGCCGCCGAAGGTGCCCTGCGGGCCGCGCAGGATTTCGATGTTCGCGACATCGTAATAGGGCTCTTCCTGGTAGTAGCCCGGAAAGGTCGCGACGCCGTCCCGGTAGGTGACGACACCGACGGTCGTCTGCGAATTGTGCTCACCCTTGCCGACGCCGCGGATGTTGAAGTCGTTGCCCTGGCCGAAATTGTTGACCGTGGCGCCGGGGGTGATGAACTGCAGCGAGTCGATGCTGGCGACGCCGGAGTCCGCGAGCTGGGCCCCGGTCAGAACCGTGGCCGCGAGCGGCGTCACCTGCAGGTCCTGCTGGCGGCGTTCGGCGGTGACGACCACGGGCTGCAGGGTGTCGACGTCGCCGCTGCCCGAACTGCCGGTCGAAGCGGTCGTCTGCGCGGCCGCGCCTGCGCACCAGCCGAGCGTCACGAGCCCAATGCCCAAACACCATTCGCGGGTATTCATGCAATCCCCCTTTTAAGGTTACGCGTGCGCTTCTGCGGCGCCTGGGAGCCGATTCTCACACCGGCCATGCGCAGCGTCAATATTCACTCACGTGTTAGTGACTGAAAAGCAACAGGACCGGGCGTCGCTAGATCTGATGCTCGCCCGGCAGGATCATGAGCCGCGGCACCCGCACGTGCTGCGGTTGCGTCAGCACGAAGCGGACGGCGCGCGCCACGTCCTGCGGGGAGAGCGGATGCGGGATGTTCATCCCGACGGTGGGATGCACGGCCCAGTCACGGTGCAGCTCGGTGGCGACGATGCCCGGCTCGATGCAGGTCACGGCGACGCCCGTTCCGGCCACTTCCATGCGCAGTGCCTCCGAGAGCGCTTCCAGCGCGAATTTGGTACCCGAGTAGGCCCCTGCGGTCGGGCGGACCTTGGTTCCCATGACGCTCGAGACATTGAGCAGGTGACCGCTGCCCTGGGCCGTGAAATGGCGCATGAACGTATAGGCCACGCGGTAGGCCGACTCGACGTTCACCCGCACCATTTCGCAGACCTTTTCGATGTCGATCGAGCCGATCGGGCCCACTTCGATGGTTCCGGCGTTGTTCACCACGGCGTCGCAGCGGCCGAAGCGCTCGAGAGCCAGGTCGAGCAGCCGCCCCGGCACCTCGGTCCCGGTGATGTCCGCGAGCAGCATGCCGGCACCGAGCTCGGCGCATATCGGACGCAGCAGCTCGGGATTGCGGGCGGTCAGGATGAGCCTGAAGCCCAGGGCGTGAAGTTCGCGTGCTATACCTAGACCGATGCCGCTGCTCGCACCGGTGACGACGGCTACCTGGTCACGAAGATCACGGTTGCTCATGGACGGCCTCCCGAATTTGCGAATGACTTGCTTGATCAACGGCTTAAGCGCAGACAGGGCAAGCCATGATATTCACGCACAAGTTAGCGAATCTTGACACACGCGGCGGCCGGTGGCTCACTGCCGCGTGGCCCGATCGGGCCTGCGCCAGATACGAGGGGGAAGCGCGTGCAGCAAATTGCCGGCACAACCGGGCGCCTGGGCGCCACGGCCGCGGCGCGGCGGCCGGCGGCACGCGCCTGGATCGTGCTCGCGATCCTGTGCTTCATCTACGTCATCAACTTTCTCGACCGGCAGCTGCTGTCGATCCTCGCCAAACCCATCCAGGATGAGGTGGGGGTCAGCGATGGCCAACTCGGCAAGCTCGGTGGCCTGTACTTCGCCCTCTTCTATTGCGTGCTCGCGGTGCCGGTCGGCTGGTTCGCGGATCGGACCAACCGGGTGCGCGTACTGGCGCTCGCGTGCGCGATCTGGAGCGCGGCGACCGCCGCCTGCGGGCTCTCGGACAGCTACGGGAAGCTCGCTCTGTCGCGCATGGCCGTGGGGGTGGGGGAGGCCGGCGGCGTGCCGCCCTCCTACGCGATCATCTCCGACTATTTTGCCTCCGGGCGGCGGGGAACGGCGCTCGCCCTCTACAACCTGGGGCCGCCGCTCGGCATGGCCCTCGGCGTCGCCTTCGGCGCCTCGATCGCCGCGAACTACAACTGGCGTTCGGCCTTCCTGGCCGTGGGTGCCGTCGGTGTGGTCGCGGCGATTCTCGTGTGGCTGTGCGTACGCGAGCCGACACGGGGGGAACTCGATGCCGCAACCGCGCTCGCCGCGCAGCCGAAGGCGCCCTTCTGGGCGACTTTCGGCATGTTCATGACCAACCCCGTCCTGGTGCGGGTGTCGATCGCGGCGGGGGTCACCCAGATCGTGACCTACGGCACCCTGAACTTCACGACGCTCTTCCTCATGCGCGAGAAGGGCATGAAGCTCGAAGAGGTGGCCGTCTACTACGCGCTGCTGCTGGGTATCGGCGTGTGCGCCGGCATGTACACCTCGGGTCGTCTGATCGACCGCTTCACGCCGCGTTCGAAGGCCGCTTATGCCTGGGTCCCCGGAATCGCGCTGCTGGTGGCGATCCCGTTCTTCCTGGGATTCGTCTGGGCCCCGAAATGGCCGCTGGCGCTCCTGTTCCTGGCGGTGCCGACGTTCCTCAACTATTTCTATCTGTCACCGTCCGTGGCGCTGGTGCAGGAGGAGGTGCAGCCGAACCAGCGGGTGCTGGCCGGCGCGCTGCTGCTCCTCATCATGAACCTCATGGGCCTGGGCATCGGCCCGACCCTGGTCGGCGCCGTGAGTGATCACCTGAGGCCCACCCATCCGCTGCACTCGCTGCAGCTGGCCTACTACGGCCTCGCCCCGTTCTACGTGCTGGCCGTGCTGTGCTTCGTCTGGCTCGCCCGCGCGCTGAACCGCGAGCCGCGCCCACGAGGAACCTCCTGATGCGCCTTCACACTCCGGCACTCATCGCCGCTCTCATGGTCAGCCTGCCCGCCCTCGCCGATACCGCGGTCATCGTGCGCACGCCCGATGGCGCCTTGCAGGGCGAGGTCTCCGGAAACCTGCGCATCTTCAAAGGCATACGTTATGCCGAGGCGCCCGCCGGAGCGCTGCGGTGGAAGCCGCCCGTAGCGATCAAACCCTGGACGGGCACGCGGGCCGCCACGCAGTTCGGGCCGGCCTGCGTGCAGCCGCCGGTACGACCCGGCAGCATCTATACCTGGAAGCTTCCGCCGACGAGCGAAGACTGCCTCTTCCTCAACATCTGGGCGCCGGCCGACGCCCGCAACGCACCGGTGTTCTTCTGGATTCACGGCGGTGCCCTCACCACCGGCGTCGGGAGCGATGCCCTGTACGATGGCACCGCGCTCGCCAGCCGCGGCCTCATCGTCGTCAGCATCAACTACCGCATGGGCGTACTCGGCTACCTCGCGCATCCGGAACTGAGCGCCGAGTCACCCGAACACATCTCGGGCAACTACGGGCTTCTCGACCAGATCGAGGCCCTGCACTGGGTGAAGCGCAATATCACCGCCTTCGGCGGCGATCCGGCCAACGTCACCATCGCCGGCGAGTCCGCCGGGGCCTTGAGCGTGATGTACCTCATGGCTTCACCTCCCGCGCGCGGCCTGTTCGCGAAGGCGATCGCCGAAAGCGCCTACATGATCTCGACCCCGGAGCTGCGCGGTGCCCCCTATGGCGACGTCGCACAGGAGGCCCTGGGCGCGTGGCTGACCGGCAAGCTCGGCGCGAAGGATCTGTCGGGACTGCGTGCCATGGACGCCACGGCCATCACCGCGGCGGCGGCCGCGGCCGGGTTTGCGCCCTTCGGCAGCGTCGATGGCCGGATCCTGCCGCGCCAGCTGGTGGAGGTGTTCGATCGCGGCGAGCAGGCGAAGGTGCCCATCCTCGCGGGGTTCAACAGCGGCGAGATCCGCTCGCTGCGCTATCTGCTGGCGCCGGCGCCGAAGGATGCCGCGACCTATGAGCGGGAGATCCGGGCCCGCTATGCGGACCTGGCCGATGCCTTCCTGGACCGCTATCCCGCGAGCGACATCGACGGCAGCATGCTGAAGACCACGCGCGACGCCCTGTATGGCTGGACCGCCGAGCGTCTCGTCGCGCGGCAGAGCACGATCGGCGCGCCCTCGTTCCTGTACCTGTTCGATCACGGCTATCCCGCGGCGGATGACCAGGGTCTGCACGGCTTTCATGCGAGCGAGCTGCCGTTCGTGTTCGGAACGGCGGATCGCACGCCGCCGGACTGGCCGAAGATCCCGCCGACACCGGCGCAGGCGCGTTTCTCGGCGGCGATGACCGACTACTGGGCGGCCTTCGCGCGCGATGGCGTGCCGAGCGCCGCGCAGCAGGCGACGTGGTGGCCTTATGGCGCCGAGCGCGCCTACATGCACTTCACGGAGCGACCCGAGCCCGCCACGCACCTGGATCCGGGCATGTACGAATTCATCGAAGAGGTGGTGTGCCGCGAGCGCGCCCAGGGCGGGATACCCTGGAACTGGACCGTCGGACTCGCCGCCAGGCCGCTGCCACCCAAGGGCCCCTGTCGCTGACCTGCGCGGGCGCTCGAGGCGGCTCGACAAAGCGCGCCGCAGCCTTGAAACTGGCGGCAATGCGGATTCATCCGGCGGCAACGCCAGGTCCGCCGCCACCCGAGGTCTGCAGTGCCCCAGAGTGCCAAGACGCGCCGGCGTCCGACGAAGATTGAGCAGCGCGCGCAGAAGATGGAGCAGATCCTGGACGCAGCCGAGTATCTGTTTTCGAGGCATGGTCTGCATGGCGTGACGCTGAAGGAGGTGGCCCGGCGCGTCGGCACGCACCACACGCTCCTGAATTACTACTTCGTCGACAAGAAGAAACTGTTCGACGCGGTGTTCGCGCGCCGGGCGGTGGTGAGCAGTACGCGACGCATGGAAGCCCTGGACCGCTACGAGGCGCAGAACAAGGGGCGTCTGACGGTCGAAGGCGCGCTGCGGGCCTTCCTGGATACCGATCTGGACCTGTATATCCAGGGCGGACAGAGCTGGAAGAACTACGGGGCGCTCGGCGCCCAGGTGTCCAATACTCCGGAGTGGGGCGCCGAGCTGATGGACAAGCAGTTCGATCCGGTCGTGCTGCGGCTGATCGATCTGCTGATGAAGGCGCTGCCGGGCAGTTCCCGGCAGGATCTGTTCTGGGGCTATCACTTCGTCTCCGGTGCGCTGATGCTGACGCTGGCGCGCACCGGACGCATCGACAAGATCTCGGCGGGCCTGTGCAAGTCCGAGGACTTCGCGGCGGTCAAGGAGCGCATGGCCTCGTTCATGGCGGCGGGGTTCCTCGCCATCTGCAAATCGCGCAAGACAAAGAAGGGTCGCAAGTGAGTCATTCCATCGAAGGGCGGGTCGCAATCGTCACCGGCGCGGGTTCCGGCCTCGGGCGCGAGCATGCATTGTTCCTGGGGCGTCGTGGCGCGCGGGTGATCGTCAACGATCTGGCGCACGCCGCCGCCGAATCCGTGGCGGCAGATATCGAGGCGGCCGGCGGCACGGCGCTGCCCTGCGCCGCCTCGGTGACGGACGCAGGCGCGATCGCCGAAATGGTCGGGAGCGCGCTGCGCAAGTGGGGCCGGATCGACATCCTCATCAGCAACGCCGGCATCCTGCGCGACAAGAGCTTCGCCAAGATGAGCCTGGATGACTTCCGGCTCGTCATCGAGGTGCACCTCATGGGCTCGGCCATCTGCACCAGGGCCGTCTGGGAGGCGATGCGCGAGCAGAAGTACGGACGCATCGTCATGACGACATCCTCCTCGGGTCTCTACGGCAATTTCGGCCAGGCCAACTACAGCGCCGCGAAGATGGGGATCGTCGGACTCATGCAGACCCTCGCCATCGAAGGCCGCAAGTA
>DATJPN010000067.1:0-6029 GCA_035506335.1 Steroidobacteraceae bacterium | reverse complement strand
CTGGGCCGCCAGCGGGCGGTCGCTGTCCCTGGGAAGGGACGATGGCTTCACCAAGCTGCTGTTCGACCCGGTGACGCACCGGGTGCTGGGCGGCGGGATCGTGGGACCGAATGCCGGCGACCTCATCAGCGAGGTGGCCGTCGCGATCGAGATGGGCGCCGACGCAACCGATATCAGCCTGACCGTGCACCCGCATCCGACCCTGTCGGAGACCGTGGCGTTCGCCGCCGAGGCTTTCGACGGGACGCTCACGGATCTGTACATCCCGAAGAAGAAATAAGCGCCGCAGCCGGGCCGCTCAGCCCCGGGCGAGCGTGCGCGCCACCAGCGCTTCGACCTTGCGCAGGTATTGCATTTCATCGGGCGCACGACCGGCACGCTGCGCCTCCCACAGCGTTTCCCCGAGCGGATCGAGCAGGGCATGCTCGGCTTCGTGGGCATCACCGAAGTGCGCGCACAGCCTGCGGTGCAGTTCGGCGAAGCCGGCCGGCCGGTCGGTGCCCGCCTGCTCGCGAATCGCCAAGTGCATACCCATGTGCAGGAACGGATTCTCGCGACCGCCTTCGGGCGTGAAGTCGGCGCCGAGGACCTCCCGGCCGCTCTCGAGCCACGGGATGTACTCCGGGTGCTCGGCGATCACCGCCGCAACCTGCGCTTCGAGCGGCTGCAGGGGCTCCTGCGCACGATACTTGCGCCACGATGCCAGGTACATCTGGCGCAGCTGCTCGCGGCTTTGCGTGGCGAATACCGGCACCGTCGCCTCCTGATTCAGGACCCGGCCCGCGTCTTGTGCGGGTATTCGCACAGGTCACGGATCAGGCAGCCCGGGCACTTCGGCTTGCGCGCGAGACACACATAGCGCCCGTGCAGCAGCAGCCAGTGATGCGCCTGGCGCGCGAACTGCCGGGGCGTGGTCCTGACCAGCGTGCCCTCCACGGCCAGCGGCGTGCGGCCCGGCGCGAGCCCGGTGCGGTTGGCGACCCGGAAGATATGGGTGTCCACGGCGATCGTGTTCTCGCCAAAGGCGATATTGAGCACGACGTTGGCCGTCTTGCGGCCCACCCCGGGCAAGGCCTCCAGCGCCTCGCGATCGTGCGGAACCTCCCCGGCGTGGCGTTCGATGAGCCGCTGACACAGGCCGATCAGGTTGGCCGCCTTGGCGTTGTAGAGACCGACGCTCTTCAGGTACGGCTTCACGCCCTCGACGCCCAGGGCCAGGAGCTTGCGCGGCGTATTGGCCACGGGAAACAGCCTGGCGGTGGCGGCATTGACGCTCTTGTCGGTGGTATGCGCGGAGAGCATCACCGCCACCAGCAGTTCGAAGGGCGTTCCGTAGTGCAGTTCGGACACCGGCTCGGGGTTCGCCGCCCGCAGGCGTTCGAACAGCATCCTGCGCCGCGCGGCACTGATTCCCTTGTGATGCGCGCCGGCGGCATGGGGCGTCATGGCGGCCCGGCGCCCGGCGCCGCCAGCCTCTTGCGCGCTGCGAGCAACTGCGCGCGCTCCGCGGCGCGGCGGCGCACGCGCGCCTCGTGCGCCTGGTAGCGCTCGCGGTTCTCATCCGGCGACGGCCGGCCAACGGGTGCGGTGGCGGTCACTTCGACCATCGCGATGCAATCCACGGGGCACGGCGCAACGCACAGCTCACACCCGGTGCACAACGCCGCGGCGACCGTGTGCATGAAACGCGGCGCGCCGATGATGGCATCGACCGGGCAAGGCGGCAGGCATCTGGCGCAGCCGATGCACCGGGCCTCGTCGATGACGGCGACGCGGGGCGCCGTTTCCACGCCGTGGTGCGGATTCAGCGGCAGGCTCGGGCGACCGAGCAGCCGCGCCAGGGCCTCGATGGTGGCGGCACCTCCCGGTGGACATTGATTGATGGCGGCGCCGCCTGCGATCGCGGTCGCATAGGGCAGGCAGCCCGGGTAGCCACAGCGCGTGCACTGGGTCTGCGGCAACAGGGCGTCGATGGCCTTGACGTCCACGATCGCGATCAGGTGATGCGCATGCCGGGCATGGCACCGGAGTCCGGCGACAGCAGGAACAGCCCCGGTGCGGCGCCACTCGCGCACAGCACCATACCCTCGGAGACGCCAAAGCGCATCTTGCGCGGCGCGAGGTTCGCGACCACGACGGTGAGGCGACCCACGAGGCTTGCCGGGTCGTAGGCCGAGCGGATGCCGGAGAACACCGTGCGGGCCGCCGGTTCGCCCAGGTCCAGGGACAGTTTCAGCAGCTTGTCGGATCCGCTCACGGCTTCGGCCGCAACGATCCGCGCGACGCGCAGTTCGACCTTGGCGAAATCATCGATGCCGATGGTCGCTGCGGCGACCGGTTTGGCGGATTCGGTCACGGGTGCGGTTTCCTTGGCGGTGTCGAACAGTGTGTCGAGCGTCTTCGCGTCCACGCGCGTCAGCAGGTGCTGGTAGGCGTTGATCCGGTGCCCGGCGGGCAGCAGGCTCGCGCCATCGGACCATTGCAGCGGGGCGATGCCGAGGAACTTTTCCGCGCGCGCGGCCAGCATCGGCACGACCGGCTTCAGCAGCAGGGTGAGCAGCCGGAAGAGGTTGATGGCGGCGCTGCACACGGCCTGCAGCTCCCCGCGCCGCGTCGGGTCGCGGGCGATTTCCCAGGGCGCCTGCTCCGCCACATAGCGATTGGCGAGGTCCGCCAGGCGCATGGTCAGGCGCAGGGCCTGGCCGAAATCGCGCTGCTCATAGGCATCATGAATGGCGGCGAAGTCGCGGTGGAATTCCCCGAGCACGGCGCCGGCGCCGGATTCGGGCAGGGCACCGAGCTCCCCGGCAAAGCGCTGGGTGAGGAAATTCGCGCAGCGACTGGCGATATTGACGTACTTGCCCACAAGGTCGCTGTTCACCCGTGCGAGGAAATCCTCCGGGTTGAAATCCACGTCCTCGACGTTGGCATTGAGCTTGGCTCCGATGTAGTAGCGCAGCCAGTCGGGGTCCATGCCGATCGCGAGATAGCGCAACGGGTCGATGCCGGTGCCGCGCGATTTGGACATCTTGGCCCCGAGGACCGTCAGGAAGCCGTGCACATGGATGTTGTCCGGCACCTTGTACGGCGCACCCGCGAATTCCAGCATCGCGGGCCAGAACAGCGTATGGAAGTAGATGATGTCCTTGCCGATGAAGTGGATCTGCTCGGTGTGCGGATCGGCCAGGAACTGCTCGAAGGTGCCGGGTTCGCCGTTGCGCGCGGCGTCGCCGCTGGCGAAGTAGTGCTGCAGCGAGGCGAGGTAACCGAGCGGCGCATCCAGCCAGACGTAGAAGTACTTGCCCGGATGATCCGGGATGGGAATGCCGAAGTACGGGGCATCCCGGGAGATGTCCCAGTCGCTCAAGGCATCCTCGCCCTCGCCGTCGAGCCATTCGCGGGCCTTGTTGGCGACCTGCGGCTGCAGGTGACCCGCGGCCCCGATCCATTGCGTCAGGAACGCGCGGCAGCGCGGGTCGGAGAGCCTGAAGAACAGGTGATCCGAGCTACGCAGCTCCGGCACCGACCCGGACAGCGTCGAATACGGTCCGATGAGATCGGTGGGCGCATTGACGGTGCTGCAGACCTCGCAGGCATCCGCGTACTGGTCCTTCGCATGACAGTGCGGGCATTCGCCCTTGATGTACCGGTCCGCCAGGAACATCCCCTTCACCGGGTCGAAGAACTGCTCGACCGGCCTCACGTCGATCAGGCCCGCCGCCTGCAGCCGCCGGTAGACGTCCTGGGCCAGGACGGTATTTTCCGGAGAGTCGGTGCTGTACCAGTGGTCGAAGCTCAGGGCAAAGCCCTCCAGGTACTGACGGCGGCCGGCGGCGATGCCCCGGACCAGTTCCTGCGGGCTCACCCCGTCGGCCTGCGCCTTGAGCATGATGGGTGCGCCGTGGGCATCGTCCGCCCCGATGAAGTGCACCCGCGAGCCCGCCATGCGCTGGAACCTCACCCAGATGTCCACCTGGATGTACTCCATGATGTGGCCGATGTGCAGCGGCCCGTTGGCGTAGGGCAGGGCGCTGGTAACGAAGAGTTTGCGTGGCATCCGGTGAGTTTACCGTACCCGCATGGGTTGCCGGTTGCCGAAGGCCGCGCACCCATCCGCCGCGTTGACACGCCCGGGCCTGCATGACATCTTTGATCGAAACCTTCGAGGGAACGGGTCCGAGAGAGGCAAGATCCAGTTGATTTCCTGACATCGAGATGGCGACGACGCCGCCATGGGCCGCACCAACAATTGCATCAGCGGACAGGACATGGCGGCGGCGAAGAGGGGGCGTGCGTTCTACCGTGGGGTCGCGGCCATTCGGCGACCTGACAAACGCTTGGGAGAGCGCGATGAAGAACAGCCGCAAGGCATCCATGGCCGCCACTTTGCTGATCGTTGCGGGTGGGGCTGCCGCCCCTTTCGCATGGGCCGACACCAACACTGACACCGATGCCGCGGCCAGCACCGCCGCCGCCACCGATTCGGGCGGAGCGGACGCCTTGCAGGAGGTCGTGGTCGTCGCGCAGAAGCAGAATGTCGGACTGCAGCACGCCCCGGTCGCACTGACCGCGATCACCGGCGATGGCCTCAAGCAGGCCGCCGTGGTTTCTCCGCTGGACCTGAACGGCCAGGTGCCGAGCCTCGTCATCACGACCAGCGAGGGTTACAACCGCAGCGTCTCGATCCGCGGCATCGGCTTCAACGTGCCCCAGGACGATTCGGCCCAGACCTCGGTGTCCTACCACGAGGACGGCATCTACATCGCCTTCCCGGTCGCGCTGAACTCGAATTTCCTGGACGTCGATCACGTCGAGGTCCTGCGCGGACCGCAAGGCACGGTGTTCGGACAGAACTCGATCGGCGGCACGATCAACGTGATCAGCATCCAGCCGACGTTCGACGCCGTGAAAGGCTACGCGGAAGCGGCCGGCGGCTCCTATGACCTGGGCCACGTCAGTGCCGCCATCAACGTGCCGCTCTCGGGCACCTTCGCGCTGCGCGCCGCGTTCGATCGCAACGTGCAGGATGGCTTCGTGACCGCCTCCAACGTCACCGGCTACCCGGGCGGCTTCGATCTGGGCAACAAGAACGACCTGCACGGCCGGCTGCAGGCGCTGTGGCAGCCCACGGACGCGCTGTCGATCCTGTTGCGCGGGGAGTACTCCCAGGCGCGGCAGCACGAAGCCGAAGGCAAGAACATCAACGATCCGAACAGTGACTTCTACCAGCAAAGTTCCGACTGGCCGGGCCGGCTGATGTACAACAGCCAGCTGGCCGGCGCCACCATCACCTATGACCTGCCGTTCATGACCATCAAGGCCTTGAGCAGCTACCAGGAGGTCAATCACCACGGCTCCGTCAACGAGGACGGGATGAACATCGACATCACCAGCGCGAATTTCGCGCCGCATGACGTCGAATGGTTCGAGCACAACACCAAGGACCTGACCGAGGAGCTCGACTTCAGCTCGAAGCCCGGCGGCCCGGTCGACTGGATCTTCGGGGCGTTCTTCCTCAAGGGCAAGACGACGGTGGCCTACGATCAGTACAACCTGTATCCGGGCGATCCGACATTGAACGGCAATCCGGCGCCGAACCTGCTGAACGTCTACCCCAACCTCGACAGCTTGGATCCGGTCGCAGTGTTTCTCAACGCGATCGACGTCAATGACACGACGGTGCTCGGTGACCAGCTGTACTTCCAGAACAATGGCGTGGAGGGCCGCAATTCCACATCCGGGTTCGGACAGGCCATCTGGCATGCCACCGACCAGCTGCGCTTCACGGTGGGCGGGCGCTACACCCGTGACCACAACTCGACCTACTTCAGCGACTACTACAACCTGTTCGCCCCGGCGACCTACGTGGATCAGACCGCGACCAAGTTCACGTGGCGTGTCGGTGTCGACTACGATCTCACGCCGACCAATCTCGTGTACGGCAGCGTGTCGACCGGGTTCAAGCCCGGCGGTGGCAACATCTCCTCCTTCCCCGCGATCGTACCGCTGCAGTTCGCGCCGGAGACCAT
>DATJPN010000066.1:0-21111 GCA_035506335.1 Steroidobacteraceae bacterium | reverse complement strand
CGGCCATCGAGGCGCTGGAAATGGGCGCGCGCGGCTTCCTGTGCAAGCCATTCACCGATCGGCAGCTGAATGACGCGCTGCAGCTGCTGATCAACAGCTAAGAACCACGGCCATGAGCACAGAGGCGGAAGTCGGCGTATTCCTGGACAGCGTCCTGAACTACTTCACCACGACGGTGCAGCAGGCCGCCGTGTGCGGCACGCCTTTTCTCGCCATGGACAAGACCCCGGAGCTGTCGGACTTCACCGGTACGATCAAGATCAGCGGCAAGTACGACGGCGTGGTGGCCTTCACCGCACCGAAGGGCATGCTGTGCGTGATGCTCATGCGCATGCAGGAGACGGACATGTGCCAGGAGAACATCTGCGACCTGGTCGGCGAGATCGCCAATACGCTCTCCGGCAATGCGCGGCGGGACTTCGGCCACCAGTTCAACATTTCGGTGCCCGCGGTCACCATCGGGCGCAAGAACCGGCTCGAGCTGCCGGCAGGCGCGCGGCCGATCGTCATACCGATAGCCTGGCGCAATTACTCCAGCAGCCTCGTGGTCTACCTGCAGTAGGCGCGCTACGGCCGCCGGCGCGCCAGCGCCTGCACCCGGGCCATCACCGCCGGGTCCCGGGATTCGGGCGCGGTGATGATCGCGCCCTCCAGTGCGCTGTCGATGGGCGAAGGCGGCCGTCGGGCGGGAAGCTCCCGCACGAGGTTCTCGATCGCGAGGCGCGCCTTCCCGACATTGTCCCGCATGCACTCCAGGATCTGCGCGACCTCGACCGGTCGCTGCTCCTCGTGGCAGCAGTCGTAGTCGGTGACCATGGCGATCGAGGCATAGGGCAGTTCGGCTTCGCGCGCGAGCCGCGCCTCGGGCATGTTGGTCATGCCGATCACCGCGCAGCCCCAGGACTGGTACAGCCGGCTCTCCGCGCGCGTCGAGAACTGCGGGCCTTCCATGGCCAGGTAGGTGCCGCCCTCGACCACCGGCGCTCCGGCCTTGCGGGCGGCGGCGGCGGTGAGGCCCGACAGTCTCGGGCAGGTCGGATCCGCGAGCGACACGTGCGCGACGAGGCCGGGTTCGAAGAAGGAGTTCGCCCGACCGACGGTGCGGTCGATGAACTGGTCGACCAGCACGAAGGTCCGCGGCGGCAGGTCCAGGCGCAACGAGCCGACTGCGGAGACGGAGATCAGGTCCGTGCAGCCGGCCATCTTGAGGGCCGCGATGTTGGCCCGGTAATTCAGGTCGGAGGGTCCGATGCGATGGCCGCGGCCGTGCCGGGGCAGGAAGACCACCCGGGTGTCGGCGATGTGCCCCTCGAGGAGACTGTCCGATGGGGCGCCCCATGGCGTCACGATATCGACCCTGCGCCGGGATTCCAGGGCCTCCATTTCGTAGAGCCCGGATCCGCCGATCACGCCGATGACCCAGTCCTTCACATGCCTCTCCCGGATGGCCGCCGTGGGATCTTAGCGGACCGCAGCGGCGATGTTGCCACCATCGACGGTCAGGATCGCCGCGGTCGTGCGCCGGGCCAGCGCCAGGCTGACGAAGGCGTCGGCCACGTCGCCGGCCCGGACTTCCAGGCCGAGCGCGTTGCCGCGCATGTATTCGGCCTCGCTGATGCCGCGGGCGACGGAGCGGGCGGCGATCATGGCATCGTTGAGGAGCCCCGAGCGGATCCGGTCGGCATTGACGACGTTGGCGCGGATACCGCAGGCCCCGTAGTCGACGGCGTACTGCCTGGCCAGTGCCACGAGGGCGGCTTTCGGGATGCCGTAGGGGCCGAAATCCGGGCCCGGATTGAGGGCCTGCTTGGAGGCATTGAACAGAAGCACTCCGCCGGTCCCCTGGCGCTGCATGATGGCCACGGCGGCCTGTGCGGCATGCTGGTGGCCAAAGAAATTCACCTCGAAGCTGGCACGCAGGTCCGCGTCGCGGACGGCACCGATCGGGCCGGACCAGGCGGCCCCGGCGTTGGAAACGAGTATGTCCACGCCGCCGTAACGCCGGCACACCTCATCCAGCGCGCCGGCGACGCCGCGGGCGTCCGTCACGTCGCACCCGAGCGCGAGGCCCCGCACCGCCTCGGCGGCGCGCCGGGCGGCGTCCGGATCGATGTCGAGCACGACGACTTCGGCGCCTTCCGCGGCGAAGGCCCGGGCGATCGCCGAACCGAGCGCGCCGCCGCCGCCGGTGATCACGGCGACCTGTCCGTCCAGGCGTTGCGGCCGTGACTTGCCGAGCTTCGCCTGTTCGAGCGACCAGTACTCGATGTCGAAGACCTCGGCCTCGGTGATGCTCGTGAACGGCCCGAGGGCCTCGGAGGCGGAAATCACGGCCACGTTCGTTTCCGCGACATCGGCTGCGACCGCCGCGTCACGGTGCCGCTCACCGACGCCGATCAGCCCCAGCTGCGGCGCCAGGATGGCGCGGGGAGTGGGATCCAGCATCCTGCGATCCCCGCCCACGCGGGCGTTGTGGCGCGCGAAATACGCCGCATACCGGTCCTTGAAGGCCCGCACTGCCGCATCGAGTCCGGCGCGCAGTTGCGCGGTGGAGCCATCTCCCAGATCCGGCAGCAGCAGTGGCCAGGGTTTGATGCGCAGGACGTGATCGGGAGTCGCCGGACCGGCCTGGGTGAATCGCGCGAGGTCCGGTTGCCGCAGATACTGCATGATCTGCGGTGTGGCGCGGCGTTCGAGCACGACGCGTTTCCAGTCGCCTGCGCCGAGATTGTCCGCCAGGGCGCCGCGCAGCAACGGCATCACGCGGGCCGCGAACTCATCGTCCGGCCGGGGCGCGGCCGCCAGTACCGGGCGCTGCCGGGCGGCGTGTTCGAGCGCGGCTTCGGCGCGGCTCACCATCTGGATCATGCGCTCGTAGGAGGCGCGGGCATCCTCGCCCCAGGTGAAGATCCCGTGCCGCAGCAGGATCGCGCCCTGCAGCGCCGGATCGGCCTCCACGAACCCGCGCACCTGGTGCGCCAGGCGAAATCCCGGCATGACGTACTCGCAGATGGCCAGGTGCTCCCCGAACAGGTCCCGGGCCCGCCGCTCCCCGTCGGGCTGGTCGACCAGCGCGAGAACGGCATTGGCATGGGTGTGATCGATGACCGTGTGCGGGGTCCAGGCATGCAGCAGCGTCTCGACCGAGGGTGTCGGCGCGGCGCTGTCGAGCAACGCCGAGCGCTGGGCATTGACCATGGCCTCATCGCTCATGTGGGCGACGCGCTTGAGGTCGAGCAGGGCCTGCAGCCGCATCGCGGGCATGCCCTGCGGTTCGATCGCGCCCAGGTCCCAGCCGCTGCCCTTGACCCGGATGACGTCGACCTCTTCGCCGGTGACCAGCCGCTCCCGCGTCTTCAGCGACGTGTTGCCGCCGCCGTGCTGCACCAGTCGCGGATCCGAACCGAGCAGACGGCTGGAGTAGATCCGCAGCGCCACGTCCTCGCCGATGCCGCGGGCGGCGTAGTGCGCGACCAGCGCCGCGGCGTCATCCTCGTTCCACAGGCTTTTCATCGGGGCTGAGTCTGCGCCCGGGAGGGATACAGATCCAGGAGCCCCGCACGCGAAGCCGCGCCGACACCGCGCTCGGTGATCACGCCGCGAACCAGCCGGGCGGGGGTCACGTCGAAGGCGTAGTTGGCGGCGGCCGAACCGGGCGGCGTCAGGCGCACCCGCGACAGGGCGCCGCTGCCATCGAGCCCGACGATGGTGTGAACCTCCTCGGGGTCACGTTCCTCGATGCGGATCGAGCGGCCTTCCGGCATCTGCCAGTCGATGGTGGAATGCGGAAGCGCCGCATAGAACGGCACGCCGTTGTCGAACGCCGCCAGTGCCTTCAGGTAGGTGCCGATCTTGTTGCAGACATCGCCATTGGCGGCCACCCGGTCGGCGCCGACGATGCAGACGTCGACCTTGCCCTGCTGCATCAGATGTCCTCCGGCGTTGTCGGCGATGACCGTGTGGGCAATGCCCTGCTGGCCCAGTTCCCATGCGGTCAGCGAGGCGCCCTGGTTGCGCGGCCGGGTCTCATCGACCCAGACGTGAACGGCCCTGCCGCGCCGCTGCAACTGGTACACCGGCGCAAGCGCCGTACCCCAGTCGACGGCCGCCAGCCAGCCGGCATTGCAGTGGGTGAGCACCTGCAGTGGTCGATCGCCCGCCGACAGTTGCTCCAGCAGGTCCGCACCATGCTCGCCGATGCGCTGGCAACTGGTGACATCGTCCTCGCAGATCCGCAGCGCTTCGCGCATGGCGGCCTCGAAGCGCTGCGCGGCCGGCAGCCCCCCGACCGCGGCGGCGACCGCGTGCGCGGCCCAGGCGAGGTTCACCGCCGTCGGACGGCTCGCGACGAGGCGGGTGACGGCATGGCGCAGGCCTTCATCCGACGGATCGGCCCGCAGTCCCAGGGCCACACCGAAGGCCGCGGTGGCCCCGATGAGCGGAGCGCCCCGCACCATCATGTCCGCGATGGCGAACACGGCCTCATCGAGGGTGCGCAGCCGCCTCGTGACGAACTCATGCGGCAGGCGCCGCTGGTCGATCACGCACACCGTCACGCCATCATCGCCCGGCCAGATCGTCCGGCAGGGGCGTCCGTCGACATTCATGAATCAGTACTGTCCTTCAGCCGCAGATCGCAGGATAGCCCACCGTCTGGGCGAACAGTACGCGCTCGTTCGGCCGCAGCTTGAGGCGGGCAGCCAGCCGCACGCGGTCGCAGTTGTGGAACCAGGTGGCAAGTCCTGCCGCGGCGGCGAACAGGTAGACGTTGGCCGCGATCAGCCCGGTGTCCACGAAGTAGTACGCGCGCTGGGTCGCCGGATCGTGCAGGCCGGGTTCCTCGAACCCCGCGCTGTGCTCCAGTCTGTCGACATCCACCACGTAGATCAGCCGTGCGGGAGCACGAGGGCTCAATTGCCGCTGGCCGCGATTGATGGCGAGGTCCCGCAGGTCGGCCGCCACGACCGGCGAGAGCCGGTGCGGTAGCGGCTCATAGCGGTAGGCGCCGGATGGCAGCGCCACGAAGACTTCGATTTCCTGCGAATTGCTCGCCGAGGCCGCCGTGCGTCCGGGCAACCCGAAGGGACCGCGCCTGCGGTTCACGCCGCAGGCCGCCCAGAGCAGATTGCCGAGCAGGCTCAAGGGCAGCGGCCGCTCGCCGATCTCGCGGATGGTCTGGCGCCGGCGCAGGGCCTCATACACGGTCCGCCGTGCTGCCCGCGGCGCCGGCCGCGGCAGAACGACGGGCCGCAACCGCGCCTTCACGCAGGCTTGGCCACGTCGGGTGCGCGCACCAGCAGCACCGGAACCGGGGAGTGGCGCACGATGTACTCGGCGTCGCTCCCCATGAGCAGGCGACGCACGCCGCGCCGGCCGTGGGTGCCGCATACGATCAGGTCCGCCGGGTACTCGCGGGCCTTCTGCACGATGCACTCACCGACGCCGGTATCCCACGCGTCCAGCAGCGCGGTGTCCACTTCGATGCCGGCCTTGCTGACCTGGGCGGCGGCCTCCTCGAGCAGCGCCTTGCCACCGACCCGAAGCCCGTCGATGAAAATGTCATAGCTGACCGCCGCAGCCTCGGAGGACATGAGCACCCCGATGTCGACGACATGGATGAGCCGGATGCACGCATGCAGCGCGCGTGCCAGCCTGATCGCCTCTGCGAGGCCCAGTTTCGAGGTTTCACTGCCGTCAACGGGCACCAGAATCCGTGAGTACATCGGGGATCTCCTAGGGTCTCTTGGGGTACCGGGCTACATTTCCGTCTCTGCTGCCGGGGGCGGCTCCTTCTTGGCCGGTATCTCGGTCATCGTCGCTTCGGTCAGCAGCAGGACACTGGCCACCGACACGGCGTTTTCCAAGGCCACGCGTACGACCTTCGCGGGATCGATGATTCCCGCTTCGAACAGGTCGACGTATGCCTTGGCCGCCGCGTCGAAGCCAATGTTACCCTGCCCGCCGAGCATGCGGTCGACAACCACGCCGCCGTCGGCCGCGGAGTTCTCGGCGATGGTGCGCGCCGGGGCCTCGAGGGCGCGGCGCAGGATCTGCACGCCGGTGCGTTCATCACCGGTGCACTGGCTCTCGAGAGCCGCGACGGCGTTACTGCAGCGCAACAGCGCCAGCCCCCCACCCGGGACGATGCCCTCGGCCACCGCGGCCTTGGTCGAACTGATGGCATCGTCCAGGGCGTCCTTGCGGCTCTTCATCTCGGACTCCGAGGGCGCGCCGACGCGGATCACGGCTACGCCGCCCGAGAGTTTCGCCAGCCGCTCCTCGAGTTTCTCGCGGTCGTAGTCGCTCGTGGCCGCGGCGATCTCGCCGCGGATCATCTTGATCCGAGCGTCGATCTCGGCGCGGCCGCCGGCCCCGCCGATCAGCGTGGTGTGATCCTTGTCGATGACGATGCGCCGGGCGCGGCCCAGTTGCGCCAGTTTCACGTCCTCGAGCTTCGATCCGAGCTCATCGGACACCACCTGCGCGGCCGTCAGCACCGCGATATCCTGCAGCAGGGCCTTGCGCCGGTCGCCGAAGCCGGGCGCCTTGACCGCGGCGCTCTTGAGCACGCCCCGGACCTGGTTGACGATCAGGGTGGCGAGCGCCTCGCCCTCGATGTCTTCGGCGATGAAGAGGATGGGCCGTGCCGTCTTCGCGACCTGTTCCAGCACCGGCAGCATGTCCTTGAGGATGTTGACCTTGCGGTCGCACACCAGCACATAGGCATCCTCGAGCACCGCTTCCATGGTGTTCGTGTCGGTCACGAAATACGGCGACAGGTAGCCGCGGTCGAACTGCATGCCTTCGACCACGTCGAGTGTGGTCTCGGTGGTCTTGGACTCCTCGACCGTGATCACACCATCGCCGCCCACCTTTTCCATGGCATCGGCAACGAGCTCGCCGATGAGCGGCTCGTTATGCGCCGAGATCGTGGCCACCTGGGCCTTTTCCTTGCGGCTGGCGACCGGCCGGGACTGCGACTTCAGTGCGGCCGTCGCGGCGGCGAGTCCGCGATCGAGCCCGCGCTTCAGGTCGATGGCGCTCGCGCCGGCCGCCACGTTGCGCACGCCGTCGGCAAAGATCGTCTGGGCCAGCACGGTGGAGGTGCTGGTGCCGTCACCGACCGCCTCGCCGGTCTTTTCCGCCGCCTGCCGCAGCATCTGTGCGCCGAGGTTCTCCTCCGGGTCCGAGAGCTCCATCTCCTTGGCGATCGTCACGCCATCGTTGCAGACGATGGGCGCGCCCCAGTTCTTCTGGATCAGGACCGACTTGGACTTCGGCCCGAGCGTCAGGCGCACCGCATCGGCGAGGCGGCTGGTGCCGCGCAGTACCTTTTCGCGCGCGGCCGAATGAAACAGAACCTGCTTGGCAGTCATGGATCACCTCTCGCGGCGGGAACCGGTTAGGCCACGATCATCTACAATGCTCGGCCGGGGCACTGCGCGGCGCCATACGTGTTTGCGTCCGGCCGCTTCGCGAAAGTACGTATGGCGGCGGCCGCCGCCCTTGAGGGAGGCTGTCGGTCTCTTTGCGCTAAGGCTATGTTCTTGGAAAACCGCGGCCTGAAGGACCTGCTCAACCCCCGCTCGGTGGCGGTCATCGGCGCCACCGACCGGCCGCAGAGCGTCGGAGCGGCGGTGATGCGCAACCTCCTGGCCGGTGGCTTCGACGGGCCGATCTGGCCCGTCAATCTGCGTCGTCCCACGGTCGGCGGTCGCACGGCCTATCCGCGAATCGCCGATCTTCCCGGGTGTCCCGACCTCGCGGTCGTGTGCACCCCCGCGCCGACGGTGCCGGACCTGATCGGGCAACTGGCTGCGGCGGGCACGCGCGCGGCGATCGTGATCAGCGCCGGGATGGAGCAGGCCTGTCCGGACGGCACGACGCTCCGGCAGGCCATGCTGGCGGCGGCCAGAGCCTCCGGCCTGCGCATTCTCGGACCGAACACCGTGGGCCTGCTGTTGCCGGGGATCGGCCTGAATGCCGGTTTCGCGCACACCGCGGCCGCGCCCGGGCATGTGGCCTTCATCGCCCAGTCCGGGGCGTTGACGACGGCCATGCTGGACTGGGCGCGCAGCGCGCAGGTCGGCTTTTCCTGCTTCGCCTCCCTCGGGGACTGCGCCGACATCGACTTCGGCGATCTGCTGGGCGTGCTCGGCGAGGATGCGAACACCAGCGCCGTCCTGCTCTACATCGAATCGGTGCGCAAAGCGCCGGCCTTCATGGCCGCGGCGCGCGCGGCCTCGCGGCGCGTGCCGGTGATCGCCGTCAAGGCCGGCCGCAACGCGCGCAGCGCCCAGGCCGCCGCTTCCCACACCGGGGCACTGGCCGGCGCCGACGATGTGTACGAAGCGGCATTGCGCCAGGCGGGCGTCGTACGCGTCAGCACCACTCGGGAGCTGTACATCGCCGCCGAGATGTTCGCCCATGCCACGCGGGTGGCCGGCGACCGGCTCGCCATCGTGAGCAATGGCGGCGGGCCGGCCGTCATGGCCGCCGACGCCCTGGTCAGCGCCGGCGGCCATCTGTCACAGCTGACGCCGGCGACGCTCGATGCCCTGAATGCCGCGCTGCCCGCCAACTGGTCGCACGCGAATCCCGTGGACATCGGCGGCGATGCGCCGATCGCGCGCTATCTGTCGGCGCTGCAGATCCTGCTCGCCGATGACACGGCCGATGCCCTGCTGCTGATTCACGCGCCGACGGCGATCGTCCCGGCGAGTGACATCGCGCGCGCCTGCGTGGCGCAGCTGCGAGGCGTGACCCGCCCGGTGATCACCTGCTGGATGGGAAGCGCGGCGGTGGAAGAGGCCCGCTGCCTGTGCCGCGCGGCCGGCATGGCGGCATTCGCGACGCCGGAGGAGGCCATCACGGCCTTCATGCAGGCTGCGGCCTGGCAACGCCTGCGCAGCCAGCATCCGGTGCCGGGACCGCCGCCACCGGCCGTGGATGTCGCCGGCGCGCGCGGCATCCTCCGGGCCGCGCAGGCGCAGGGACAGACCTGGCTCGGCGAACCGGAAGCGAAGGCGGTACTGGCGGCCTATGCCATACCGGTCGTGGAGACGCGGATCGCGGCCGATGCCGGGGAGGCGGTGAGGCTGGCCGGCGCGCTCGGGTTCCCGGTCGCGCTCAAGATCCTCTCGCCCGACATCACCCACAAATCCGACGTGGGTGGTGTCGCGCTCGATATCGAATCGCCGTCCGCGCTCGAAGAGGCCGCGGGTGCCATGCTGCGCCGCTGCCGGGAGCGGCAACCGGCGGCGCGGCTGCGCGGGTTCACCGTCCAGCGCATGGTCCGGCGCCCGCGAGCCCATGAACTCATCACCGGAATCACCACCGATCCGACCTTCGGACCGGTCATCCTCTTCGGGCAGGGCGGGGTCAGCGTGGAGGCCGTGAATGACAAGGCCGTCGCGCTGGCGTCCATCGACCGGGCGCAGGCGCTGGAACTGATCGGGCGCACGCGCGTCAGCGCCGTGCTGCGCTCGCACCGCGACCGGGCCGCCGCCGACGTGGACGCGGTGGCGCAGGTGTTGCTGCAGCTGGCGCGGCTGGCCGCGGATGCGCCGGAAATCCTCGAACTGGACATCAATCCGCTGCTGGCGGATGCCGCTGGCGTGATCGCGCTCGATGCGCGCATGCGAATTGCACCCAAGGAGTGAAGATGGCGAACCAATCCGAAAGACTCGTCGAGGATCTGACCCGCCTGGTGGCGGACATCCAGCGGCTGACGAAGGCACTGTATCCGCCAGAAGAGGACGAGAAGGGCGGCCACGCGGACCTCGCAACGCTGCTCGACAGCGCGCGGCTGAAGACCTCCCAGATGCGCGATTCCCTCAGCCGCAGCGTTCGCGAAGCGGATCAGCAGGTGCGCGAGAATGCCTGGAAGTCGATCGCAATAGCCGCCGCTGCGGCATTCGTGGTCGGCATCGTCGTGGGGCGGCAGCGCTAGCGGTCAGGCGAAGGCTTGCGGGGCTCCGCACGATAGGATGGCTTCGACCTGCTGTTCGGCGGCCAACCAGTCATCGAGCTCATGGCCGGGTGCGAACCCGCGCCGCTCGGCCAGCGCGAAAGCGGCGCGGGCGATCAGTTCGTGGCGGGATTGCGCGTCGATCAGCCCATGAAATCCCGTGACCGGCTCGGCAGCGGCGCCGGCCCCCGGTCCGGCTTCCGGATAACCACCGGTGGGCGCGGTCGTCATATGTACGCAAATCATGGATCACTCCTGCAATTGCGCTCATGATTCCGGCAACCCATCGTGCGGGCCATACGCACTTGTGCGCATGGGGGAGAGCCGATCATGAAGCGGGCGACAGGCCGGATCCCATCGGGGCAGTCGGTCCAGTTGGCGGTGCAGGCGCCGCATGTGCAGCTGCAGCCGGACATGCCGACGGCACAGGCCCTGCGCCTGATCGTCCAGGCGTGCCTGCGTCACCTGATCGCGAACCAGGCGGGCGTGGCCGCCGGCCAGGGTGAGGCGCTGCACCAGATGCGCCTGGCGCTGCGACGGCTGCGCGTGACCCTGTCGCTGTTCGCCGAGCTGGCTGCGGATCGGCAGGTCAGGCAGATCAAGGCCCGCCTGCGCGAGTTGCTCGACACGTTGGGGCCGGCGCGGGACCTGGACGTCGTCATCGAGGAGTTCCTGCGCCCGCTGCGCCATCGCTACGGCGGCCGCCGCGGCCTTGCGGGCCTGTGCCGGGAGTTCGAAGAGCGTCGCGCGCGGGCGCTGCGCCGGATCGCCGCCGGGGTGCAGGGGGCGAAATTCCGTGCCCTGTATACCGACCTCGCGACCTGGGTCGAGTCCGAACCTTCCGCCGCGGCGAACCGCGATATCGCCGCGTGGGCCGGCGGTGAGCTCGCGCGCCGGCGGCGTCGACTGAAGCGCGCGGGGCGCGACATCGGCTCATTGGCGCCCGCCGAGCGCCACCGGCTGCGAATCCGCGCCAAGAAGCTGCGCTTCGCCTATGAAAGCTTTGCCTGCCTGGCGAGCGGGCGCCGCCGGCAGATGCGGCAGGTGGCGGCGCTCGCCGCCTTGCGGGATCTGCAGAGCGCCCTGGGCGCACTGAGCGATATCGCGCAATGCGTGGCCCTGATGTCGGGAGTCGCACGAGCCCGCTCCCGGACGGCGAGCGCGAGCGCGGCGCGCCTGGTCGTCGCGGCCGTCGAGGCGCGCTGCCCGCAGCTGGTGCTGTCCGCCCAGGAATCCTGCGATCGGTTCTGCGCCGTCAAGCCGTTCTGGGAAGAACGCTAGGTATATCTACGCACGCGCCGGGCCGCACCGATGCATACCATCAAGGCATGGGAGAGCCAACATCATGAACGCCATCGTCGGGATGCCGCATATCGGCAAGTGGTACACGCGCCGCGACAAGGGGGAGACCTTCCAGGTGGTCGGTCGCGACGAAGAATCCCGTGCCATCGAGATCCAGTATTTCGGTGGCGACGTGGACGAGATCGAGGCCGCGACGTGGAGCGAGCTGCCGCTGGAACACGGCGAGCCGCCCGAGGACTGGACCGCGCCGCTCGATGAAGTCGAGTCCGATGACCTCGGCTATTCGCAGGGCGCGACGGACCCGGCCGGGGCCAGCGATCCGCTGCATTCGGTCGGCACGGTGAAGGGGTAGGCGGTTACCCGATCGCGTGGGACTGCCGCAGCATCTGTGCGCGCTGCTCGCGCCTGAGGCGTATTCGCATCAGGTCGTGGCCGTGCGGCTCATCGAGACCCCGACGTCGTGGGTCCTCCTGACCGGCGCGTTCGCCTACAAGATCAAGCGCCCGGTGCAGTATCCATTCGTCGACCAGCGCTCGCTCGAGCATCGTCGCGAGCTGTGCGAAGAGGAACTGCGGCTCAACCGCCGGTTCGCACCCGAACTCTACCTGCAGGTCGATCCGATCACGATGCGTTCGGGCCACGCCCGGATGGGAGGAGAGGGAGAAGCCGCGGAGTACGCGGTGCGCATGCTCCAGTTCGATGTCGAGGCGGGTCTGGATCGGCTGCTCGCCAGTGGCGATGTCACACCGGCGCAGTTGCGTCGCTTCGGAGAGGAGCTCGCCGCGCTGCACTCGCGCCTGCCCGTCGCAGGTCCCGGCCAGGCCTCGGGCCGGCCGGATACCGTGCGCGAGCAGCTTCGCGCCAACTTCGAACAATGCCTGGGGTACGCCGCGAGGCTCGGCCGTGCGACCGACATCGAGGCGCTGCGTGAGCCGCTCGAGTGCGCCATCGTCGCTGCCGGCGCCTACCTCGAGGAGCGCTTCACCGCGGGCCATGTTCGCGAATGCCACGGTGACCTGCATGCGCGCAACATCGTCCGCTACGGGGGCCGGTTGCTGGCCTTCGACTGCATCGAGTTCGAGCCGGCCCTGCGCTGGATCGACGTGGCCGATGACCTCTCGTTCCTGTTGATGGATCTGCAGGTGCGGCAGGCGCGGCGGCACGCGCAGGCCCTCCTCGGGGGTTATCTCGATACCAGCGGGGACTTCCGGGTCTGCCGGCTGGGTCGCATGTACGGCGCGCATCGCGCCCTGGTGCGCGCCAAGGTGGCGGCGATCGAGGCATCAGGGTCAGTGACCGCGGTGGTCCGTGATGAGGCCCTGGCGCAATTTCAGGCGTACCAGCTCGCGGCCCGGCAGCTGCTTGCGCCGGCACGTGCGCTGCTGGTCCTGATGCACGGCACCTCGGGCAGCGGCAAGACCTGGCTCGCCGGTCAACTCGCCGCTGAAATCGGGGCGGTGCATATCCGCTCGGACGTGGAGCGCAGGCGCCTGGGCGATCGAGCGCCGCGGGACCGCGCGGCATCGGGCCTGCTGGAGGGGCTCTACACGAAGGAGTGGACGCAGCGCGTCTACGAACACCTCGGCCGTTGCGCCACGGAAGCCCTCGCGGGTGGCTACAGCGTCATCCTCGATGCGACCTTCCTCAGGCGCGAAGAACGCGCTTCCCTGATCACCATGGCCGCCACGCTCAAGGTGCCCCTGCGCCTGGTGCATTGCCATGCGCCGATGCAGGTCCAGAGGACGCGTATCGAACGGCGACGAGCCGGCGGCCTTGACGCCTCGGAGGCGGACCTGCGGGTACTGGCCTGGCAACAGGAGCATCTGCAGGCGCCTGCCGCCGATGAAGGAATCACGATCCTCGATGCGGACACCACCGAAGTGGATGTCGTGGAGCGGATCACCCGGTCCCTGCGTCACTTGACCGAATAGCCACGTCCTTCCAGGCAGCTCACCTGGGCACGGAAATAGTCGTTGCGCTTCGCCCCTGCCTGATCGGGTGGGACCCCGCCCCCGGCGAGCGTCGGATCAAAACCGCTCTGCTGGACCGCCCAGCGATTGCACTCATAACGGTCCGATGCCTGCTGCTGGGGCGACTGCCCGTTCTTCGGATAGACGAACAACTGATCGCTCGGCGGTTGCTGGATGGCGCTCGTATCCGCCGCATCGAGTCCATCGGGCGGCGCGACCACCTCATACTCCTGCTGGGCGGAGTTCCAGGCGTAGTAGGTGTCATTGGCGTAGTAATAGGGGATGCCGCCCCACCACACCGTCGTATAGAAGGGCGGCAGGAAGGGCACGAACAGCCCGAACGGCGCGGCCCAGACGACCCAGCCCCGCCCGCCCCAGCGGTACCAGTTCCCGCCGTGGTACCGGTAGCGTCCACCGTCCCGGCCGTGCAGCTCCGCGACGGCGCCTCCGCCCGGTGCGCGAGGCGCGGTGTAACCGCGATTGTAGTAATACTGGTTATGGGAAAAGCGGCTGTCGAAATGCTGATTCGGCCCGCCGCGGGATGGGCTGGCCTGCGCATGGCCTCCCGAATGGCCCGGGGAATGCTGGGCAAACGAAACCGTACCGGCACCGCCGAGCATCACGCCCGCCAACACCAGTCCCGTCCAGAGCTTCTTGACCGATTTCGTCATGACATCACCTTGCTCGTCATCGAACGCTGTAACCCCGGGCTTCCAGGCAAGCGCCCATCGCACGCCGGTAATTCCTGGCACTCTGCTCAATCTGGGCCCGCTGCGCTCCATCGGCCTGCGCGCCCACCACTTCGGAGCGCTGGCCCGCGGCAGCGCTCTCTGCGATGCCGCCCAGCACGGCGCCGGCCAGTGCACCGACAAGAGCCCCCTGTCCGGATTCCCAGGGCCTGGACACCGCGGCACCGACCACGGCGCCCGTCATGGCGCCCGCTGCGACACCCGCACCGGGCGGCGGACCCGCGACGGTCACGACGCGCAGGTGCGGCGGAACCGGCGGCGAGCTGGGATCAAACCCGCTTTGCTGCACGGCCCAGTTGCTGCACTCGTACCGGTCACGATCCTGCTGCTGCGCCGACTGGCCCTGGGTGGGATAGAAATACACCCGCGTATCCGGTGGCGGTGCAACCGCTTCGGTGCTCGTCACGGGTTCCGTGACACACCCGGCGAGCAGGACAGCTAGACCTGCAGCTGGCCAGATCGCCTGCTGAAAATGCCTTCGAGGCGTCATGGTGCACGTACCTCCCGTCGGAATCGTCACACGCAGAATCATGGAAGTCATGATCAGCCGCAAACCGGCGGCTGTCAGCCCGGTCTTGTACGTATAGGAGGACCCTCGCGACTACGTATTTTCGGCAATCGACGAAACGCGCGCCAAGGTGAGAGATTCTCGCCGCGGAATTCAATCAACCAACCCATCGGGTCAGGAGCAGGCTGTGAGCATCATCAATCTGGATCCCTTTGCCGATCTGCAGAGCGTGTTCGCGCCGGTGCTGTCGCGTTCGTCGGGGCTCTTCCCGCGGCTGTCGCGCGACGGCGAGGTCAGTGTCGAATGGGCGCCGACCTCGGACATCAGCGAGACCGACAAGGAGTATCTGATCCGCGTCGGACTGCCCGGCGTCAAGAAGGAAGACATCAAGGTCAGCGTCAGCGACGGTTCCATCACGGTCGAGGGCGAGCGCAAGCAGCAGAAGGAAGAGAAGGGCGAGAAGTTCCACCGGGTGGAGAGCTTCTACGGCAGTTTCGCCCGCCGTTTTTCGTTGCCCGACAATATCCGCGAGGAGTCGGTCACCAGCGACTACAAGGATGGCGTGCTCTCGGTGCGCATACCCAAGACCGAGGCCCAGAAACCCAAGCAGATCGCCGTGACGTGACGATCGAGCTGCCACCGCCGAAGCGGGAGGGCGGACTGCCCCTGATGTCCGCCCTCGGGCTGCGCCATTCCACGCGGGAATTCGCGACACGATCTTTGTCGCGACAGACGCTTTCGGATCTGCTCTGGGCTGCATTCGGCATCAATCGGGGCAACGGGGACCGTACGGCGCCCTATTGGCGTCACATCATGGTCATCGACGTCTACGCCGTCATGGCCGACGGCGTGTGGCTCTATGAACCCAGGGCGCACAGGCTGCTGCCGCACCTGTCGGCCGACATCCGCGCGCACACCGGCCTGCAGGACTTCGTGGCGACCGCGCCGCTGAATCTCGTCTACGTCGCGAATGCCGAGCCCATGAAGGATCTCTCGGCCGAGGAGCGCCGGCTGTTCAGCAGCGTCGATGCGTCCTTCATCGGCCAGAATGTCTATCTCTTCTGCGCCTCGGAGGGCCTGGGCACGGTATTCCGCGGGGCGCTCGACTATCCGGGACTCACGCAGGCCATGAAGTTGCCGCAAGAGCGCTTCGTCACCTTCGCCCAGACCGTGGGGTATCCCCGCACCTGAATCCCGGCGCCGCCGGCCACAGCGCTAGTGCGCCTGCCGGGCATCGGCCTGATGCCACCATCCGCCGCCGAGCGCCTGGAAGAGCGCGGCGGTGTCGACATAGCGATTCGCCTGCGCCTGGATGCGCCTGATGCGCGCCTGCTGCCAGATCGCTTCTGCCGTCAGAACCGCGAGCTGGTCGACGGTTTGCGCGTGGAATTGCCGTTGTGCCAGCTCGAGGCTGGCGCGGGCCGAGCGCTCCGCCGCATCCTGCGCGATGAGATCATCGGCATCGGCTTGCAGGGCGTGCAACACGTCCGCGACGTCCTGAAAGGCGCGGATCACGGTACTGCGATACTGGGCCGCGGCCCGGTCCAGTGCCGCGGCAGCGGCACGTTTGCGGTGCAGTAGCGATCCGGCGTCGAACAGCGGCTGCCCGAGCCCGGCGGCGAGGTTCCAGACCCGCGTGCCCGGAAGATCGGCGAATCCTGCTGCCGTGGTGCCGAGGCCGGCGGTAATCGAAAACTGCGGCAACTGGTCGGCGACGGCGACTCCCAGTTCCGCGGACGCCGCATGCAGTGCGGCTTCGGCTTCGCGCACGTCTGGCCGCTGCTCGACCAGCCGGGATGGCAGGCTCACGGGTAACTCCAGCGGCAGTGTCAGAGCCGCGAAGTCGAAGCTTTCCTCGCCCGCCTGGCCTGGGAACGATCCGGTGAGAGCAGCCAGCTCATTTCGGACCGCGGACAGCTGTTTGCGCAGCGTCGGCAGGGTCGCGCGGGTCTGATCGAGCATGGCCTCCTGCAACAGCACTTCCGACTGCGATACGACTCCCACCCGGAATTTCTGTTCCACCAGGTCGAGTTCGGCGCTTTGACTGCGGAGGATCTCCTCGGTCGCCGCGATCTGGCCACGCAGCGCGGCTTCCTGCACGGCGGCTATCACCAGATTCGAGGTCAGGGTGATATAGGTCGCCTTGAGCGCAAAGTCCTCGTACTCCGCCCGGGCCGCCAGGGATTCCACTTGCCGCCGCGTGCCCCCGAAGACATCGGGCGCGTAGGAAACATCGAGCAGGGCCGTGACAACGCTGAATGTGGGCGCGAAATTCCGCTGACCGATGACCGCCCCTGCCAGCCGCTCGCGCCCGGCCTGCAGGCTCAGGTTCGCCGCGGGAAACAAGGCGCCGCGCCCCGCGAGCACAGTCTCGTTTGCCTGTCTCAAGGCCGCCTGGGCCGCCTCGAAATCCGGGTTGCCCCGCAGCGCCTGACCGATCAGCCGGTTCAGCGCTTCGCAGCGGAACAATGTCCACCAATCGGCCGGGATATCACGATCCTGCGCAAAGCGCTGCGGCTCGATTCCCTGCGCTGCGGCGGCCGCGGTTGCCGCGATCGACGGCCCGGCCGTGTAGCCGGTCACGTCCGGGGCGGCCGGGCGTTTGAAATCCGGGCCGACCGCACAGCTGCCCAGCATCGCGACGGCGATGACGGCGGTAAAGGCTGAACGGGCCTTGCCGGGCGAGTGCACGTTCATTCCTTTTCTGGTCATGGCGCAGGCCAACTTATATCAGCCGCTCGCCCGTCAGCATCGATATTTTCCCGTATAGCCCTGAACGGGCGCTCCCCCAAGACTAAAATGGGAATGGTTATGGATAGACGGTCCTGACTCGATGAAGTCGCGATGGAAATTATGGGCTCCCGGCGCCCTGATTCTCGCTGCCGCCGGCGGTTATTGGCTGTGGCGAGGCGCCCTGACGGGAGAGCACGACGCTCCCGAGCGTATCGTCGTCTCCGGCAATATCGAGGCTCATGAAAGCGTCCTGAGTTTTACCCAGGTGCAGGCCGCCATCGTCGAGCTGCCGTTCGACGAGGGCGCGCACGTCACCCGCAACACGGTGCTGGCACGTGTGGACGATCGCCTCTATCAGCAACAGGTTCTCATCGATACCGCGAACAAACAGGTGGCATCCGCGCAGGTCCGGGTCAACTCGAGCATACTCACCGCCGCCCGCAGCAGCGTGGCCAGCGACCAGTTTGATCTTGCGCAGAAGCAGCACGATGCCGCCCGGGCCGAGGAACTGGTGAAGACGGCCGCCACCTCCGTACAGGCCCGGGATCTCGCACAGACCGCCGCCCGGCAATCGGCGGCTGCGCTTGCACATGATCAGGCCCTGGAGCAGGTGGCGGAGACGAATGTCGCCCTGGCGCAGGCCAATGAAGCTGCCGCGGCGGCGAAGCTGGAGCTCGACCGGGTGACGGCCGGCTACACGACGCTGCGCGCGCCCTTCGACGGCGTGCTTGCGGTGCGCGAGGCCGAGCTCGGTCAGCTGGCAGGTCCCGGCGTGGCAATCTTCACGCTCGACGATCTCGATCATGTCTGGCTGCGTGCCTACGTGAACGAGGGGAATATCGGGAGGGTACGCCTGGCCGAACCCGCCGATGTCGTGACCGACAGCTACCCCGGCAAGACCTACCATGGCCGTATCAGCTTCATATCCGCGCAGGCGGAATTCACGCCGAAGACCGTGGAGACCAATGCCGAGCGGGTGACGCTGGTCTATCGGATCCGTATCGACATCGACAATCCCACCCACGAGCTGCTTCCCGGCATGCCGGCCGACGCCCGCATCGCGCTGCTGCCGGCGGGCCGATGAGCGCCGCTGCGCAGACCAGCGCGGTCGCCGCGCGAAATCTCGCTCGGTCCTTCGGCGGGACCGTCGCCGTGAACAGGGTGAGTTTCGAGGTCGCCCGGGGGGAGATATTCGGCCTCGTCGGCCCCGATGGCGCCGGGAAGAGCACCATCATGCGGATGCTGGCCGGCGTGCTGCGGCCGGACACCGGCGAGATTCGCCTGGCGGGCGTCGACGTCGTGGCGGATCCGGAGCGCGCGCGCCCGTGCCTGAGCTACATGCCGCAGCGCTTCGGCCTGTATGAAGACATGACCGTGGCCGAGAACATCTTCTTCTACGCCACTCTCTTCGGGATTCCGGCCAGCGTGCGTCGCGCGCGGGGTCGCGAGCTGCTCGACGCAGCCGGCCTGCAACCCTTCGAGCGGCGTCTCGCCGGCCAGCTCTCCGGCGGCATGAAACAGAAGCTCGGCCTCGTCTGCGCGTTGATCCATACGCCGCAGGTGCTGCTTCTCGATGAGCCGACGACCGGGGTGGATCCGGTATCGCGGCGGGATTTCTGGGGAATCCTCTACGGCCTGCGCGAGCACGGCGTCACCATCCTGCTGTCGACCGCCTACATGGACGAGGCGGAGCGCTGCTCGCGGCTCGCGCTGCTGCACGCCGGTGAAATCCAGTACTGTGACACGCCGGCGCGGCTGAAGCAGATGATGACCGGCGCGCTGCTCGCGGTCATCACGCAGGATTCCCGCCGTGCCCATGCCGCGCTCGAGGGGGCGCCGGGTGTCCTGGGCCGCCTGCTCATGGGCGACCGGGTAAACGTCCGCGTGGATGATGCCGAACGCCGTGTGCCGGAGCTGCGCGCGCGGCTGGCCGCATGCGGCATCGGGGAGGTCAGCATCGCGCGCATCGACCCCGGCATCGAAGATGTATTCGTGGCGCTGCTCGGGTCGGAGCGGACGCCATGACGGACGATACGGCGGTGCTCGCGGAGGGTCTGACCCGGTCATTTGGCGGCTTCACGGCGGTGGACCGGCTCGACCTGCGCATCGCAAAAGGCGAGGTGGTGGGCTTCATCGGTCCGAATGGCGCCGGCAAATCGACCACCCTGCGCATGCTGTGCGGATTGCTCACCCCCACGTCGGGTCGCGCCGTGGTTGCCGGATTCGATGTCGGTCGCCAGCCTGAGGCCGTGCGCGAACACATCGGGTACATGTCGCAGAGATTTTCCCTGTATGGCGACCTGACCGTACGCGAGAACCTCCACTTCTTCGGCGGCCTCTACCGGGTACCACGGAGCGAGTTCGCGGCACGGATCCAGGCGGCGGTCGCCATGGCCGGCCTCGAAGGGCGGGAAGAGGCTCTGGTGCGTACTCTGGCGGGCGGCTGGAAGCAGAGGCTTGCACTGGGCTGCGCGATCCTGCACCGGCCGCCGGTTCTGTTCCTGGACGAACCCACCTCCGGAGTGGAGCCGGAAGCGCGCCGGCATTTCTGGGACCTGATCCACAATCTGGCAGGCGGAGGCGTCACGATACTGGTCTCGACCCACTACATGGACGAAGCCGAGTATTGCAATCGCATCGCGCTGATCGATGCCGGCCGGATGGTGGCGATCGGCAGCCCCGGGGAATTGCGTGCCAGGGAGCTGGCCGGAAAGCTCTACGAATTCGACTGCACCGCACCCGGCGCGGCATTGATCGCTCTGCAGCAGGCGCCCGGTGTCATCGATGCGGTGATCTTCGGCGACCGACTGCACGTGATGATCGCGCCGCGCGGATCCGCCGCCGAGGTGTCGGCCCTGCTGGAGCGTCAGGGTTTGCGGACCGGGTTGCCGCGCCTCATTGCGCCGAGCCTGGAGGATGTCTTCGTGCAACTGGTTTCCAGGCCGCGCGCGGCGCCGATCGCGACATGAACCCGCGGCGGGTCTTCGCGATCGCCTACAAGGAGACGCTGCAGGTCTGGCGCGACCCGCGCAGCCTGGCCATCGCGCTGCTGATGCCGCTGATGCAGATGGGGTTGCTCGGCTACGGCGTCAGCCTCGACATCAGGCACGTGCCGCTGTGCCTGCATGATGAGGAGAACAGCCAGACGAGCCGTGAACTGGTGCAGCGATTCGTCGCCTCGAGATGGTTCGCGGACGTGCGCAGACTGGACAACGAGCGGGCGGTTCGCGCCGCCATGGATGCGGGCCGGTGCGCGGGCGCGGTGACCATCCCGGCCGGATTCTCGCGGACTCTGGCCCAGACCGGGACGGCACCGGTGCAGGCCGTATTCGATGCGACCGACGTCAACACGACGAACATTTCCACCGGTTATGCGCAAGGCGTGATCGCGCAGACCGCCGCCGTTTTCCAGGCCGATTGGGCAGCGGCACACGGCCTGCATCCGTCCCGCGCCGGCGTCGTCGATCTGGAGCCGCGAGTGTGGTTCAACGAAGGACTGGACAGCCGCAACTTCATCATTCCCGGCGTGGTCGCCGTCATTCTCGGCCTGATCGGCGCGCAGCTCACCTCGCTCACGATATCCCGTGAATGGGAACGCGGCACGATGGAGCAGCTGGTGTCGACGCCGGTCACGGCGCTCGAACTGATGATCGGCAAGCTCGTTCCGTATTTCGTGATCGGGCTGCTGGATGCGGCCTTCTGCTTGAGCGCCGCCGCCTTCTGGTTCGAGGTGCCTTTCCGGGGGAGCCTGGGCACGCTGGTGACGACCACGGCCCTGTTCACCCTCGTGGTACTGGGCATCGGCTACATGGTCTCGGTCCGGGTCCGCAGTCAACTGGGGGCGAGCCAGATTGCCGTCGTGCTCACGATGATGCCCAT
>DATJPN010000065.1:0-7520 GCA_035506335.1 Steroidobacteraceae bacterium | reverse complement strand
CGTGAGCTCGGTCTCGATCTCGAAGCCCGAGGAGAGGGCCGGAAAGGACTTCACGAACCGGCGCGACATCGCCCGATATCCGGACAGGATGTCCCCGACGCGATTGCCGAATATCCAGGCCACGAGGCCGGTCAGCACCCGGTTGCCGAAGGCGTGGCCCGGCCGGAACGCCGTGGCGCTGACCGGAACGCGGACGCAATTGACCATGTCGACGCCTTCGGCGCTCACCTGCTCGACCAGCCGCGGCGCGCAGGAGGCATCATAGGTGCCGTCGCCATCGACCAGGATGAACACGTCCGCCTCGATGTCCGAGAACATCCGGCGCACGACATTGCCCTTGCCCTGCAGGGGCTCACGGTGCACCTGGGCGCCGGCGGCGGCCGCCCGCTGCGCGGTGTCGTCGGAGGAATTGTTGTCGTAGACGTAGATCGTGGCCGCGGGCAGCTGTGCGCGAAAGTCGGCCACCACCTGCGCGATCGTGGCGGCCTCGTTGTGACAGGGAACCAGAACGGCTACGGTGTGGGATTGTGCGACCATGCCTGTCGGGACCGTAACTGATAAGGTGGAAAATAACCAGCCTGCGGGGGGTGTCTAGTGGAAGCCTGCCGTGCCTGTGGAGGCTCGACAACGGTCGCCTTTGCCGCCGTCCTCCTCGGCCGCCATCCGGTGAATTTCCTCAGGTGCGAGGCGTGCGGATCGCTGCAGGCCGAGCGGCCCTACTGGCTCGCCGAGTCCTACACCGCGGCCATCGCGGCGAGCGACACCGGCGCGATGGTCCGCAACCTGCTGTGCCAGGCTGCGGTATACGCGGTGGCCGCGATCTGCCGGGTCCGCGGCCGGTTCCTGGATGCCGGTGGGGGCGCGGGCGTGCTGTGCCGCCTGCTGCGCGACCACGGCTTCGACGCCTGGCTGACGGACAAATATGCCGATCCGGTGTTCGCCCGCGCGTATGCCATCGCGGCCGGGGAGTGCCGCGCCGGCGACTTCGCGCTGGTATCCGCGGTCGAGGTCCTCGAGCACTACGAGAATCCGGCCGCGGAGCTGCACCAGCTGTTCGCGCTGGCGCCGCAGGTGATCGTGGCGACCACACAGGTCTACGGGGGTGAAGGGCCGGACTGGTGGTATCTGTCGGCGCAGACCGGCCAGCACGTGTTCTTCTATTCCAGGCAATGCCTCGAACTGATCGCACACCGGCACGGCTATCACTACCTCGGCAACGGCTGGCTGCACGTCTTTTGCGCCGCGCCCTTGGGTCCGCTGCGGCGCGCGGCCCTGCGGCTGTGCCTCTCGAACGTCGGCCTCGGCGTGGTGCGGCTGTGGCTCGCCGCGAGGCTGCGCGGGGGCTACGCGAATCGGGATCACGCGGCCGTATGCCGGCAGCTTGCCGCGCGGCAGGCGGAACCACCGGGTGGGTAGGTTCCCGTTCCTGCGCCTGCGGCCGTTTGATTCGGGCACCGAGGAGCAGCGCTCGCTCGAGCGCTACCGACGGGCGGGACTGACGACGCTGCTCAGCGTATTCGCGCGCGGCGCCTCGCTCGCGGTCATGTTCGTCTCGCTGCGCGTCGCGCTGCCCTACCTCGGGCAGGCGCGCTTCGGCGTGTGGATGACCATCGCGAGCCTGACGACGGTGCTGATGGTCTTCGACTTCGGCATCGGCAACGGCATGGTCAGCCGGGTGGCGGCCCTGGCCGCGCGCTCCGATCACACCGGTCTGCGCCGGCAGATCACCCATGGACTGGTGCTGCTGACGGCCATCGGGATACTGGTGGGGGGCGTGCTCGCCTGTGTCGCGGCCTTCGCTCCCATCGCCTGGCTGTACCGGGGCGCGGCGCCCGCTGTGCTGGCCGAGGCCCGCACGGCGCTGGTGGTCTTCAGCCTGCTGTTCGGGATTTCGATACCGCTGCAGACGGCGCACCGGATCTACGCCGGATTGCAGGAGGGCTATTCGGCGCTCGCGATCACCGGGCTCATGAGCCTGCTCAGCCTGCTGATCCTGCCGTTTCTGCCGCTCCTGCACGCGAACATCACCGGGTTCCTGCTGGCGACCTACGGCCTGCAGCAGGCATCCGGGGCGGTGTTGCTGCTCGCCCTGCGGCGGCGCTTCACGCTGTCGGTGCCCGCGATGACCGACCTGCGGGCCGAGGATGCGCGCCTCCTGGTGCAAAGCGGCGGTCTGTTCTTCGTGCTGCAGATCGCCGGCGTCATCGGCTGGGACATGGACCCGACGCTGGTGTCGGCCCTGATGGGTCCGGCGTCCGTGGCCGTGTACTCGGTCGTGCAGCAGATGTTCCTGCTGGTCTCCGGGCCGCTGTCGATGCTGAATGCGCCCCTGTGGGGTGGCTACGCGGATGCCCATGCGCGCGGCGAGACCGGCTACCTGCGCCGTACCCTGCGCCGGTCGCTCCTCGGGACCTTCGGCCTCGCGGCCGCCGGGGTGGCGGTCATCGTGGCGGTTCATGCTCCGCTTGCGCACCTGCTGACGAGCAACGTGCTCCTGGTTCCCGGAGCATTCGTGGTGATCTTCGGCGTGTGGACGGTGATCAGCGCCACCGGCGGCGCGCTCGCCATGTACCTGAACGGGCTGCACATCCTGCTGCCGCAGGTGTGGACCTCGCTGGCGTTCGTGATCGTGGCGCTGATCCTGAAGCTGATCCTGATCGGCCCCTATGGCCTTGACGGGGTCATCGCCGGGACGCTGGCGAGTTACCTGTTGACGGTGGTGCTGCCGTATCTGACAGTACTGCGCAGGAGAATCGCCGCGCCGCTGCGCGCCGCGTGAGCAAACGGGCTTGACGGCAATGAAGACGAAGACGGCGCTGATTTTCGGCATATCCGGGCAGGACGGGGCCTACCTCGCGCACATGCTGCTGGCGAAGGGCTATCGGGTGCACGGCACGTCGCGCGATGCCGAAGCGATGCGCTTCGGCAACCTGGTGCGGCTGGGCATCCGCGACCAGGTGCAGCTGCATTCGGCGTCGCTGGCGGATTTTCGCAGTACCCTGTCGATCCTCACCAGCGTCGCACCGGATGAGATCTACAACCTCTCCGGGCAGTCCTCGGTGGCGCTGTCGTTCAACCAGCCCGTCGAGACCTTCGAGAGCGTCACGGTCGGGACGCTGAACATCCTGGAGTGCATCCGCTACGTGCGCCAGCCGCTGCGCATGTTCACCGCCATCTCGAGCGAATGCTTCGGCGACACGCCGGAACCGGCGGACGAACACAGCGCATTTCGGCCCTGCAGTCCCTACGGGATGGCCAAGTCCGCGGCATTCTGGGCGGTGAAGACCTATCGTGAGGCCTATGGCCTCAAGGTGTGCTGCGGCATCCTCTCGAACCACGAATCGCCGATCCGGCCGACCAGGTTCGTCCTGAGGAAGATCGTTTCCGCGGCGGTCCGGATCGCCAACGGCAGCAACGAGCGGCTGACGCTGGGCAATGTGTCGATCCGGCGTGACTGGGGCCTCGCCGCCGAATATGCCGATGCGATGTGGCGCATCCTGCAGCAGGACGAGGTCGGGGATTTCGTGATCGCCACCGGCGAGACCTGCACCCTCGCGGACCTGCTCGATGCGGTGTTCGCTTACCTGGGCCTGAACGCCGTCGAACACGTCACCATCGATGAATCGCTGCTGCGGCCGCTCGATGTGTCCGTGAGCCGCCTCAATCCGCAGAAGGCGCACGACCGGCTGCACTGGCAGGCCCGCTACAAGGGACGGCGGCTGGCCGAACTGCTGGTCAGGTGCGAGCGCGAAGGCTCGATCGGCCCGCTGCCCTGGGTGCCCGGCAGCTGAAATCAGCCGCCGCGGGCCGCGGAGGGTTGCCCGCAGACGGCGCGGTAGATGCCCGCCGTGGCCTCGGCGCAGCGGCGCCAGGAGAACTGTTGCGTGCGGGTCCGCCCCCGCGCCCGCAGCGTGGCCGCGGTGGCGGGTGATTCGAGGACGGCCTCGAGCGCCGCACGGATCGATTCCTGGTCGGACGGATCGAACAGGGTGGCCGCATCGCCGGCCACCTCGGGCAGGGAGCTCGTATTGCTGCAGGCGACCGGGCAGTCGAGCGACATGGCTTCCAGCACCGGTATGCCGAACCCTTCATACAGGGACGGGCAGACGAACAATGCGGCGTGGGCGTAACACTCGGCCAGCACCGCGTCCGATCCGCCCAGATGACGCACCCGGCCGCCGACCCCCGCCCCGGCGATCGCGGTCCGTTCGCCCGGCGAGAAGTCGCCGCCGCCGAAACACAGCAGGAAGAAGTTGGACCGCAACCAGGCCGAGCCCGCGTAGGCGCCCAGCAGTGCGGGGAAGTTCTTGTGCGCGCCGCGGCTGCCGACGAACAGCAGATACGGCGCGTCCGTGCCCAGCACCCGGGCCCGGAACAGGGCCGCGGATTCGCCACCGAGCAGCGAGCGCAGCGGGTCGAACCCGAGGTGGGTCACCGAGACGCGCTCCGGGGGGATGGCGTACGTGGCCAGAACGTCGCGCCGCGTGCTCTCGGAAATGCAGATGACGTGATCCGCCGCCGCCACGCTCGCGGCCTTCAGGCGCGCGATCAACGGCCTGCCGCCGAAGTACTCGGGGAACTTCTCGTGGATCATGTCGTAGATGGTCACGACGCCGCGGCTGCCGCGCGGCGGCCTGATGGGGAAATAGTAGGTGTTGTGCAGGACATCCGGCCGCTCGCGGCGCGCGGCGATGAGTCCGGGAATGACGCTCAGTCCGTAGGCGAGGGCGGTCCGGCCCTCGAGGCGGGGCACCCTGCGACCGCGCACCAGCGCCGGCGGCAGATGCGCGAGGTATTCGTTGCAGTGAAACGGCGCGACGATCACCGGCCTGATTCCAGGCAACTGCTGCAGTTCCAGGGCCATGCTGCAGAAGTACCGCGAGACTCCGCCGAAGCGCTGGTGGCAGAAGATCTGCGGATCGAACATCACCCGCAGGCTGTCGCGCTGCGGCGGAACCTGCGCGCCGCCCCTCATCTGGAGAACAGGAAGTCGGCCTGGATCGGCCGTTGCCCTTTCCCGCAGGACAGGTTCGCGACACAGAGCAGCTTGAAACCGCGGCCGAGCAGGAAGGCGATCACTTCGGTCGCCAGAGCCTGGCCCACATACAGTTCTATGAAGGATGCCTCCACGTACACGTAGTCGAACCGGTCCAGGAGTTCGCCGCAGCCCTGCAGGGCCGTGAGCTCATAGCCCTGCACGTCGAGCTTGAGGAGCGCGGGCCCCTGGATCGCGTCGCTATCCAGGCAGGCGGCAAGGTTCGTGGTCGCCACGACCTCGCGCGAGGCCTCTTCGGTGAGCGGGAAGTTGTCATGCTGGGCCTGGGCGAAGGGCAGCAGCGATGAGGAGACGTCCCAGCGCGAGACGTGCATCGTCGCCGAGCCGGTCTGTGCGGCGATCGCCTTCTGGAACAGCCGCGCCCGCGGGTCCGCGCCGAAATTGCGCATCCAGGAGCGCGCCGGCCGGCTCAAGGGTTCGAACGAGTAGATCTGGGCCTGCGGATACAGGCGCCGGATGCACAGGGCGAACTGGCCGCGATTGGCGCCGATGTCGACGACGGTCCGCAAGTCGAGTCCGGCCAGGATCCGGTCGTGTTCGGTGGAGGCTGCCACCCGCGTGCGCAGGAACGGCCCGCGGTAGGCGCGTATCCACAGTACCCGCAGCAATTTCCTGAAGATGTCCACCTGGGCTTGGGTCCGCGGCTCGAAGGCTTGGCCCGCGCCTATTCGATGCCGAGCTTCTTGATGCGATAGCGCAGGGCGCGGAAGGTCATCCCGAGCACTTTCGCGGCCGCCGTCTTGTTGTAGCGGGTCTGCTCGAGCGCCTTGATGATGGCATTGCGCTCGATGTCCTCGAGCTGCTCGCCGAGCGCGTGGGCGGCAGTGCTCACGGCTTCGCCGGCCCGCACCGGGGGAGCGGTGCCGTTGCCCGCCGGGTGGGTCGCGGCGAGGGAGTCGGCGTTGCCGCCGGCCGCCGCCAGCGGGATCGCCGGCCGCAGCTTGACCTGCTCGAGGGTGATGACGCCGGAGGTCGTGAGCGTCAGGGCGCGTTCGATGATGTTCTCCAGCTCACGGACGTTGCCGGGATAGGCGTAGGCCTGCAGGGCCTGCATGGCCTCCGGGCTGATGACCGGCGTCTCGATCTTCATCCGCCGCGACAGGCGCTCGAGGATGGTGCCGGCGAGGTCGGGGATGTCCCCGCTGCGCTCACGCAGGGGCGGCACCCGCAGCTCGATGACGTTGATGCGGTAGAACAGGTCCTCGCGGAAGCGCCCGGCCGCCACCAGGTCCGACAGGTTGCGGTGGGTCGCCGACAGGATGCGCACGTCGACCCGTTCTTCGCGCGACTCGCCGACCGGACGCACGGTCTTCTCCTGGACCACCCGCAGCAGCTTCACCTGCATGTGCAGCGGCAGGTCGGCGACCTCGTCCAGGAACAGCGTGCCGCCTTCGGCGCTCTGGATCAGGCCCTTCTTGTCCGCGACCGCCCCTGTGAAGCTGCCGCGCTTGTGTCCGAAGAGCTCGCTCTCCATCAGCTCGGTCGGAATCGCGCCGCAATTGACGGGCACGAAGGGTGAGTCGGCGCGCGCACCGCTTTGATGGATGAGGCGCGCCACGAGTTCCTTGCCGGTGCCGGATTCGCCGAAGATGTAGACGGGGGCCTCGCTGCGGGCGACGCGGCTGATCATCTCGCGCAGCTGCTGCATCGATGCCGAGCTGCCGAGCAGTCCGGGGCCGCGCCGGGTGGTGTTGTCGGCCATCGACCCCAGGCGGATGGCGGTGCCCACGAGCTTGCGCAGCACGCCCAGATCCAGGGGTTTGGAGACGAAATCGAAGGCGCCGAGCTTCAGCGCGCGCACCGCGGACTCGACGTTGCCGTGCGCCGTGATGACCGCCACCGGAGTCGCGGCGCGGTTGGCCTGGATCCAGGCGACGAGGTCCAGTCCATCGCCGTCCGGCAGGCGCATGTCGGTCAGGCACAGGTCGAAGGGTTGCGACCCCAGCAGGCGCCGCGCGCTCGCGAGGTCGGGTGCGGTGCGGGTTTCGAGGCCCATCCGCCCCAGTGTCAGGCTGACGAGTTCGAGCAGGTCGGGCTCGTCATCGACGATCAGAACGACAGGCTTGCTCATGGGTTTCCTATCGTACCGCCCAGCGACGCGGATCCGCGAACACCAGCCGGAAAATACTGCCGCCCGCCGGCCGCGGTTCGTACAGCAGCGTTGCGCCGCTGGTCTGCGCCAGTTCCCGGGCCAGGAACAGGCCAAGTCCCGAGCCCTGGTGCGCGCCGCTGAAGAACGGCTCGAAGATGCGCTCGGCATTCTCGGCCGGAACCCCGGGGCCGTGGTCGGCCACCTCCAGGAACGGCCGTGCCGCGGGCTTCAGGCGGCCATAACGGATCTCGACGACGTCCGTCTCGCGGTTGCGCAGGCCGTACTTGATCGCGTTGTCGCAAAGGTTCCAGACGACCTGGCGCAGCTGCGTCGGGTCGGCCGTGACCTCCATGCCCTTCGGCAGCCCCAGGT
>DATJPN010000064.1:0-4606 GCA_035506335.1 Steroidobacteraceae bacterium | reverse complement strand
TACAGCCTCGGGGTCATCCTGTTCGAGATGCTCACCGGGCGCAAGCCGTTCGTCGCCGAGAATCCGATGGCCATCATCTACATGCATCGCAAGTCACCGGTGCCGCAGTTGCCGCAGGACCTGATCAGGCTGCAGCCGCTGCTGCAAAGGCTGCTCGCGAAGGAGCCGGCCGACCGTTTCGAGTCGGCGCAGCAGGCCGCCGAGGCGCTCGGGGCCGCGCTGGCCGAACATCGTGCGCGGGAGGTCGCGGCGTGAGCGCGGACGGCCGGGAGGGCGTGCCGGCGCAGATCCTGCTGGCTGCGACCCCGGAAGCCTGGGTGGCCGCGGCGTGCGAACGCTGGCAGGAACTGCTCGTGGATCACCTGGGGTGCGAGAAGAAGGCCGCCTCCACGGCGCTGGCGCTGATCTTCGCCTATCCCGAAGACACGGACCTGACGCAGGCGCTATCGCGCCTCGCGCGCGAGGAGTTGCGCCACTTCGAGCAGGTGCAGGCCCTGATGCGGGAGCTGCGGGTGCCCTATGCGCGGGTGAGGCCCGGTCGCTATGCCGGCGGCCTGCGCGCGCTGTCGCGCACCTCGGAGCCGGATCGCAAGCTCGACCTGTTGTTGACGGGCGCGTTGATCGAGGCGCGCTCCGCGGAACGCTTCGCGAAGCTGATGTCGCGCCTCCCGGCACCGCTTGACCGGTTCTACGGGCAGCTGCAGCGCTGCGAGGCGCGGCACTTCCAGCTCTACCTGGGGCTGGCCATCAGGGCCGCAGAGGACAGCGGCCTCGACTGGCGCGCACGCCTGGCCATTCTCGCGGACCGGGAAGCGCAGCTCGCGACCCGGCCGGACGGACAGTTCCGCTTCCACTCCGGCCCACCCTAGAGGTTTCGGGCGCTAGGGTACGGCGCGGTCGTATACCAGGGTGTACTGGAAGTCGTAGATGCCGGAGTTGCTGAAGGTCGCGACCACGGACAGTGTCCCGTCCCGTTCGAGGGCGTAGCGCACGTCCGACTGCGGGCCCTCCTTGCCCACGGCGGTGCGGATCAGGAACGCATCGCCGTCCCAGCCGAGGGTCCGGCTGGCCGCACCGCGCGTGGTCGCCACGACGGCCTTCTCGCCGGACACGTAATGATTGATGACATGCTTGCCATCGGGCATGGTGATGTCGACCGTCACGCCCGTGCCGGTCTGGCTGATCGACAGATGCGGGGGCATCGCGAAGCGATGCTCGGGGAAACCGAAACGTCCCGCGCCACCGGGCCCGCCGCCCTGGGCCATGCCACCTGCACCCGCGCCTCCCGCGCCACGACCCCGACCACGGCCGCCGCCCCGGCCGGCGCCTGACTCGGTCGAGGCGTCCGGCGTGCCGGTGATGGCAGGCGGCATCGTTTGTGCCTGCTGCGGAAAATCACTTAGTGCGAGGTCGATCTGCCACTCGCCACTGAGATCAATATCATGGGGCGCACGCGTCGCAAGAGTGGTCGAGCAGGCGCTGAGCGCCGCGCCTGCGCCGACGATTAAAGTTGCTGACAGGATGCAACTCAGTCGTGACAATGTCTGTCTCCCTTTTGCCGTGTCGTGCGTTGGACAGTCATGCGAAACGCCGGGTTCGTAGAACTGGAAGTTTTTTACAATCACTTACAAACACTGAAGCTTTGGTGTCATGACTGAAGAGCCGCATATTCTCATTGTGGATGATGATCGGGAGATCCGTTCATTGCTCGCCAAGTATCTCGAGAGCAATGGCTTCCGGACCACGCCGGTCGCGGATGGCCGGGCCATGACTGCTGCATTGCAGCAGGAGCATTTCGACCTCATCGTCCTGGATCTGATGCTCCCGGGCGATGATGGCCTCGCGCTGTGCCGGGAGCTGCGCCGCCAGTCGCAGGTGCCGATCATCATGCTCACGGCACGCGGTGACGACGTGGATCGCATCGTCGGCCTGGAGGTCGGTGCCGATGACTACCTGTCCAAGCCGTTCAACCCGCGCGAGCTCCTGGTGCGCATCAAGGCCGTGCTGCGGCGGGCGGCCCACGCGCCGCGCGATCCGGATTCGGCCACCGTGCGCACCTTCCACTTCGGCGGCTGGCAACTGAACACCACTACCCGTACCCTCACGGATGCTCAAGGCAGCAGCGTGGCGCTGAGCGGCGCCGAGTACCGACTGTTGACGGTGTTGCTTGGATCGCCGAGCCGGGTGCTCACCCGCGCGCAGCTGGCGAGCCTGCTGCGCGGCCGCGAGGCGGATCCGCAGGACCGCAGCATCGACGTGCGCGTGAGCCGGCTGCGGCAGCTGCTCGGGGATGACGCGCGTGCATCGCAGATCATAAAAACGGTCTACGGAGAGGGGTACGTCATTGGAGTCGGGGTCGAGACCGCCTGAGGCCAGGCCACCGCCGCGTGGCTGGCGAGTGTCGCCATGGCCACGATCCCTCTTCGGAGAACTCTTCGCCGCCGTGCTCATCAGCGTCATGGCCGCGACGCTCATTTCCGTGTTCCTGGTCTCCCGCGAGCGCGACCGGACCTTGGTGCTGGCGTCGGTGCGCGAGTGGTCCAGACGGGTCGTCGACATGACCGCCTCCATGCAGCTGCTGCAGCCCGGCGAGCGTCTGGAGGCCAATTCCATGCTGCAGAACTGGCCGCGACCGCAATTCCGCCGGGCACGGCCGCCCCCTCAACCCCAGTACCTGCGGGTGTTCGCGATCCCGGGCCTGCCTACGCCGCTGCCGGACTTCAGGCAGTCGCTGGAGCAGCAGCTGCGGATGATCTTCGGCCCGGCCTACCAGGTCTCGGTCGTGCACACCACGGACCCGGCGAAGCCCGCCATGACCCTGGAGCGCCCCGGAGCCGAGGCCTTCGAGCGCGGCGGGCAGCTGTATGACGTGAGCGTGGGCATACCCGGCGGCGACACCCTCCTGTTCCGCCTGGCGCAGGGGCAACCCGGCGCGCCGTTGCCGCGCTCCCTGCTGTTCAACCTGATCCTGCTCGCGGTGCTGGTCGCGATCGCCGTGTACGCGGTGGCGCGCGGCATCACCCGGCCGCTGTCCGAGCTCGCGCGTGCGGCGGAGGCCATGGGCCGGGACCTGCGCCAGCCGCCGCTCGTGGAACGCGGCACCCGTGAAGTGCGCGAAGCGGCCCATGCCTTCAACACCATGCAGGAGCGCCTGCAGCGGCATGTCGACAGCCGCACGCGGGTACTCGCGGCCATGTCGCATGACCTGAAGACTCCCCTCACGCGGATGCGGCTGCGCACGGCGACGCTGAACGATGCCGAGCTGCAGTTGCGCTTCGATCGCGACCTGGACGAGATGGAGGGCATGGTGCATGGGTCGCTGGCGCTGCTGCGCGGGCTCAATGACGATGAACCGGCCGAGGCGGTGGATATCAACGCGCTGCTGGCGACCCTCGCGGGCGAGTTCGCAGAGCTCGGAACCCCGTTCGCGGTGCATGGCCGGGCGAGCGCGCCCTACACGGGCAAGCCCATGGCCCTCAAGCGCTGCCTGACGAACCTGATTTCGAACGCCTGCAAGTTCGGGGGCGGAGTGAGCGTGAGCGTCGAGGACGGCGCCGCGGTGGTCATCGCGGTCCGCGACCAGGGGCCCGGGATTCCGCAGGAGCACCTGTCGCGGGTGTTCGAACCCTTCTACCGGGTCGACTCCTCGCGCAGTCGGGACACCGGCGGCACCGGGCTCGGACTGTGCATTGCACGCGACATCGCCCAGGCCCACGGCGGCGCGCTCACCCTCGCGAACCTGCCGCAAGGGGGCCTCGAGGCGACCCTGAACCTGCCGCGTTCGAACTAGAGCTCGCGCAGCTCGTAGCGTCCCGCCTCGCGCAGCAGGTAGCTGCCCTGTTCGTACCACGCTCCGAGGACGATCCGCTCCACGGCTCGGCCGTCGAAGGTGGCCCGATGGATGCCCGGGCGGTGGGTGTGGCCGTGGATGATGCGGCTCACGCCCGTGTGCCAGACGGCATCGACCGCGGTCTCGTTGACATCCATGACGTAGGGGATGGTCCGGGAGGTGTGGGCCTGGCTGCCGCGGCGTGCCTGGCTTGCGAGCAGCTCGCGCGTCGCCAGGGGCAGCTTCAGGAAGCGCTGCTGCCAGCGCGCATCGCGCACCGTGGTGCGCAATTCCTGGTAGGAGTGATCATCCACGCACAGGGCGTCGCCATGGGTGAGCAGCACCGGTTCCTCGTCGAACGTGGCGATCACCGGATCGGGCAGCAGACGGCAGCCCGTGCGCGCGGCAAATTCCTGGCCGAGCAGGAAATCGCGGTTGCCGTGCAGCACGAAGCAGGGCACGCCGCGGTCCGTCAGCTGCCGCAGGCCGTCGCACAGTTGCCCCTTGACCGGATCCGGATCGTCATCGCCGATCCACGCTTCGAACAGGTCCCCGAGGATGTACAGCACCCGCGCCCGGGACGCTTCCTGAGCGAGAAACCGGAGGAACCGCTCGTTGGCCGCAGCGGAGCGCGCGTCCAGGTGCAGGTCGGAGACGAACAGTTCGGCCACGCATGCTTCCTAAGGTCTGCGACCCAGGCCCTCAGTTCGGTGACTGAACCTCGTTCCCGGTGGGTGCCGGTGCCAGCTCCTTCGGCGCCTCGCGCTTGATGCCACC
>DATJPN010000063.1:0-12572 GCA_035506335.1 Steroidobacteraceae bacterium | reverse complement strand
CCAGCATCCGCCACAGCAATTTGGCATCCTTCGCCGCCGAATACCCGGCCAGGGTCCGGCCGCGCGCAGACTCGGCATCCGCCTCAGCCCGCAGGCCGGCGCCGTCCAGGGCCGTCTGGTACTCCTGCGACGCCTCGGGCGAAAGCGGCTCGGCGTCCCGCGCACGCCGCCGGTACTCGACCGCCTCACGGAAGCGCCCGACACACATCAGGAAGAAGCCGTATTGGTCCAGCGCTTCATACTGTGACTCGGGGGCCGCGGCGATCATTTTTCGGGCCGCAACATCGCACTCGGTCCAGTGTCGCTGCCGGGTGCATTCATTCACCTGCATGTAGTGTGTCCACCACGCATCCGGCGCGAGCGTCTGGATGCGCGCGCGGACATCGGCCAACTCCGCGGTCACCGAGGCCAGATTTGGCACGTACAGGGTCGCGGCAATCAGTTCGTCGTACAATGCGACCCACGCACGTGAAAAGGTCGGATCGATGGCCACCGCTTCACGGAGCAAGGTCAGGCGCTGCGCCGGGTCCTGCGACTGGCGGGCGCGCAGAAAGCGGTCGTAGGCATCATAGTTCGTCGTCCCGCCCTGCGCGCGGGGGATGGCACCGACATCCAGCGTGACGCTCAGTGCCTGGGCCACCGATTTGGCGACCTCGTCCTGGATCGCGAAGACCTCACTCGCCGCCTGCTCGAAGGTCTTCGACCACACATGCGAGCCGTCCTCGGAGTTGATCAGCTGGGCAGTGATCCGCAGCCGGTCGCCTGACTTGCGCACACTGCCTTCCAGCAGATGGTTGACGCCGAGCTCATGGCCTATGGTGCGCAGGTCCTCGTTCCGGCCCTTGAACGAGAAGCTCGACGTGCGACCGATGACGCGCAGTCCCTTGATCTGCGCCAGCTGATTCAGCAGTTCCTCGGCGAGCCCGTCGGCGAGATAGTCCTGCTCGCGATCCGATGACAGATTGACGAAGGGCAGCACGGCCACCGAAACAGCCGACGCCCGGGCCGGTGTGAACGCCGACAGCCACGATGACCCGCGACCGAGCCATGCGAGGATCGCGGCGACGGCCACCAGCGCAATGACCGACAGCGTCAGAAGGCGAGGCGAAGGCCGGAATCGCCGCGCAGCCGCCTCGGGAGCGCGTTCGGTGATCGGCGCGGAGGATCCCTTTCCGAGAGCCTTGTGAATGCCGGCGACGTACTCGCGCCAGGCCGGATCGTCGAAGTCATCCTTCCAGTGCGACAGCTCCGCGGTGTGGGTGAGCTCGAACATGATCGGCCGCTGGCAGGGCTCGATCATCACCGGCATCAGCGTCTTGTTCTGCAGCGCGACGGTCGCCTCGGCCCGCACCCAGCGGGACTCGACGGAGCGTTTCGACCACAGCACCACCACCACCCGGGCCGCACGCACCGCCCGTTCAGTCACCGCATCGTACTCATCACCGGAACGCAGCGTCGCGTCCCACCACACCTTGAATCCTTCGCGCTCGAGACCTTGCGCGAACCGGCGCGCGGTCTCCCGGTCCGCGTGGGTGTAGGACACGAAGACTTCGTGCGCTGCGTCCATCGGGTGATGATCCCATCAAAACGCTTACCGCGCGCGTTTCCGCGATGCAGCAATCCGCTCGCCGGCGATGTTCTGGACACCCGGCCCACCGGCGAGGAAGATCGCCGCGGACATCAGCAGAAGAAAAAGCTACCCGAACGCGGCGCTCCGGACTCCCTTGGCTTGAGGATCCCTCAATTGGCTCTCAATGCCGGCCAGTGAGCATGACGGACGACGACGAAGCCGAAAATCGCAGGAAGTTCGCGGCGCGGCTGGTGACCGAGCACCGGCGACGCATCAACGCCCAGGCGCGCAAGTTCCGCCTCGATCCCCAGGACTGGGACGATCTCGCGCAGACGGTATACGTTCGGCTGACCGGCGTTGATCCGAGCACGATCCGCAACCCCGAGGCCTACCTGTTCGTCACGACCCGCAATGTGCTCATCGAGTGGGCTGCCCAGGGGACGCGCGAGGGCGCCCGTATCGACATCGGCGATCCATTCGCCGCGGTTGAATTCCGGGAGCTGTCGGACACCCCGGACTTCGGCCGGATGATCGACATGGAGCAGCTCACGTGTATCCTGCATTCGGTTCTGGGTGAGCTGCGACCGAAATGCCGCGCCGTCGTTGCACTGCATTTCTTTCACGGGATGAAGTGCGAGGAGGTCGCCGAGCGGCTGGGATTTTCGATTGATTCGGTCAAGAGATACGTGAAGCAGGCGCTGCGACATTGCCGGCGGCGCATCTCCCGATTGCATTGGACGGACGCTGATGAGTGATACCAGGTTGCGGTGGAGGAGCACGCTGCGGCGGATGAGTCGTCGCGAGGAACATGTGCGCGAGCTGGCGGCGCAGGACGCAGCCGATTGGTACCAGGCCAACCGCGACGGCCTGGATGCCACCCAGGAGCGGCAGTTCCAGGAATGGCTGCGGAAGTCCCCCGTGCACATACGCGAATATCTGGCGATCACGGCGATCGGCGATGGCCTGCGCTCCTTTCCGGCCGAACAGTCCGTGGAGGAATTGATCGCCGAGGCCCGCGCCGACGAGGGTCCGGACGACCTCGACACCGTGTTCGTGGACCGAAATCGCGCCCCGCTGGCACGACGCCCCCCCTCCTGGCTGTGGGCCGCTGCCGCGACCGTGATCCTGGGTATCGCGGCGGCCCTCACGTGGTCGTCGCTAGACCATGAATCGGCGACCGTGGGGACGGTCGCGCACTTCGAAACCCGGCACGGGGAGCGCTCGACCCGGGTCCTCGCGGACAACTCGGTAGTGCTGCTGGACAGCGACAGTGCCGTGTCGGTCCGCTATGGTCGCGCGAGCCGCGACATCGAACTGCTGCGGGGCCGGGCCTATTTCGAGGTCTTTCATGATCCCGCGCGGCCATTCCAGGTGCACGCCGGGCAGGCATCGATACGCGACCTCGGCACGAAGTTCGACGTGCGTCTGCAGAGCCCTCAGCGGGAAGTCACCGTGACGGTGGCCGAGGGACGGGTGCGGGTGAGGCCGGCATCGCTCCTGGATCGGCTCCAGGCCTATGCCGGAGGGAACACCGCCGGCGGAGCCGTCGAGCTCGGTGCCGGTGAGCGCGTGAGAGTGCTCGCGGGTCGACTCTCGCAGCGCGAAACGGTCGATCTCGCGACCTCGACCGCCTGGGTCCGGGGCCGGATCATCCTGCAGGCCACTTCGCTGGCAGAGGCCGTGGCGGCCTTCAATGCCTACGGTGCCGTTCCGATCCAGATCGATACCCCGGCGCTGGCGACCTTCAGGATCACGGGCTCGTTCCGCACCGACGACACCGAATCCTTCCTTGCCTTCCTGCGCGGACTGCAAGGTGTTCACGTGCAGACCACGCCGGATGCGATACGGGTCTCAAGACCCTGACATCATGCGTGGCCCGATGCTCGCCGTCCTGGTTGCGCTTCTGGCCCTGCCCGCGCAGGCCGAAGTGCGCGCACCGGACGGACCCACCCTGAAGACCCGGATACCGCGGGAGCGGTTGAGTCTCGCCATTGCAGCATTCATCAGCCAGACCGATCTGTCATATGGCCAGACGATCGTGGACTTCGGCGCTCGAATGTCAGATGGCGCCGCCGCAGGCCTTGGTCCTGCCGCAGCGCTGAAACAGCTGCTCAAGGGTACGGGACTGACGTTCCGTTTCGAAAGCGCCCGCGAGTTCACGATCTCCCCGGATCCACCCGCGAAGCTCACCCCTGAACCCCTGCCTCAGCCGGAGGAGGACGCACTGGAGCCGATCATCGTGACTGCGATGCGCCTCACGCAGCGCGCGGATCAGCTGCCCATGTCGATCTCCGTGCTCACGCAAGGCGAAATGCAGGCCTTCGGCATTGAAAGCAGCGCTGACGTCGGCGCGCGCACGCCCGGCATGGAATACGACTTTCTCTCCCACGTGGGCGCCGGCGTTTACACGAACCTGGCCATGCGCGGTGTGAGCGACCGGCACGGTACCGTGACGGAGATCTTCCTCGATGACATGCCGATACCCGAGGTCCGCAGCAACACTTTTGGTCGTGCCCTGCCCTCGACCTATGATCTCAACCGGGTCGAAACCCCGCGCGGGCCACAGGGCACCATCATGGGGGCGAATACCCAGGGCGGAGCCATCCGTTACGTCCCCAACGAGCCGACGAATGGTCCGAGCGTGACGAGCGGGGCCCAGGCCGAATGGGCGCTGACCGAAGGCGGCAAGCCGACCTACGCGGCCGGCTCCTGGATCGACGCGCCCCTGGGCGGTGAGGCGATCGGTCTGCGGGTAAGTGCCTGGTACCGCTCCGACGGAGGATTTGTGGATCTCGTCAATCCCTTCAGCTGCGTCGATCCGGTATCAGGCCGGGTCGAGCCTGCGCGATGTCAGGTGACCGATGCCAACGACGACCGGGTGACGAGCCGCAGCATGCGCGCCATTCTCACGTACAGGCCCGGTGCCGCACTCAGGATCACTCCGGCCGTGGACTACGAGTCCAATTCGGCCCGGGATTCCTCGGCCTTCTTCACCTACCTGTCGGATCCGGCTGCCGGCGCGCTCTACAACGGCAGCCTTTCCCGCCAGCCCGCGAGCGATTCGTTCTTTCTGCCCAGCCTCAAGGTCACGGCCGACCTCGGCATCACCGAGTTCAACGCCGTCACCGCCTATTTCGACCGCAGCGGCAGTCTGCGTGTGGAGGACAGCGAGTCCTATGGCTGGGGCGACCGGGGCAATCCCCTGGGGTTCGATTATCCGCGCAGCTACGCCGATGCCATAAGCACCGGCATCACTCTGACGCAGCGGACCTTCTCGCAGGAGTTTCGACTCTCCTCCGCGGACTCGAAAGGCTCGCAGAGCAGTGCCTTTGCCCCGCCGGAAGTGACCGGGGACACTCCGTACTCCTGGTTCATCGCGGCTGCCTACTCGAGTGCCCGTTACCAGGAGGCCGACCGCGTCACCGCACCCTCCTTTGATCTCGACGTGGCCGACACCACGACCACGGTGCAGGATCACTGGGCACTCTTCGGCGATCTGGCCCACGCGCTCGGCCGTCATTTTTCCCTTGCTGCCGGGCTGCGCCTGGAACGCGACAGCTACGACTCCCATGACCTCGGAATCACCGCACCGGTGGTACACCCTGCATTCAGCCAGCATGCAGCCGAGACCAACTTCGTGCCGCGCTTCGACCTCAATTACTGGACGGGTGAGAACCACGTCTACCTGTCGGCGGCCAAGGGGTTTTCCCCCGCCGGCGTCGATGCGGCGCTGCCGACCTGCGATCTGTCGCCGACCCCCTACCCGAGAGATACGCTGTGGAGCTACGAACTGGCGGACAAGAGCACTTTCTTCGAGGAGACGCTCCACGTGACCGCCGCCGTGTTCGACACCCGCTGGAACAATGGCCCGACCGTCACGGGCAATTGCCTGTTCAGGCACATGCCGGGCACGGCGCAGAGCGACGGCTTCGAATTCGAGGCTCAGTGGCACCCGAGTGCGAGCGGCTTTACGGCGGGCATCGCGACCACGTACACGGACTCGCGTTACACACAGACGATCCTGAACAGCGCCGGTGCAGTGCTCGTGCGCGCCGGGGATGCGGTCGGAACGCCTCCGCTGGTCGCGGCTCCCTGGACTGCGCGACTCACGGCGGACAAGCGCGTGAATTTCCCTCAGGTGACGCTGAATCTGCGCGCCGAGGATATCCTGCGCACCCGCAATCCCGGCCCGTTCTACACGACCTCGCCGGACTCTGCGTACTATGCACCGCGCCTGCGCCCCGATCCCACCACGAATCTTGTGAACCTTCGCCTGGAGCTTGCCCACGGGCGGTTCAGTGGCCAGATATACCTCGACAACGCGCTCGATTCCCAGCCGACGCTGCTGAGTCGCAACAAGGGCAATGACGCCAATACCCTTCTGAATGCCACACTCCTCTATGCCGTGACGCTGCGCCCCCGCACGCTCGGCATGTCGTTGACCTGGCGCTCGAATTAAGCGAGCGGGGAGTACCCGCGGGTCCGGCTTTTCCCTCTAGTACCCTTGCAACCCATTGCAACCATACCGGGGGGAACATGAAGACGAGTCAGATTGCCGCACACCTGTCGCTGTTCATTGGCGCGCTGGCCACGGGGCATGCATGGGCTCAGGAGCGTACCGGAGCTCCGGCCCTCGCACTCGGCGACAGCGTCGTGTTCGGCTACATCACGCAGGCCGGCCATGAGTATGTCAACGCGGCCAATTTCATCGGTGCTCCTGAATACATCGGACCCCGCCTGCACCTTGACACGGTCAACGCCAGCTGCCCGGGTGAGACGACTGGAAGCTTCCTTTCGGCCGCTGCGCCGGACAACGGCTGTCGCGAGTTCCGCGCGGCGTTTCCTCTGCACGTCAGCTACGGCGGCACCCAAATGGACTTCGCCGTACGCTTTCTGCGGCAACATCCCGCTACCCGACTGGTTTCGATCGGACTGGGCGCCAATGACCTGTTTCTGCTGCAGACAGGATGTGAAGCGGATCCGAATCCGTCCGCCTGCATCCAGGCCGGCCTGCCGATGGTGCTCGCCGAGGCCGCCACGAATCTGGGGAACATCCTTGCCGACCTTCGGGGCACGGGCTACGACGGTACCATCATCGTCAGCAACTATTACTCACCCGACTACTCGGACGCGAATGAAACGGCCATTACGGGAGCGCTGAATCAGGTTCTGGGGCGTACGGCCGCGGCCTTTGGCGCCAGCATTGCCGATGTCTTCAGCGCCTTCCGCGCCGCGGTGGCAACCCCCGCGCTGGGAGGCAAAACATGCAATTCAGGGCTGCTGAACGTGAATCCCGAACTGCAGAGTGCCTGCGACGTGCATCCGAGCCAGTCGGGCCAGCGGCTGATCGCGCAGACCGTCATGGCGGCCTACTTCAGAAGCGGCGGTCACACGAACGATTGACACTGCAGGCGCAATTGGCTGCAATGCTGCCTGTCCATCTCCCGGACCCAGGGTACAAAGGCAGACCAGTCCATTCTGCGCCGATCGCTCATCCGGCCGATTGTGCTCATGGTCGTCGCCGTTGGCGGCGTGGCTCAGTGGAGCCAGGGACTCGCGCAGACCGACGAAATCCAGGTCTACGATGCGCGCATCGCAGCCCCGGGTGTATTCAACCTGACCCTGCATGACAATTTCACACCGGATGGCCGCACGACCGCGGACTTTCCCGGCGGCGAAGTGCCCGATCACGCCCTGAACGGCGTCCCCGAATGGGCCTATGGCATCGCTCCATGGATGGAGGGCGGTCTGTACCTGCCGCTGTACAGCTACACTGCGGACGGCAGGGTGACGTTCAACGGCATCAAGTTGCGGGCGCTGTTCGTGAAGCCGGACGCCGCCCATGAGTCCTTCTTCTACGGCGTCAACTTCGAGTTCAGCTACAACACCGCGCACTGGGACCCGGAGCGCTACACACAGGAAATCCGCCCCATACTCGGCTGGCACCTGGGCGCGTTCGACGTGATCCTCAATCCGATACTGGACAACTCCTACAAAGGATTCTCGCATCTGGAGTTCGTGCCCGCGACGCGAATTGCCTACAATATCAATCGGCAGTGGGCAGTCGCCGCCGAGGAGTACGCGGACTTCGGCCCGCTGCACAGGTTCCTCCCCACATCGGCCCAGACTCACCAGCTTTTTGGCGTCGTGGACTTTGGCGGCGCGGCCTGGTCGCTCGAGGGTGGTATAGGATTCGGATTGACTGCCGCCGGCGACCGGCTCGTCGTGAAGTTGATTCTGTCGCACGACCTCTAAAGAATGAGACACGACTACTGCGTCGTCGGGGGCGGCATCGTGGGCCTCGCCACCGCCTACGAACTGCTGCGCCAGCGTCCGGGTTGCAGCCTGGTGCTGCTCGAGAAGGAACCGTCGCTTGCGGCGCACCAGACCGGGCACAACAGCGGCGTCATCCACGCGGGCGTCTACTATGCGCCCGGATCGCTCAAAGCGCGGCTATGCCGCGCCGGCAATACCGAAACGCGGCAGTTCTGTGCCGAGCATGGCATCGCGGTAGAGATTTGCGGCAAGCTGATCGTGGCGACCACGCCGGTCGAAGTGCAGCGGCTCGATGAATTGCGCGAGCGCTGCAGGCTCAATGCCATTGCCACCGAAGACGTGAGGGGTGCCGATCTGGCAGCTCTCGAACCCCGCATCACGGGACTGGCGGCGCTGCGGGTGCCGAGCACGGGTATCGTCGATTACAAGCGGGTGTCGGCGGCGCTTGGCGATGAGATCGTCAGACGCGGCGGCACGATCCGGACCGGTTCACGCGTGTGCACGATGGTCGAGAGCTCCGAGCAGGTCGACATAGCGCTGGCAGACGGTGAGGTCATTCAAGCCACCCGGCTGATCGCCTGCGCGGGATTGCAATCCGACCGCCTCGCACGGGCGGCCGGCGTGCGCACGGCGCTGCGCATCATCCCGTTTCGTGGCGAGTACTTTCGTCTCCCGCCCGAGAAGTCGCAGATCGTCAGGCACCTGATCTACCCCGTTCCGGACCCGTCGCTGCCGTTCCTGGGAGTGCACCTGACGCGGATGATCGGCGGATATGTCACGGTCGGTCCGAACGCCGTGCTCGGCTTTGCGCGCGAGGGCTACCGGAATTTCTCCTTCGACCTGCGTGACACCGTGGAAACACTGCGTTTCCCGGGGACATGGCGGGTGCTGCGCAGACATTGGCGCTCGGCCCTCGATGAACTGCAGGGATCGGCGTCGCGGCGCCGCTATCTGGCGGCGTGCCGCAAGTACTGCCCGGCGCTCGAGCTGTCGGACCTCCAGCCCTACCCTGCCGGAATCCGTGCCCAGGCGGTACTGCCGGATGGCACGCTGGTGCACGACTTCATGTTTGCCGATACCCCGCGCATGGTCCACGTGCTCAATGCGCCCTCGCCCGCAGCCACTGCGGCGCTGCCCATCGCCCGCACCATCGTGGCCCGCGCCCTGGGCCAGCCCCCCCTCTAGCTGCAGTGCAGTACGGCCCGTGATTGCGCATAATCGGAGGTTTGAGGGGGATGACCATGAAGAAGACCTTGTCGGCCGCCGAGCAGACCCTGTCCGACGCGGCGCTCGATTATCACCGGCTGCCGACACCGGGGAAGATCACGGTCACGCCGACCAAGCCCCTCTCGAACCAGCGCGACCTGTCGCTCGCCTACTCCCCCGGCGTCGCCTACCCCTGCCTCGAAATCGAAGCCGATCCGAAGACCGCCGCGCAGTACACCTCGCGCGGCAACCTCGTGGGAGTCGTCACCAACGGCACGGCCGTCCTCGGACTCGGTGACATCGGGCCGCTCGCCGCGAAACCGGTGATGGAGGGCAAGGGGTGCCTGTTCCGAAAGTTCGCCGGCATCGATGTATTCGACATCGAGCTCGCCGAAAAGGACGCCCGCAAGCTGGTGGACATCATCGCCGCCATGGAGCCGACCCTCGGCGGCATCAATCTGGAGGACATCAAGGCACCCGAGTGCTTCGAGGTCGAGCGCCTGCTCACCGAGCGGGTCAACATCCCGGTGTTCCACGACGACCAGCACGGCACCGCGATCATCTCCGCCGCCGCCATCCACAATGGCCTGGAGCTGGTCGGCAAGAAGATCTCCACCGTCCGGATCGTGGTCTCCGGGGCCGGCGCCGCGGCCATCGCCTGCCTGGACCTGCTCGTCGGGCTCGGACTCAGCCGCGAGAACATCCTGGCCTGCGACTCCAAGGGCGTGCTGCACCTCGGACGCAAGGATCTGAACGAATCCAAGGCCCGCTACGCGCAGCGCACCGAGGCGCGCACGCTTGCCGATGCGATCGTCGGCGCCGATGTCTTTCTCGGCTGCTCGACCGGCGGGGTCCTCACCCCCGCGATGGTCAAACAGATGGCCGCGAACCCCATCATCCTGGCCCTGGCGAATCCGGAGCCCGAGATCCGTCCGGAGCTCGCGCTGGCCGCGCGCGGCGACTGCATCATCGCCACGGGCCGCTCGGACTATGCCAATCAGGTCAACAACGTCCTGTGCTTCCCCTATATATTCCGTGGCGCGCTCGACTGTGGCGCGACGCGCATCACGGCCGAAATGAAGCTCGCCTGCGTGCGCCAGATCGCGGACCTCGCCAAGGAGGAGGTCAGCGAGGAAGTCGCCAGCGCCTATGCCGGGCAGGAGCTGGCCTTCGGCCGGGAGTACATCATCCCGAAGCCCTTCGATTCGCGGCTGATCCTGCGCATCGCACCGGCGGTCGCCGCCGCGGCGGCCGCCTCGGGCGTCGCGACCCGCCCCATCGCCGATCTCGACGCCTACCGGCAGCACCTCACGCAGGTGTTCGGCGCGGGTGGCCTCGTCATGCAGCCGGTGTTCACGGCCGCGCGGGCCTCGAAGAAGCGGCGCGTCGTGTTCGCCGAAGGCGAGGACGTGCGCGCGCTGCGCGCCGCGCAGTTTGCCATCGACGATGGCCTCGCCGAGCCCATCCTCATCGGCCGCCCGGCGGTCGTCGAGCAGCGCATCGCCAAGGCCGGACTGCACCTGCGCCCCGGCCACAACGTCGCGCTGGTCAACCCGGACGACGATCCGCGCTTCAAGCAGTACTGGCAGGCCTATCACCACCTCATGGGGCGCCGCGGCATCAGCCCCGAGGCGGCCAAGAACGCCGTACGGCGCTCCTCCACGACCATCGCCGCGCTGATGGTGACTCTCGGGGATGCCGATGCCATGCTGTGCGGTCTGCATGGGCGCTTCGATGCCCATCTGGCCAAGATCGGCGATGTGATCGGCCGGCGCAGCGATGCACCCTGCCTCGCCACCCTCAACGGTCTGATGCTCGACGGCCGCACGCTGTTCATCGCCGACACCTACGTCAACGAGGTGCCCTCGGCGCAGCTGCTGGCGCAGATCGCCCTGCAGGCGACCCAGGAGGTCCAGCTGTTCGGGATCACGCCCAAGGTGGCATTCCTGTCGCACTCGAATTACGGATCCTCGCGCCGCGAGTCCGCGACGAGGATGCGCGAGGCCTACGAGATCTTCTCGGGCCTCGCACCGAACATCGAGTGCGACGGCGAGATGCACGCCGATGCGGCGTTGTCGGCGACGATCCGCAGCGGCAACCTCATGGACAGCCGCCTCAAGGGCGAAGCGAACGTGCTGATCTGCCCGAACCTCGACGCCGCCAACATCCTCTTCAACACCATCAAGGTGCTGAACCGCGACGGCTCCACGATCGGTCCGATCCTGATGGGCGCGGCAAAGCCGGCGCATGTCCTGACCCCCTCATCGACCGTGCGGCGCATCCTCGCGATGACCGCGCTCGCCGTGGCACAGGCGCCGCGGGTCGCGCTCGCGCGCTGAAGCGGGGTATTTCAGCCATCCTCCGGATGCGCCGGAGTCTCCAGGATCAGCTGATAGAACCCCAGGTCCAGCCACCGTCCGAACTTGAAGGCGGCCTGGTGGATGGTGCCGGCCCAGGTGAACCCGAGGCGCTCGTGCAGCGCGACGCTGCCGCGGTTCGCGATGTCGATGCCGCCGACCAGCACGTGGTACTGCTGCTCACGGGCGGCGCCGATCAGTTCACGCATCAGCGCCGTGCCGGTGCCGCGGCCCCGGTGGTCCTTGTGCACGTACACCGAGTGTTCGACGGTGTACTTGTAGCCGGCGCGGGCGCGGAAGGTGCCGTAGGTGGCAAATCCGACCAGAGTGCCAGCCTCCTCGGCGCCGATCACCGGAAAGCGTCCCGCGGCTTTTTCCGCGAACCAGGCCTGCATGCTCTGCGGCGTGCGCGGCTGGTATTCGTACACGGCGGTGGTATGGGCGATGGCCTCGTTCAGGATCTCGAGGATGGCGGGGGCATGCTGTTGTGGCGTGCAGGCGACGAACTGCATGGCCGCCGGACTCCGTACCGTTCAGTAGATCTCCGGCACCAGCATATCCGGCGGCACGGGGTGCCGGGAATAGTCCTCGTGGCGCTCGCGCTCCGGCAGCACCACCGTGCTCTTCTCGACCTCGGCGTAGGGAAACTGCTGCAGCAGGTGGTGGATACAGTTCAGGCGCGCCCGCTTCTTGTCCACGGCCTGCACCACCCACCAGCGCGCCTCGGGTATGTGCGAACGCTCGAGCATGGTTTCCTTAGCGCGCGTGTAGTCCTCCCAGCGACGCCGGGACTCCAGGTCCATCGGGCTCAACTTCCACTGCTTCAGCGGATCGTGGATGCGTCCGAGGAAGCGCACGTGCTGCTCCTCATCGGTGATGGAGAACCAGTACTTGATGAGATGGATGCCCGATCTCACCAGCATGCGTTCGAAATCCGGCACCGATCGATAGAACTCCTCGTACTCCTCGGGCGTGCAGAAGCCCATCACGTGCTCGACCCCCGCGCGGTTGTACCAGCTGCGGTCGAAGCACACGATTTCCCCGGCCCCCGGCAGGTGCCCGACATAGCGCTGGAAGTACCACTGGGTGCGCTCCCGGTCGTTGGGCGCGGGCAGCGCCACCACGCGGCAGACCCGGGGATTGAGGCGTTGCGTGATGCGCTT
>DATJPN010000062.1:0-7622 GCA_035506335.1 Steroidobacteraceae bacterium | reverse complement strand
GATCACAACCGCCGACCGGACTCAGGCCCGAATGCTGCATACGTGAAGATAGCGGTACACGATGTCGGAATCCTGACGCCCGCGACGGAGGCGGTAACGCCCTGGGTCAACCGGCACTGGGCACGGACGTAATAAATGATTACGAGGTGCCCAGAGTTTGAGGACGATCACGCTACTTGCCACGAAGCGGACTTACGTTAAGACCGATTGCGGGGTAGGACAGCACTCGAGATGCTCGAATTGCGCTCAGCGCCGGAGGACAGGCCGATGAGTACGCGAGAGGATCCGAACAAGTCCAGGGACTTCCTGGAGTCCTTGAGTTCTTTCAGCAAGCTGCATCGCTCGCAGAAGTGGGAGGGCAGTTTCGGCGAATTCCTCACCGACGTCGTGGCCCGCAATCCCGCCGCGACCGCCCGCAGCAGCCACCAGTACATCTGGGACATGCTGCGCTGGCACGGCCATGGCGAGGACGAAGGCGGCGATGGCGTGAAGGCGCGCGCACTGTTCCGCCGCGAGCTCTTCGGCATCGATGAGCCGCTGTCGCGCGTCGTCGACTACTTCAAGGCCGCCGCCGCCGGGTCGGACGTCGGCCGGCGCCTGCTGTTGCTGCTCGGACCACCGTCGGGCGGCAAATCCACCCTCGCGATCCTGATGAAGCGCGGTCTGGAGGAATACAGCCGCACGGACGAGGGCGCGCTCTACGGCATCAAGGGCTCGCCGCTGCGCGAGAACCCGCTGAACCTGGTGCCGGCGAGCCTGCGCGCGGAATTCCGCGACCGCTACGCCATCGATATCCAGGGCGAGCTGTCGCCGTGGGCGCGCGAGTACGTCGAACGGGAATTCGAAGGCGACATCGCGCGCGTGCCGGTGGAGCGGATCTTCATCTCCGAGGCCTCGCGCACCGGCATCGGCACCTATGCGCCGCATGATCCCACCACCGCCGACATCGCGGATCTCGTGGGCTCGGTGGATCTGGCGAAGGTCGCGCAGGTCGGCGACGAGGGCGACCCGCGCGCCTGGTCCTGGTCGGGCGCCGTCTACGCGGCCAGCCGCGGCATGCTCGAGATGATCGAGATCCTCAAGGTCAAGCGCGAGTTCCTCTATCTGCTGCTGACGATGACCCAGGAGAAGAACGTCAAGGTGTCGCGCTTCCCGCTCATCCACCTCGATGAGACCATCCTCGCCCATACGAACCTCGCCGAGTTCCACAAGTTCCTGCAGGAGAAGGAAAACGAGGCGCTGCTCGACCGCATGGTCATCATCAAGGTGCCGTATTCACTGTCCTACCAGGACGAGGCCCGCATCTACCGCAAACTGGTGACCGGAGCGCCGGCGTTCCGCGACGTCCACCTCGATCCGCACGTGCTCGACCTCGCCGCGGTGTTCGCGATCCTGACGCGGCTCACGAAGCCGGAGCGCGAGGGCCTCGACCTGCCGAAGAAGCTGCGCCTGTATTCAGGCGAGGCCGTCGAAGGCGTGCCGGAGTCGGAGGCCGCGCGGCTGCGGGCCGAGAGCTCGGATGAGGGCCTGACCGGGGTGAGCCCGCGCTTCGTGATCAATGCCATCTCCAACGCGATCACCCGCGGCAACACCCACAGCCTGACCAGCATGGAGCTGCTGCTGGCGCTGAAGGATTCGATCGACAGCGACGCGCGCATGGAGAGCAAGCACAAGAAACTGTGGATCGATCACCTCGTGACCGCCCGCAAGGAGTTCTACAACCGCTGGGTGAAGGAGGACGTGCACCGCGCGATGTTCGCCTCCTTCGAGGCCGAGGCCCAGCAGCTGCTGGAGAAGTATCTCGACGAGGTCGAGGCCTCGCTCGATCACCGTCAGGTGACCGATCCGATCACCGGCGAGACGCGCCCGGCGGATGAGCGCTTCCTGCGGCAGGTCGAGGAGAAGATCAAGGTCTCCGATTCGGGCAAGCTCTCGTTCCGCCAGGAAGTCGTGCGCAAGGCCATGGTGGCCTTCAAGGCCGGGGAGAAGTTCAAGCTCGCGAGCCACGCGCGCATGCGCGAGGCGATCGAGCAGTATCTGTTCGAGGAGCGGCGCGACGTGCTGCGGCTGGTGACCTCCACCGCGCGGCCCGACGAGGACGCACGGCAGAAGATCTCGGTGGTTCAGGAGCGGCTCATCAAGGAGTACGGATACGACGAGCACAGCGCCAAGGAGGCGCTGAGCTACGTCACGACACTGCTGGCACAGGAGTAGCGGACCAGCGAGGGCAGGGGACCGGTCATGACTGCGAACAGTGACGACGCAAGTTCGCTCGGGCTCGCCAGGTGGTACGACCTGTTCTCGCGCGGCGCCCGCGACTGGCTGCGTCATGATGCGAAGGTGCGCGCGGCCGTCCGCGAGCACCTGCCGAGGATCATCGCCGAAGGGGATGTCATCAACGATTCGGCGCGCACCGTGCGCGTGCCGGTCAGGATGCTCGAGCACTATCATTTCAGGCTGCGCGATCCGGGGGACTCCCAGGGCGTCGGCCAGGGCAAGACCCGGGACGGTGACGTGCTCGCGGAAGCCCATCCGGACCAGGGACCGGAGAAGGGCGAGGGCGGCCAGGGCGACGGCGGCATCCAGCTGATGCTGGAGATCAAGATCGACGACATCGTCGACTGGCTCTGGGAGGAGATGCAGCTGCCGAACCTGCAGGCCCGCGTCGGTCCTTCGGACGACAGCGACTGGGTGCGCGAGGGCTGGGATCGGCGCGGAGCGCGTTCGCGCCTCGATCGCCGGCGCTCGGTGAAAGAACTGGTGAAGCGCCAGGGCCTCGGGGGTCCGGCGACCTTCACCGACGAGGACCTGCGTTTCCGGCAGCTCGCGCGGCGCCGCCAGCCGGCGGTTCATGCCGTGGTGTTCTTCCTGCTCGATGTATCGGGGAGCATGTCCGACCGCGACCGCAAGCTCGCCAAGACCTTCTTCTTCTGGGTGGTGCAGGGTCTGCGGCGCGAATACCGCTCCCTGGAAACCGTGTTCGTCGCCCATACCACCGACGCCTGGGAGTTCCCCGAGAGTGAGTTCTTCCAGGTCGCCGGCACCGGCGGCACCGTGGCCTCCACGGGACTCAACAAGGTCCGCGAGATCGTCGACGCGCGCTACAGTCCCGCGCGCCACAACATCTACCTCTTCTACGCCTCCGACGGGGACAACAGCATCGGTGACCACGCGCCGGCGAGCGAGGCGCTGGAGGACATCACGACCAAGGCCTGTTTCTGCGGCTACGTGGAAGTGGCCTCGGGACTGTCGCGGCAGCTGGCCACGGAAACCGGGCGCCTGTTCGGCGATGCGGCATCCGGCGGCAAGCCCGTGGCGAGCTACGTCATCGATGATTTCGACGGCGTCTGGGGCGCGGTTCGGCACTTCTTCAGCGCGGAGAGCAAGGCGGCAGGATGAACGCGCCCGTGAGCGGACAAGGCGGCGACTGGCGCAGCTACGTGCAGCGCCTCGAGGCGCTCGCGGCGCGCTCCGGCCTGAACTTCCACCCGGTGGAATTCGAAGCGGTTCCGGATGCCTTCATGATGGAAATCGCCGTCTACGGCCTGCCGGTGCGCATGCCGCACTGGTCCTTCGGCGTGCGCTACATCTACCAGCTGATCCAGCGCAACATGGGGCACTCGAGATTGTTCGAGGTCGTCTTCCCGGGCAATCCGGGCCATGCCTACCTGTCGAGCGGCAACGGCCTCGCCGAGAACGTGCTCGTGACCGCCCATGTCCTGGGGCATGCGGACTTCTCGCGCAACAACCTGCTTTTCCGGCGCTGCCAGGAGCAGGTGAGCGAGCACATCGTCGAGCATGCCGCGAGTCATGCCCGGCAGATCAGCCAGGCCATCGAGACGCACGGCATCGAGCGAGTCGAGGCCGCGCTCGATGCGGCGCTCGCCCTCGAACAGCACATCGACATCGACCAGCGGCTGCGGCGGGAGCGCTATCCCCAGTTCCTGCCGGACGCCAAGGCCCTGGTCGACGATGATTTCCGGCGCCGCTTCGCCTCGCTCGATCCGGTGGCGGCGCATGGCGTGTTCGAGACGCGCAAGCGCGCGCCGGTGCCGCCGCATCCGGAGCGCGACCTGCTGTGGTTCATCGCCCATTACGCGCCGGAGATGGAAAGCTGGGAGCGCGACATCTTCCTCGCGGTGCGCGAGGAGTCCTTCTACTTCTACCCGGTGTTCGCCACACAGATCATGAACGAGGGCTGGGCCTCGTACTGGCACGCGCGGCTGCTGCGCGACGCGGACTTCGTGCCGCCGGAGGCCTACGTGGACGCCATCAAGTGCCATTCCGACGTGGTGCGGCCGATGGCGGCGGGCCAGCAGATCGCCCTCGCCGTCAATCCCTACCACCTGGGGTTCTCGCTGTGGGAGAAGATCATCGAGAAACAGGGCCTCGCGGCCGCGCGCCGGATCATGCAGGAGGATGACGACTTCGGCTTCGTGCGCAACCATCTCACCCGCGAGATCGCCGAGGAGCTCGAGCTGTTCCGCTTCGCCTCGCGCAGCGACGGCCAGATCAAGGTCCTCGACCGGGACCTGAACGGCCTGCACGAGGCGCTGCTCGCGCCCAAGTACAACTTCGGCGCGCCGAACATCGCCGTCTCCCAGCTGCGCAATGACGGGTCCCTCGAGCTGGTGCACGACCACCTGACCGACGGCCGGGGCCTCGATGCCGAGCGCAGCCGCAAGGTGCTCGACTACATCCGGCGGGTGTGGCGCCGGCCGGTGACGCTGCACACCGTGGATGAAAGCGGCGCCGCGCTCGCGTTATCGGCCTCGTAGCCGCTGCTTGAAACGAAGGGAGGGCGGGTCACCCCGCCCTCCGGTGCCTCAGAAGGGCTTCCACTTGAAGCCGAGTTCGAAGAAGCGCCCGATGGCGCCCTGCTGGGCGAACGCGGTGTTGTAGTTGTCCTGGCCGTAACCGGCCTGTGGATCGAACGGCGCGCCGCGGTCGAACAGGTTCAGCACATGGAAGCTGACCGTCAGCTTGTCATTGATGTCGTAATGGCCGAAGAGGTCGAAGTCCGTGAACGAGCTGATCTTGCAGGCCGTGTACCAGGAGTTCAGGCAGTCGGGGCTCAGCGTCGGATCGACGTTCGCCATGTCGCTGACGTAGTTCATCGTGATCCCGAGCTCGCCGGGCCCGACGGTGTAGGCGAGCGTCGCGCTGGCCTTGTCCGCCGGGGTGCCGGTATCGCCGCTGATGCCCGAGGAGCCATGGGTGCCGGCCACATCGGCGCAGGTCGAGGGGTCGGAGGACTGGCAGATCTCCTGGCTGATGAGGTGCGAGTAGTAGGCATCGAAGGCTGCCGTTCCGGGTCCGATCGGGTACTTCACATGCAGCTCGTAATCGATGCCCTTGGGCATGTCGACGCCGAGGTTCCGGTAGGGCGCCACGTAGGAGACGATCGGGCCCGGCAGGTCCGGATAGGCCGGCTGTACCGGACCGCGCACGAAGTTGCCGTCCGCGAAGTCCGAAATGATCTCACCACTGCGCCGGATCTCCCACCAGTCCACCGACAGGCTGATCTCGCGGATCGGGGTCAGCACGATGCCGGCCGTGTAGTTCGTGGAATGCTCGGGTTTCAGAGAAGGCGTGCCCTGGACCACTGCGGAGCCGGATCCGCTGCCGCAGTCGTCGGGCAGATTGGTGAAGGGACAGCGCGCCGGATCGCTCGGCGTCGCCGAAAAGAAGGTCACGCCTGAGTTGCCGCGCTCGCCGGGTCCCGGTGCACGGAAGCCCCGGGAGTAGGTTCCACGCAGCATGATCTGCTGCAGCGGCTGCCACTTGAAGCCCGCCTTCGGCGTGGTGGCGGTTCCGACGGTCGCGTAATTGTCGAACCGTCCGGCCAGGTCCACCTCCAGTGACTTGATGATCGGCGCGTCGAGCTCGACGTACACGTTCTCGCTGGTATCGGTGCCGTGGATGTAGGTCGTGCCCACGCCGATGACGTTACCCACCAGGGAACCCGGCTGGCCGGGCACGTCCTGGCCATCGTGTCGCGCGCCGCCGCCGATGGCGATGGACAGCGGACCGCCCGGCAGGTCGAACAGGGGCCGCGTGCCGCTCACGTCCAGGTACTGCAGCTGGGTCGAGTCGATCGAATGCGTCGTGGGCGCCAGGGTGTTGTAGACCGCCGCGGAGTTGTTGCCGCCGATCACGTAGGAGTTGTTGGCGATGACGGCCTCGAGACCGGTCAGCGTGACGTAGTTTTCGTAGGTCAGGTAGGTGAGTCCGCGGACGGCGCCGACGCTGGCGCTCACCGTCCATCCGGCGATCTCGCCGTTCAGGTCGGCGACCAGCCGGTACATGCGCGTATCGGTCAGGGCCCGCTGCGCGCCGACGTCGGCGAAGCTGTAGGCCAACCAGGCCGCGTTGTTGGGGTAGGGATTGTTGGGATTGCCGACGGGCAGCAGGATGGGCTGCGCCGCGGGATCCTCGGCGTTCACGCCGCCGGTGAGGGCGGGCCACACGTTCAGGGTGTAGGAGGGCGCGGTCGCCTGCTCGGCCTTCGAGCCGAACAGCGAGGCGGTGAACTGTGCGGTCCAGTTGCTGCTGAGGTTCATCGTGTGCCGCAGCAGCACGTTGTAGTTGGAGGTCTCGGGCTCGATCTGCAGGTAGGCGGCGTGATTGAACTCGCAGCCCGTGAGGGGCGTGCCGCCGGTCGTGCAGGGCGTGACGAACGAGGCGACCGTGCCGGCGGTGGGCGTGGTGCCGTCGCCGGCCGGTATGTAGGGGAGGATCATGCCGTTCGCGGTGTACTGGAACGGATAGGCCGCGCCCGGCTGGATGATGCCGAAGGCGGTCGGCGCGGCCGGACCGTAGATCGAGGCATAGTCGAAATTCGCGTAGGCCGGCCGATGCGTCAGCGGCAGGGCATCCTGGTGGCGCCATTCCAGGCTCAGGTAGGTGTTGTGGCCATCGCTGGTGAGATCGCCGAACCCGTAGGTGGCCGCGAAGTGCTCGTTGGCGCCGTCGTTGTGCGCGCTGGTGCCGCCGTCCGCGACGAGCTCGAGCCCGGTGATCTGTTTCTTGAGGATGATGTTCACCACGCCGGCGAGCGCGTCGGAGCCGTACACCGCCGAGGCACCGTCCTTCAGGACCTCGATGTGGTCGATGGCGGACATCGGCAGGCTCGCCACGTCGACGAACGAGCGCTGGCCGTCATCCGAGATCGGGTAATTCGCCATGCGATGTCCGTCGATCAGGACGAGCGTCGCATCGACGGTCATGCCGCGCAGGGAGATGCCCGAAGCGCCGGCTGCGAATGCGCCATTGAAACTCTGGTTGAGGTTGCCCTCACCGTTGGAGGTCAGGGCATGCAGCAGGTCGGAGGTGGAGGTGAAGCCGCTGCGTGCGATGTCATCGGCGGTCAGGATCTGCACCGGGGACGGGGTGTTCGTGTCCTGGCGCAGGATCCGCGATCCGGTCACCACCACTTCCTGCAGGGTCGGTGCCTCGACGGGCGCCTGCTGCGCCTGCACGGCGACGGGGCCTGCCGAGAGCGCGGCCAGGATGCCGAGCCGTACCGCGCGGCGAATGGACCGTCGGGCTGGATTGTCAGACATCATGATGAACTCCTCTTGCGCGGCAGCATCCGCAGATCAACCGATGGCGCGCACCCT
>DATJPN010000061.1:0-6613 GCA_035506335.1 Steroidobacteraceae bacterium | reverse complement strand
GCGTCTGGTAGCGCTCGTCGATTCGCACGAAGCTGGTCGGCTTGAACTCCGGAAACAGGATTTCCTCCTGCCAGGCGTCATCCCCAGATCGTGACAGGTCGAAGGTCCAGCGGCGGATCGTGTTCCGTCGTGCCTCGTCGTCGAAGGGCGCGCCATCGAGGTTCGGGAACTGGGGATTGAAGTTGCCGCGCGCCACCGGCGCATCGAGGATGACCTTGTTGCCCTCGGTGCGCGCATTGGAGACATGAATCAGCATCGCCCGCTCCGGCGGCCCCTTGAACCAGCGCACGTCCTTAGCCTCCCCGTCCCGCGGCAGGATGCCCACCCACGCCGGCGCGGTCCGGTCATAGACCCAGTGGTTCAAACCCTGCTTGAGGCGCTCCAGACGGGTCACCATGCCCGTCGTCGGCAGGATCACGTGACGCTGCGTGATCGCGAAATCATGCATCATCGAGACAATCGGGGCTTTCAGCCACACCTGCCGTGTCAGGTTTCCGGCCGGGTCCAGGAAGTGCACCGCGAGGTCATCGGTGAGGTCGCCCCGGGCCTCGTAGGAAAAGGCGATCATCTCGCCGCTCACCGGATCGATCTTCGGATGCGCGGTGAAGGTCTTCGCCACCAGCCGCCCTTCGAAGTCGTATTCGCCCAATGTCTTGAGCGAATGCGGATCGACCCGCATCGGCGGACTGCTTTCCTTCAGGCAGTAGAGCTTGCCCGCATGGACCACGGGCGTCGTGTTGCCGGTATTCATCGACACGCCGGCGACGCTCGGATCATTCGTATACGGGTTACGGTAGACGCCGAACAGCGCGCGCCGCGCCGCCCGCTCGGCGACATACCGCGGCGTACGGATGTAGCGGGTCCGAAAATCGACGTGACCATTGCGGAAGCGGAACAGGTCGACCGCACCGTCGGCGTTGTAGGGAATGTCGTTCGCCATGCGCTGCGGATAGCGCCGGTCGATGCAGGTGCGGTAGTAGGATCCGTCGAGGTCGGCGGGTATCCGCCCCTCGACCTCGCAGTCGTGGATGTCCGCCTCGAAGCGCATCGGCGCATTGAAGCCTGTGTGGAAAGGATCTCTCGGGAAGCTGACGGTCATGGGGCACCCTCCCGGTCTATTCCGGACCGGTCAACAATTCAATCGCCGCGGCGGGATCCAGGATCCGGAACTGTACCTGTCCGCGGAGGCTCGGCAAATCCCGGTCACCCGTCACCAGCCATTGCGCATCGCCGGCCGCCGCGAGCTCGAGAAAGATCTGGTCGTGCCGATCCCGACATTCTGGAACCGCCGGACTCCTTACAACCGGCCCACAGGTCTTTTCCAATTGCGGTTGGCGGAAGGGGTGGGATGGGGCCTCCCTCCGGTCGGCCTCCCACGGCTTTCCGCCAACGGGCAAATCACCTTGAGGGCTTGATGAGCTACTCGGATTTGCGGTTGGCGGAAGGGGTGGGATTCGAACCCACGGAGGGGTTGCCCCCTCGCTAGTTTTCAAGACTAGTGCCTTAAACCGCTCGGCCACCCTTCCCGCCGGAAACCCCTGGCTACTTGCCCTTGCGTGAGATGTCGTAGGTTCCAAGCCCCGGCTTGAAGCTCTTCTCGTCGATGAACTGCCGGATGCCTTCCTTGCGCCCCTCGGGGTCGAAGGAATCGGCGGCTTCCTGGGCGCGGATCAGGTAATCCTCGGCATTGTCGAAGGTCATCTCATGGACCCGGCGCACGGCGTCCTTGGCGGCCTTCAGCGCCACGGGATTCTTCTTCAGCAGCACTTCGCAGATCGCGACGACCCGCTCGCGCAGCTGCGCGAGCGGCACCGCCTCGTTGACCAGCTTCCACTCGGCGGCCTTCTTGCCCGAAATGCCCTCGCCGGTGAGGGTGTGGTACATGGCATCCCGGTAGCTCATCAGGTCGGTGGCGACCTTGGTGGCGCCGCCGCCCGGCAGGATGCCCCAGTTGATTTCGGACAGTCCGAAGGTGGCCTCCTCGGCCGCGATGGCGAGGTCGCAGGCATACAGCGGACCGTAGCCGCCGCCGAAGCACCAGCCATTGACCATCGCGATGGTCGGCTTCTGGTACCAGCGCAGCTTGCGCCACCAGGCATAGGCTTCGGACTGCGCCTTGCGCGTGCCCTTCAGGCCCAGCGCCGCGGTCTCGCGGAAGTACTCCTTCAGATCCATGCCCGCGGACCAGGCGGTGCCCTCGCCGGTCAGCACCAGCACGCCCACGTCATCGCGGAATTCGAGCTCTTCGAGCGCCTTCAGCATGGCCCGGTTGAGCGGCGGGTTCATGCAGTTGCGCTTCTCCGGCCGGTTGAACTTCAACCAGGCGATACGGTTCTCGACGTGGTAGGTCACGACCTCTGTGCTGCTCATGATGCTTTCCTCTGATCGGTTTATCTTTTCACGATGCGCGCCAGGCCGCGCATATAAGGCTGAAGAACCTCGGGCACCGTGATGCTGCCGTCGGCGTTCTGGTAGTTCTCGAGCACCGCCACGAGCGCCCGCCCGACGGCCACGCCCGAGCCGTTCAGGGTATGGACGGGTTCGGGCTTGCCCGTGGCGGGATTGCGCCAGCGGGCCTGCATGCGCCGCGCCTGGAACGCCTCGAAGTTGCTGCAGGAGGAGATCTCACGATAGCGCTCCTGGGAGGGCAGCCACACTTCCAGATCGTAGGTCTTGGCGCTGCCAAAACCGATGTCGCCGGCGCACAGCGCCACGGTCCGGTAGGCAAGCCCGAGTTTTTCGAGCACCGTCTGGGCATGGGCCGTCAGCTCCTCGAGCGCGGCATAGGACTTGTCGGGCGTGACGATCTGGACCAGCTCGACCTTGTCGAACTGATGATTGCGGATCATGCCCCGGGTGTCCTTGCCCGCCGAACCGGCCTCGGACCGGAAACAGGGTGTGTGGCACACGAACTTCAGCGGCAGGGCCTCGGCGCCGAGGATCTGGTCGCGGACGAGATTCGTGACCGGGACTTCGGCCGTGGGAATCAGATACAGGGGCTGCTCGGCGCGAACGGCGAACAGATCCTGCTCGAATTTCGGCAGCTGCCCGGTGCCGAGCATCGAGGCCGCGTTCACCATGTAGGGGGCGTAGATCTCGGTGTAGCCGTGCTCGAGGGTGTGCACGTCGAGCATGAACTGCGCGAGCGCGCGGTGCAGGTGGGCCACCTGATCGCGCATCACGACGAAGCGGGCGCCGGAGATGCGCGCGGCGGCCTCGAAATCCATGCCGCCGAGTCCCTCGCCCAATGCGACATGGTCGAGCGGCTTGAAATCGAAACGGCGCGGCTCGCCCCAGCGCCGCACCTCCCGGTTGGCCGATTCGTCGCGGCCCTCGGGCACGGACTCATGCAGCAGGTTCGGCATCGACAGCTGCAGCGCGTCCAGTTCGGTCTGCACGGCCGCGAGGGCGGCATCGACGTGGCCGAGCTCCGAGGTGAGCTCGTCGGCGCGCGCCTTGAGACCGCTGATGTCCTCCTTGCGGTAGAGGGCCTGCCCGACCGCCTTGGCATTGGCGTTGCGCTCGGCCCGCACCCGGTCGGCATCGATCTGCGCGCGCTTGCGGGCCTCCTCGAGGGCCATGATCCGGCCTTCATCGAGCACGAAGCCGCGGCGCGCCAGGTTGCGCACCACGCCGGGCAGATCGGAACGCAGCAGTTTCGGATCGATCACGTCGGACCTTTGTCGTCAGGTTTCTTGTCCCGCAGCCTCGAGAGGGCCTCGCCGATGCGGATCTCGAGCCCCCGGGGCGCGGGGCGGTAGTATCGCCGATCCGGCAGCCCATCGGGCAGATAGCGTTCGCCGGCGGCGTAGGCATCCGGTTCATCGTGGGCATAGCGATAGCCCTGCCCATGCCCGAGCTCCTTCAGCAGGCGGGTCGGGGCATTGCGAAAGCGCGCCGGCACCTCGAGGGTACCGTATCGCTCGACGTCCTCCGCGGCCTCCCCCATGGCCACGTACACGGCATTGCTCTTCGGGGCGCAGGCGAGGTACACGACGGCTTGCGCGATCGCGAGCTCCCCTTCGGGGCTGCCGAGCCGGTCATAGGCCTCCCAGGCATCCAGCGTCAGGGCGAGGGCCCGGGGATCCGCCAGGCCGATGTCCTCCACCGCCATGCGGACCGTGCGCCGGGCGACGTACAGCGGGTCGCAGCCGCCATCGAGCATCCGCGCGAGCCAGTACAGCGCGCCGTCCGGGTCCGTGCCGCGCACGGCCTTGTGCAGGGCCGATATCTGGTCGTAGAACTGGTCCCCGCCCTTGTCGAACCGGCGCCGGCCGCCGCTCGCGACCTCCCGGGCGATCGCCACGGTGAGCTCGCCGCCACGCGCGCCCACCAGCCCGACGGCCAGTTCCAGCATGTTGAGGGCGCGGCGGGCGTCGCCGTCGGCCGCGCGGGCCATGAGATCCAGGGCTTCGGGCTCGGCCCGTACCTGCTCGGCGCCGAGGCCCCGCTCGCTGTCACCGAGCGCGGCCTTCATCACACCCACCAGCTCATCCACGCCGAGGGCCTTCAGGACGTACACCCGGGCGCGCGACAGCAGCGCGCTTACGACTTCGAAGCTCGGATTCTCGGTAGTGGCCCCGATGAAGATCAGCGTGCCGTCCTCCAGGTACGGCAGGAAGGTGTCCTGCTGGGCCTTGTTGAAGCGGTGGACTTCGTCCAGGAACAGCACCGTGGGCCGGCCATGCGCCCGGCGCTCCTCGCGCGCCTCCTCCACCGCGGCGCGGATATCCTTGACGCCCGCCATCACGGCCGACAGCGCGAGGAAGCGGGCGTCGGCGCGTCCGGCGATGAGCCGCGCCAGCGTGGTCTTGCCGGTGCCCGGCGGACCCCACAGCACCATGGAATGCAGCCGCCCGCCTTCGAGCGCCTGGCGCAGCGGTTTGCCGGGCGCCAGCAGGTGGGCCTGGCCCAGGAATTCATCCAGGTTGCGCGGCCGCATGCGGTCGGCCAGTGGCCGCAGCGCGCTGCTTGCGCCGGTTTCGGGCGTCACATCAGTGACCGATGAGCGTTTCGGCCCAGCGCAGCCAGGGGCCGCGGCTGCGGGGAACGACGATGAGCAGCAGGCCGAGCGCGACCAGCACTCCGCCGGTGTCGGCGATCCAGTCATGGACGTCCATGTCGCGACCCAGGCCCATGGTTCCCTGCGCGACCTCGATCGCGGCGCCGAAGGCCGACATGACCACCCCCAGGACCCATAGCCTGCGCCGCCGCACGAGCCCGCCAAACCAGAGCGTCAGGCCGAAGAACGCGGTGGCATGTTCGATCTTGTCGTTGACATGCAGGTCGGGGACGTAGCGGGAGGGCGCGAGGGTCGAATAGAGGATGAACGCCACCATCGCCCAGCCGAGCGTCCACCACAGTAAGGCGAGCTGCGGTCCGTGCTCCTCGGGATTCACTTCTGCGGCGTCCCGATGACATCCACGCCCTGGGGTGGCGTGAAGGACACTTCGCTCGAGGCGACTGGCGCATTGCGCTGCGAGCGGCTGAAGAGAAGGGTCGCGACCTGCCCGAGCTTGTCCTCCAGGATCATCTGTTGCAGCTCACCGGCGGCGAACCCCAGCAGTGCCTGACGGAAATCCGCGTCGGCGGCACGCGGCCTGACCCGCAACCACGACAGGCCGTCCTTCGACCCCGCATCGGCGATGTCGAACGCATTGCGGACGTCGGCGCCACCGGAAAGGAGCATGATCGGCGTCGCCGACAGCGCCGCATCCGCGGGCTTCACGGTCACCTGCTGCAGGTCACGATCGTAGAACCAGACATTGCGGCCGTCGGCGATCAGCACCTGACCCGAATCGGCCGCGCCTGCATCCTCGTGCGACTCCCAGCGAAACCGCCCCGGCCGCAGCACCAGCAGTTCCCCGTGGGTCTGGTCGGTCTGGCGCCCCTGGGCGTCCTTGACGGTCTGCGTGAACTGGGCGCGCAGCGACTTCAGGTCCGACAGCCAGGCATCGAGGGCGGTGTGGGTGCTCGCGGGCGAGGCCTGCGCGAGCGCCGGCGCCGCCTGCACCCCGGCGCCGCCCAGCCACAGCAGCACGGCCAGACAACGCCACCCCCGCGATGCACTGTGGCCGGTCATCTCAGCCCGCCGGGGGCGGTGGCACGAGCACTTCGCGGGCCCCGTTCGATTGCAGCGGCCCGACGATGCCGGCGCTCTCCATGGCCTCGAGCAGCCGCGCCGCCCGGTTGTAGCCGATCTTCAGGCGCCGCTGCACGTAGGAGATCGAGGGCTTGCGCTCCTGCGTCACGATCTTCACCGCTTCGTCATACAGCGCGTCGCTCTCGGAGTCCCCACCCGGGATCCCGCCCTCGCCTTCCTCGTCCGGCAATCCCGGAATGGGCAGCGAGGGACCCGCGAGCACCTCGTCCACGTAATCCGGCGGCGTCGCGCTCTTCAGGGCCTCGACGACGCGATGCACTTCGGCATCGGACACGAACGCGCCGTGACAGCGGATCGGCATGGAGGAGCCGGAGGGCAGGAACAGCATGTCGCCGTGTCCGAGCAGGGTCTCCGCCCCCATCTGGTCCAGGATGGTCCGGGAATCCACCTTGGCCGAGACCTGGAAGGCGATGCGGCAGGGAATATTGGCCTTGATCAGCCCGGTAATGA
>DATJPN010000060.1:0-37206 GCA_035506335.1 Steroidobacteraceae bacterium | reverse complement strand
GCGCGACACTGGCGCCGATGCTTGATGCGACGCCGCGCAGTTTTTCCACCAACGCGAGGTTCGCCTGGAGATTCGCGCCCTGGAACCGCGGGCTTGCGGCGCGAAAGTCGCGGCCCTTCGCGGATTGCGCCGACCAGTGGCCGCTGATCAATCCGCGCGAGAGCACGCCGTAGGCCGTGATGCCGATGCCGAGCTCCCGGCAGGTCGGCAGGATCCGTGCCTCGATGCCCCGGGAGATCAGCGAGTATTCGATCTGCAGATCGGCGATCGGATGCACGGCGGCGGCGCGGCGCAGGGTCGCGGCGCCGACTTCGGAGAGCCCGACATGACGCACGTAGCCGGCCTTGATGAGGTCGGCGATGGCGCCCACGGTCTCCTCGATGGGCACGCCCGGATCCAGCCGCGCCGGGCGATAGATGTCGATGTAATCCGTGTCCAGGCGCTGCAGCGAGTAGCTCAGGAAGTTGCGCACGGCGGCCGGGCGGCTGTCGTACCCCGCCCAGGCGCCGTCCGGCCCGCGCAACGCCCCGAACTTCACGCTGATCTGCACACGGTCACGCGGCCGGCCGACGAGCGCATCGCGGATCAGCAGCTCGTTGTGTCCCATGCCGTAGAAGTCGCCGGTGTCGAGCAGTGTGACACCGGCATCGAGCGCCGCATGGATGGTGGCGATGCTCTCGGCGCGGTCACTGGGCCCGTACATGCCCGACATGCCCATGCACCCGAGGCCGAACGCCGCGACCTCGGGGCCGGTTGCTCCCAGCCTGCGCGTGATCATCGGCAACTACGTCAGCGCCTTGCCGAACCAGAAGAGCATGCGCGACCAGGCCTTCTCGGCCGCGTCGTGGTCGTAGACATGCGAATCGGTGGGGCACCAGCCATGCGCCGTGCCGGTGTAGACCTCCACTTCGTGCGGCAGGCCCGCCGCGGTGAAGGCCTGTTCCAGCAGATCCTTGGCCTTCGGATCGGTCTTGTCGTCGCTCGCCGCGATGGCGATCAGCGCCGTGGCCTTCATCTTCGGCACCAGCAGGTGCGGGCTGTCCGGCGCGGCGCTCGCGAGTCCCGCGCCGTGGAAGGAGGCGATGGCGCCGACCCGATCCGGGAACTGCGCCGCGACCCGCATCGTGAACGGCCCGCCCATGCAGTAGCCGGTGGTCGCCATCCTGCGCCTGGTGTCCACGGACTTCTGCTTGTCCAGCCAGGGGATGAAGGCCGCGGCATCGGTGGCCACCGTCTTCGGCGACAGCGACTGCATCTGGCCCACCAGCTTCGTGCGTGTGGCGGGATCCTGGAAGTCCGCGTTCGGGGGCGAAGTCGGCGCCTTCTGCAGCCGGTAGAAGGGATTGACCACCAGCACCGAATAGCCGGATCCGGCGAGGCGCGTGGCCATGTCCTTGAATGCCGGGCGCAGGCCGAAGATGTCCGGCCAGATCAGTACCGCCGGGTGCTTGCCCCTGGCCGGATGCACGAAGTAGGCATCGCACATGCCATCGGGCGTCGTGATCGTGACGTCCGCGCCGGTGGTGTCCGCCGCGTAGGCCCCGGCCGGAACCAGCGACAGCAATCCTGCGCCCATGGTGAGGCCTGCGAATTCCCGGCGCGACAGGCCCGGGGCCCGGCGCTGGTACTTGACCATCTCATCGAAGTCGTCGTTGTCACACATGCTCGTGCTCCTGTGGGCCACCGTTTGAACCGGGCCCTGAGTCTGGCATAGAGTCGGCAACACAATAAGAGGGGGACATCATGCAGCTGCAATGGAAGTGGCCGGGAGCGGTGCTGTGGGGGGCGCTGCTGCAGTGCGCCCTGGGCCAGGCCGCGGGGCCGGCCGCCGTGGATGGCGTCCGCCTGGGAAAGGCTGCTTCAGAGCCGGGTCAATGGTTGACGGTCGGCCGCACCCCGGACGAGCAGCGCTTCAGTCCGCTCAGGCAGATCGACACCGGCAACGTGAGCCGGCTGAAACTGGCCTGGTACCTGGACTTCGACAGCAACCGCGGCCAGGAGGCGACGCCGCTGGCGATCGACGGCGTGCTGTACTTCTCGACGGCCTGGAGCAAGGTCAAGGCGGTTGACGCGCGAACGGGCCGTCTGCTGTGGGCCTATGACCCCAAGGTGCCCGGTGAGTTTGCCGGGCGCGGCTGCTGCGACCTGGTCAATCGCGGCGTGGCGGCCTGGAAGGGCCGCATCTACGTATCGACCTACGACGGACGGCTGGTGGCGCTCGATGCGAAGACCGGTGCGGTCATCTGGAGCGTCCTGTCCGTGGATCATGACAAGCCCCTGACCAGCACCGGCGCGCCCCGCATCGCCAACGGCAAGGTCATCATCGGCAACGCCGGCTCCGAGTTCGGCGTGCGCGGCTACATCTCGGCCTTCGATGCCGCCACGGGCCGGCAGCTGTGGCGCTTCTACACCGTGCCCGGCAATCCGGCCGAGGGCGAGGAGGCCGCCTACCTGAAGACGGCGGCCGCGACCTGGAACGGGGACTTCTGGAAGTGGGGCGGCGGCGGCACGGTGTGGGACGGCATCGTCTACGACTCGCATCTGAACCTGCTCTACATCGGCACCGGCAACGGCTCGCCCTGGAACCGGCAATACCGCGGCAGCGGCGGCGGCGACAACCTGTACATCGCCTCGATCATCGCCGTGAATCCGGATACCGGAGCGTACGTGTGGCACTACCAGGAGACCCCCGGGGATGAGTGGGACTACGACGCCACCTCGCCGCTGATGCTCGCCGACCTGAAGTTCGACGGCCGCACCCGGCGCGTGCTGATGCAGGCGTCCAAGAACGGCATGTACTACGTGCTCGATGCCCGGACCGGCAAGGTGATTTCGGCGAAGAACTTCGTCCAAGTGACCTGGAACGACGGCATCGACCCGGTCACCGGAGCGCCGCTGATGACCCAGGTCGACCGTTACGACATCACGCGCCAGATCGCGATCGTCCAGCCCGGGGGGCAGGGCGCCCACGCCTGGCATCCGTTTTCCTACGACCCGCAGACCGGCCTGGTGTATTTCTCGGTGATCGAGACCAGCGCGCTGATGAAGGCGGCGGACAGCTTCAACGGCAAGCCGATGTCCGCCATCACGGGGCTCGCCACCGGACTGCCGCAGTCGACCTACGAGGAGCGGCAATCCACGGCGCCGCGCACCGCGACGTCGCAGCTGATCGCCTGGGACCCGGTGCGGGGACGCGAGGTGTGGCGCTCGCCCCCGCACGGCAATATCGGCGGCGGCACGCTCAGCACCGCCGGCGGCCTGGTATTCCAGGGCACCAACAAGGGCCAGTTCATCGCCTATCGGGCCGACAACGGCCAGCCCCTGTGGACATTCGAGGCCCAGACCGGCGTCGTGGCCGCGGCCTCGGCCTTCGAAGTCGACGGGCAGGAGTACGTGGCGGTGGAAGCCGGATACGGTCTCGTGCCCTACGGCATGAGCAACCAGTCGCGGCTGCTCGTGTTCAGGCTCGATGGCGGCGCGAGCCTGCCGCCGCCACCACCCCCGCCACCTCCGCAGGTGCTGAACCCGCCGCCATCGACCGCTTCGCGGGAGGTCATCGCGACCGGCCAGCAGGCCTTCGCGGATCATTGCGCGATGTGCCACGAGACTTCGTACGCCAACCGCGGGGCCTTTCCGGACCTGCGCTATTCGCCGGCGATCAACACCGCGGAGGTGATGCGGAGCATCGTGATCGACGGCGCCATGCAGGAGGGCGGAATGGCCTCCTTCCGGGGCAGGGTCGCGCCGGAGGAACTGGAGAGCATCCGCGCCTACCTGATCGAGCGCGCGAACCAGGCCAAGGCCGCCGTGGCGGCCGGGGCCACCCGGCCGTGAGCCTTCAGCGCTGCATCTTCATCAGCTGATCCATGGTCGGCATGATACTGCTCAGGTTGTACATGATGATCATGGAACCAAATACGACCAGCGCCACGATGAATATGCCGAACCCCAGGGCGAGCACCGTGTTCTCGCCTTCCTCGGTGGCGTTCACGTGCATGAAGAACACCAGATGCACGCCCATCTTGGCGACCGCCAGCACCGCCAGCAGCACCGGCAGCCCCGGGCCCCACACCACGTGGGTGAGCGCGGCGCCGAAGGAGGCCAGCGTCAGCACGATCGCGAGCGCAAGCCCTGCGAGATAGCTCTGCGCGTTGGTGCTCACGTCCCCGGTGATTTCGAGGTGCGGCTCGTCGGCCGCCGCGTGCGTGGCTTCTTCGTTATGCATGGAGGCTGCCCAGGTAGACGATGGTGAACACGCCGATCCACACCAGGTCGAGGGCGTGCCAGAAGAGGCTGAAGCAGAACAGGCGCCGGACCACCGTCGGGCGCAGCCCGAGGGTCGCCACCTGCGCGAACATCACCAGCAGCCACAGCAGGCCGGAGGTCACGTGGCAGCCGTGCGTGCCGACCAGCGTGAAGAACGCCGACAGGAACGCGCTGTGCGTGGGGCCATATCCGCGGGCGACCAGGTCCGAGAACTCGGTGACTTCGAACCCGATGAAGGCCGCGCCGAGCACCCAGGTGACGACCGCCCAGAGATAGAAATTCCGCAGCTGGCGGCGTCCGGCCGCGATCAGCATCAGCCCGCAGGCGAAGCTCGAGGCGAGCAGGCAGCAGGTCTCGATGAAGACGTTGCGCAGCTCGAAGATGTCCTTGCCGGAGGGTCCGCCGGCGGTCGCCTTCTGCAGCACCGCATAGGTGGCGAACAGCGAGGCGAAGATCACGATGTCGCTGAGCAGGAACAGCCAGAAGCCGAAGCTGATCATCGACCAGGCCGAGGCCGGCCCCCGCTCGGACAACGGGATCGGCCGGCCGTGCGAATCGAGGACGACCGCATCCGCGACACCGCTCATCGCTGCGCCCCCAGGCTCGGATGACGGCGGTCGAAGTCCTCGAGCTGCTCGGCGCTGATCAGCATCTCCCGATCCGTGTCCCAGGCCTGCCGCAGCAGGACGCCGATGCAGGCGATGCCGGCGAGGATCGCCATCCACCAGATGTGCCAGATCAGGCCGAACCCCAGGAACACGGCGAAGAAGGCGGTGATGAACCCGGTACTGCTGCCCTTGGGCATGTGGATGGTCTCGTAGTGAGGCCTGTGCCCGGCCTCGTAGCGGCTCTCGGCGATCTTGTGCAGCTCCTGGTTGCGGGTCTTGACGGCCCAGAAGGCGTCGATGCCCTGCACGTGCGGCTCGACCGCGAAGTTCCACGGCGGGGGCGGGGAGGGGGTGCCCCACTCCAGCGTGCGGCCGTTCCAGGGGTCACCCATCGGGACGCGCCGCCGGTCACGGGTGTGGATGCTCCAGCCCAGCTGCACCACCGTGAGACCGATGCCCGCGAAGATCAGCAGCGCACCGGCGAAGGCCACGATCATGTAGGGCTGCCAGGACGGGTCGGCGTAGTGCTGCATGCGCCGCGTCGCGCCCATCAGCCCCAGCGCGTACATCGGCGTGAAGGCCAGGATGAAGCCGATGAACCAGCACCAGAAGACGGCCTTCCCCAGGGTCTCGTCCAGCGTGAAGCCGAAGGCCTTGGGGAACCAGTAGGTGTAGCCGGCCATGATGCCGAACACCACGCCGCCGATGATGACATTGTGGAAGTGCGCGATCAGGAACAGGCTGTTGTGCAGCACGAAGTCCGCCGGCGGGATGGCCATCAGCACGCCGGTCAGGCCGCCGATCCCGAAGGTCGCCATGAATCCGATCGAATAATAGATCGGCGTCGTGAAGCGGATGGAACCGCCGTACATGGTGAACAGCCAGTTGAAGATCTTCACGCCGGTGGGTACGGCGATGATCATGGTGGCGATGCCGAAGAAGCCGTTCACGTCCGCACCGGCGCCCATCGTGAAGAAATGGTGCAGCCACACCATGAAGGACAGCACGCAGATGGCCATGGTCGCGACCACCATCGAGTGGTAGCCGAACAGCGGCTTGCCGGAGAACGTCGAGATGACCTCCGAGAAGACGCCGAAGGCCGGCAGCATCAGGATATAGACCTCCGGATGCCCCCAGGCCCAGATGAGGTTGATGTACATCATCGGGTTGCCGCCGAGGTCCGGCGTGAAGAAGTGGAACCCGCAGTAGCGGTCGAGCAGCAGCAGCGCGAAGGATGCCGTGAGGATCGGGAAGGCCGCCACGATCAGCAGGTTCGAGGCGAGCGCGGTCCAGCAGAACACGGGCATGCGCATGTAGCTCATGCCCGGGGCGCGCATCTTGAGGATGGTGGTGGTGAAGTTGATGCCGGTGAGCAGGGTGCCCAGTCCCGAGATCTGCAGGCTCCACAGGTAATAGTCCACGCCGACACCGGGCGAGTAGGCGAGCTCGGACAGCGGCGGGTAGACCAGCCAGCCGGTGCGGGCAAACTCGCCGATGAACAGCGACAGGTTGACCAGCAGCACCCCGGAGGCCGTGAGCCAGAAGCTCACCGAGTTGAGCACCGGGAAGGCCACGTCGCGCACCCCCAGCTGCAGCGGCACCGCGAAGTTCATCAGCCCGATCACGAACGGCATGGCCACGAAGAAGATCATGATCGTGCCGTGTGCGGAGAAGATCTGGTCGTAGTGCTCGGGCGGCAGGAAGCCGGTGGCGCTGCCCTGCGCGAGGGCCAGCTGTGCGCGCATCATCAGCGCGTCGGCGAAGCCGCGGACCAGCATCACGAGGCCCAGCAGCATGTACATGACGCCCAGGCGCTTGTGGTCGGTGCTGGTGATCCATTCATTCCACAGGTACGGCCACCAGCGCTTGAACGTGACCAGCGCGAGGATCGCGGCGATCACGGCGATCATGACGATGGAGGTGACCAGCGGGATCGGCTGGTCGAAGGGGATGGCGGCCCAGGTCAGTTTGCCCAGCATGTCTTGAGAACTCAGTCGGCGGTATCGGTGTGTTCGATCTGGGAGGCGGTCGGGGCGGCGCCGGGGTGCGCGAGGATCGCGTCGAAGATGCCGGCGCTGACCGTGCCCCAGGTGCGCTGCGGATCAGCGCGGCTGGGTTGCATCAGCGTCGCGTAGGCCGCGGCATCGAGGTTGCCGCCGCCGGTGCGCGCGGAGTCCAGCCACAGTTCGAAGTCCTGACGCGACACGGCGGCCACGTCGAAGGTCATGTCGGAGAAGCCATCGCCGCTGAACTGCGCCGACAGGCCGTGATAGGTCCCCGGGTCATCCACCATCAGGTTCAGACGCGTATCCATGCCGGCCATGGTGTAGAGCTGGCTGCCCAGCTGCGGGATGAAGAAGCTGTTCATCACCCCGGCGGAGGTCATCTGGAAACGCACCGGCGTGCCGACGGGCAGGACCAGGCGATTCACGCTGGCGATGCCGGCGTCCGGATAGATGAACAGCCACTTCCAGTCCAGCGCGACCACCTCGACTTCGAGCGGCGCGACGCTCGATTCGATGGGCTTGGGTGGATCGAGGTCATGCGAACTGATCCAGGCGACACCGCCGAGGAACAGGATCACCAGTGCCGGGATGGCCCAGACGACGAATTCGATACGGCCGGAGTAAGCCCAGTCCGGATAACGGGTTGCGCGGGGATTGCCCGCGCGGAACCACCAGGCGAAGGCGAGCGTGGCGATGATCACCGGGATCACGATCGCCAGCATCACCACGGTCGAGTTGATCAGGATCAGCTTTTCCTGACGTCCGATCGGGCCGTGCGGGTCGAGGAGCGCGTAGTGACAGCCCGCGAGACTGGCGCCGAGCAGCGCGATCGCGCAGCGACCCGACACCCGACGCTCGGCGCGCGTGAATGAGACACAGCTCAATGGTGCAATCCCGTCATGCGAACAGCGATCCGCGCGAAAATACGCGCGCCAAAAGGGGTTGGGCGTAGAGTACGATTTCCAGCCCGTCGTGGCCACCATACCCGGGTGCCGCGGCCATCGAAATTGCGCATACCACGTATTGCGCGGACGCTGACTTTGCGGGCGCGGGTGATGAAAATCCCGTAATGCAAGCACGCGAATCTGCGGATTCCGTGAACCAGCGCACGCTCCCGGCGCCCTGCAACGGGGCGCGTTTTCGCCCCATCAGTGACTTCGGTCTCGGCGTCGTATCGGGGCGGATATTAGACTTTTTCAAGTCAAAACCGGTCGGGATCTCAAGCTAGCGAAGGCAATGTTTCAGGGCAATCCGGCAATCTCACGGCGCCGCGCGTGCCGACCGGCAGGGGCGGGGCGCGGTGCTGTCCGCGCACTGGCGGCGGCGCTGGCGGGGTTCGTGGTGGCGGTCCTCGCCGCGACCGCCCCGGTGTCGGCGCAGGAGTTCAGTTTCAGCAGCTACACCCAGGAGATGGGTCTGCGGAACCTCGGCATCGAGCAGATGCTCGTGGATCGCAGCGGCGATCTGTGGCTGGCGACGGACGGCGGCCTCTATCGCTACGACGGCACTTCCTTCACTCCCTATAACAAGGCCCGGGGCATTCCCGCGGATGCCACGATGGCGATGGCCGCGAGTCCTTCGGGCCGGATCTTCGTCCGTGTCGACGCCGGAGTGTTCGTGGGCGATGCCGACCATTTCGAGCCGGTGCTGACGGCCGAGGGCCCGGTGATCGCGGACCAGTTCACATCGCTGATCGCGCCGACCGACGATCGGCTGCTGTATCTGAAGAATGGCCAGATCATGCAGGTCGAGCGCCGCGGGCCCGGGTCGGCGTGGACGACGCACCCCCTGTTCAGCGCGGAGCGCATCGCCGCGCATCCCGAGCTCGCCTCGGTCGAAGGCGTCATCGATGCCGGAGCGGGCCGACTCTGGTTCGGTTGCGGCCTCAAGCTGTGCGGCCTTGCCGGACAGACGCTCACGGTGTACGGGAGCGATCAGGGCGTGCCGGAGTCGCAGTATCGTTCGGTACTGCAGGACCGAAGCGGCGCGATCTGGGCCCGCAGCCTCGAACGCGTCGTGCGTCTGCGGGCCGGGGCCGGGCACTTCGAGGTCCTCGACCCGCCGCATGCCGTGCTCGCCAGCCGCGTGCATCGACTGACCCTGACGCTCGACCCGATGGGCCGTATCGTCACCCGCACGAGCGTCGGGCTCGCGCGCTGGGACGGCAGCCGCTGGGAAGAGTTCGGTCCGCGCAACGGCCTTCCGGATCACCCGGTCACGGCGGCCCTCGCGGATGCGGATGGCAATTTCTGGCTGGCCGTGGGCGGCATCGGCCTGTATCGCTGGCGCGGCTATGACAACCTCGAGTCCTGGACCCAGGATCAGGGCCTGGATTCGGAGTCGGTGTGGAACATCGTCCGTGACCGGCAGCACCGGCTGATCCTCGGAACGGACCTCGGCTGCCGCATGCTCGATGAGAAGTCGCGCCTCATCGCCCCCTGTCCGTACCAGGGATTCCCGCAGCAGGAGACCAACGCCAGTGCGGTCGATCCCTCCGGCGCCTTCTGGTTGTCGTACCAGACCTCGCAGCTGTGGCGCGTGCCTCCGGGGGGCACCCGGGCCGAGCGGGTCACCACGGTGCCGGACCAGTTCAACGCCGCCGCGATGCTCTTCGACCGCTCCGGCACCGGCTGGATCGCGGCCGGGGACTACGGCGTCGCGAAGATCGACAGCGCGACGATGGCGGTCACGCACCTGGCGCCACCCGGGAATCCGCGCGTCGACGACGTGGCGCGCAGCCCGGATGGCACCATCTGGGTGGCCGCCACGAACGGGCTGTATCGCCTGCAGGATGATCACTTCGTCAAGATTCCGACACCGGTGGACGGCCAGCAAATCGGCATCCAGACCGTCGCCGCCACTGTCGACGGCTCGGTGTGGGGCACGCGCATCGGCGAGAAGATCCTGCACCTGGCCCCGGGTCCGCATGCGAAAGCCGACTGGCAGAATCCGCCGGCCCTGAACGGCTCCACGGTCTACTCGCTGCGGGCCGATTCCCGCGGCTGGATCTGGGCGAACACGGGCGAAGGGCTCGGCGTCTACGATGGCCACGTCTGGCGTCGCATCGAGATCCCGGACGGCCTGATCTGGGCCGACACCGAGCAGTTCGCGCTGTATTCGGATGATGACGGGTCCATCTGGGTCGGGACCGGCCGTGGCATCACGCATATCAAGGATCCCGTGCGCTGGATCGAGATGGCCTCGCGCCCGCTGCAGCTGGGCATCGCCAGGGCCCAGCTCGGCACCCAGAGCCTGCTGGAGGGCTCGCGGCCGACGGTCCGGTGGCATGACAACACGGCCCTCGACGTATCCTTCAGTTCACACAGCTTCGCCCGCTCGGCCGCCACCGAGCTGCGCTACCGCCTGCTCGGCCTGTCGACCGAGTGGTATTCCTCGCGGACCTACGACATCCACATTCCGGCGCTGGCGCCCGGGCATTACCAGCTCGAGGCGATGTCGGTCGACATGCCGCACTGGCGCTATTCCCCCGCCGTCACGCTCGAATTCGACGTGAATCCGCCGTGGTGGAACACGACGGTGTTCCGGATATTCGCGGTGCTGCTGGTCGCCGCGCTGCTCGTGGCCGCCTGGCGCTGGCAGAACCAGCGCATACACCGCCGCCAGCTCGCCATGGAGCAGGAACACCGTGAACGCGAGGCGCTGCTGGTGCGTGCGACGCGCGATGCCCTCACCGGCCTGTGGAACCGCGCGACGATCCTCGAATTCCTGACCGGCGAGATGGATCAGGCACGCAAGCACGGCGGCGCGCTGGCCGTGGCCGTCATCGACGTGGACTTCTTCAAGCGCATCAACGACACCCTCGGCCATGCCGGCGGCGACGAGGTGTTGAAGGAGCTCGCCCGGCGGCTGCGCGCGGCGCTGCGGCAGCGCGACTCGCTGGGCCGGTACGGCGGCGAGGAACTGCTGGTGGTGATGCCCGGCCTGACGCGCGAGGATCGCGGCGGCCTGATGGACGCACTGCGCGCCAACATCGCCGCCATGCCGTTCCAGGTGGGCGAGGCCGGATTGCGCGTCACGGTGAGCATCGGCGTGGCCTGGATGGAATCGGTGCATGAGGCCCCCGACAGTCTGATCCGGCGCGCCGACGCGGCGCTTTACCAGGCGAAGGCGGCCGGCCGCAACCGAGTCGTGTGCAGCATCGGCGCCCAGGATGGCTCGATGCTCGAAGTCACCGGCTCACGGCGCTACCTGCAGGACTTCATCGACCGCGTCAAGCGCGAAGCCGGGAAGCGCGGCGTCGAAACCGAAACCAAGTAGCGGCCGCGGCCCGCCGGGCGCCTCAGTTGGCGATGTAGTAATGGAAGACCACGTCGCGCTGGTCGGCCGACTCCTTCGCGGTCACGACGAAGGTGGTGTTGTTCATCCACTCGTACGCGCCCTTCAAGTCGGTCTCGATGTAGGCGATGGCCCGGTAGTAGCCGTCGGTGCGGCGGTAGCCGACGTGCTCCATGTACAGCCACTCGCCGTTGTCGGCCTTCAGCATGAAGTGCGCATCCACGTCCCGGACGTGATCGGCGCGGACGGTATCGTACTGCCCGCCGCTGTCGGGGTAGACGGTAGCGTTGATCCGCTCGCCGGTCACCTCACCGCTGACGATGTCCTGGTAGCGGAAGGTGCCGCGCGGGGTGCGGGAGTCCTGCGGCGGGTCATAGTGTGCGACGAGTCTGAAGGCATACTCGAGCTCGACCTTCCCCAGGATCTTCGTATCGGTCTTCGGCACGACGAATTCGCGCATGGTCGTCTCCTCGATGCCTTCGCTACAGCACTTCGTAGTAGCTGAAGACCGTGTGGTCCGGGTTGGCCTGCCGCTGCGAGTTCGCGACGAATACCGTGCGGTTCATCCAGTCGTGCGGCCCGAGCGGCGCGGTGAACACCGGCGTGGCGCGGAAGCGCGTCCACACCGTGTCCTGCTTCGCGGGCGGCGCCGGCGGCGGCAGCAGCGGCTTGCCGCGTTCGTACGGCGCGCCGAACCGGCGCATGGTGCCGCGGTTGTGGATGAAGATCAGGGCGCCGTCGGAAGCCTGGAACATGTAGTAGGTGCTGAAGGTGGTCTTGTAGTAATCCGCGCCGCTGTGCGGCAGCACCCGGCCCTGCAGCCGCGGGCCCCAGATCTCGCCACCCCCCACCGAGGTGTAGCCGCGACCGGCCGGGGAGTCCATGGTGTTGATCATGACGCGGTCCGCGAAGAACACCGTGGCGGAGAAGACCCAGCGCAGGCCGATCCGGGGAATGGCCGGATCCGGCCCCTCGAACCAGGTGGTCGGCGCCGCGTCCCCGCCGTGCTCCGCATCCGGCGCGGCGCGGGACTGCGGCGCGAGGGTCAGGCCGCTCAAGGCGACCGCCCCCGCGGTGGTTGCGCCGCCGAGGAAGCTGCGGCGGCTGATCGACTCCTCCTCGATGCTCGGTCCCTGATGATTCGCGGACATCCGACTCCCCCCTCTCACAGCGACGGATAGTCAGTGTAGCCCTTGGCGCCGCCGGCGTAGAAGCCCGGTATGTCGGGCTCATTCAGCGGCGCGCCCAGCTTCAGGCGCCGCGGCAGGTCCGGATTGGCGATGAAGAGCCTGCCGAAGGCGACCGCGTCGGCCTCGCCCGCGGCGAGCGCCTGCGTCGCCGACTCGAAGGTGAAACCCTCGTTGGCGATGTAGACGCCCCCGAAGGCCGCCTTCAAGGCCGGCCCCAGGCGATCCGGGCCGGTGTGCTCCCGGACACAGAGGAACGCGAGCCCTCGACGGCCGAGCTGCGCCGCCACATGACCGAACAGCGCGGCCGGGTCCGAGTCACCCATGGTGTGGGCGTCGCCGCGGGGTGACAGGTGCATCCCGACCCGGCCCGCGCCCCACTCCGCCATGACCGCGTCCGCGACCTCGAGCATGAGGCGGGCGCGGTTCGCGATGCTGCCGCCGTACTCATCGGTACGCTGATTCGAGCGATCCTGCAGGAACTGATCGAGCAGGTAGCCGTTGGCCCCGTGGATTTCGACCCCGTCGAATCCGGCGGCCCGCGCGTTGCGCGCGCCTTGACGGTATGCCTCGATGATGCCCGGAAGCTCCTCGCGCGCGAGCGCCCTGGGCACCGGATAGGCCACCTGCGGCCGGACCAGGCTCACGAAGCCCTCCGGCGCGATCGCACTCGGGGCCACGGGCTGCCGGCCGTCCAGGAACCGCGGGTGCGAAATCCGCCCGACGTGCCACAGCTGCAGGAAGATCCGCCCACCGGCCTCGTGCACCGCACGGGTGGTGAGCGTCCACCCCGACACCTGCTCGGCCGACCAGATCCCCGGGGTGTCGGCGTAGCCCACCCCCATCGGTGTCACGGAAGTGGCCTCGGTGATGATCAGCCCGGCCGAGGCGCGCTGACGGTAGTACTGCGCCATCAATTCATTCGGCACGCGGCTGCTCCCGGCGCGGCTGCGGGTGAGCGGCGCCATCACCAGGCGGTTGGGCAGCGTGATATCCCCGACCTGAAGCGGGTCGAACAGTGAAGGCATGATCTCTAGTGCTTGTAGGTGAAGGTCACACCGAAGGTGCGCGGCCGCAAGGTGAAGGCCCGCAGCAGGCGGCTGTCACCGGTGCCCGGATCGATCGACCAGCTGTAGTTGGTCAGCGGGTGGATGTCGGTGAGGTTGTCGATGAAGGGCTCGATGGTGAAGTCCCCGACGTTCATGCCGGCACGCAGGCTGAAGTAGCCCGTCGACGACAGCGTGAAATTGTTGGGATCGTACTGCGCCGAGTTCGGATCCTGGGTCGGCGGCAGCCACTTGTCGTGCGCTTCGTACTCGTAGTCCAGACGCGCGAAGGAGGATCGGCCCGAGATGTTGAAGTGGTACTCGAGTCCGACCGCGACCGTGTACGGCGGAGTCGACGGATTGCTGTCGGCGGAAATCGCACCGACGATGGCATCTCCGGCGAGGGAGACCGGGGCGGTATCCGGTCCGGCTCCGGGGAACGCGGCATCCCGGGTGTAGCGGGCATCGGTGTACCCGGCCGCGATCTCGACCGAGAGGGAGTCCGTCGCCGCCCATTCGATCTGCACGTCGCCGCCCTTGGCCGTCGCCTCGCCGAGATTCGTGATGAAGGTGATCTGGCAGATCGGCGGCAGCACCGTCTGCTGGATGTTGTGCCACTTGATGAAGTACAGGCTCGAGGAAATCCGCAGCCGGCCGGCGACGTTGTTCTTGGCGCCGACCTCGAAGCTGTCCACCGTGTCCGAGTTGTAGGAGGTCGGACTGTTCGTGAGGCCGAAGTTCGCCAGGTCCTGCGCGCAGGCGGCCGGGGGCAGCGGATTGTTGCCGCCGCCGGGCCGGAAGCCCTTCGCATAGGTCGCGTAGACCATGTCGCCGGGGTCGATCTGGTAGGACAGGTTGACCTTGGGCGTGAAGGAGTTCTCGGACTTGCTCTCCGAGAGGCTGATCTCGGTGTTCAGCAGCTGTGGACCCCCGGTCACCGAGGTGAAGGCGAAGGCGGTGTGCGACTCGCGCAGCCCGACCGTGGCTTTCAGGGCGTCCGTGATGGCGTAGGTCGCCTCGCCATACCAGGCGTACTGCGTGTCCTTGGCGTGGGTGGACAGGAAGTACGAATCGGTCGGGTACCGCGGATCATAGAGCAGCGGATTGCCGTTCTGGTCGGTGAACACGTCCGTGTAGTCGAGGCCGGCCACGGCCTGCCAGAACTGCTCGAGCATGGGGTCATGCAGCTGTTCGAGGTAGGTCTGGCGGTTTTCGCTGAAGAACAGTCCGGTCGTCCACACGAAGCGCGCGTTCGGGTCGTTGGAGACCAGGCGCAGCTCCTGCACGATGTTCTGCTGGCCGTTGTCGATGGAATTGGGCGAACGGTAATTCGCAATGCTCGCCGGCAGGTGCAGTCCCGAGCCATCCAGCAGCGGGAAGTTCGCGTACGAGTCGGGGCTCAGCAAGGTCTGGTAGAACCCGATGTCGTACAGCGTGCCGTCGTATCCGGTCTGCTCCTTGCGGTGGTAGTACGAGGTGTTCGAGATGAAATGGAACGACTCGAAGCTGCCTTCGATCTTCAGCGCCGGCAGATAGAAGGTGTCGGGCTGGGAGCGCGGACTCGGGTCGCCGTTCAGATAGTCGTGTCCGGCCGGATTCGAATAGATGGGCCAGAAGGCCGAATCATCGTGCAGGTCATGCCGCTGGACGTAGATGCTCGGCGTGACGGACCATGTGTCATTGGGCGCCCACAGGCCGGCGATGCGCGCCAGGTAGCTCTCGGCCCGGTTGGCGTTGCGGTCGATGATCGTCCCCTGGGGGTTCGCCGCCGTGGGATCCACGGCATCGATCCAGCCGCCATCCTTGCGGTACCAGAGCGAGACGCGGGCGCCGAATTTTCCGTCCACGAGCGGACCGCCGGCGGCCACGCCCAGTTCGTAGCTCGGGGTGCCACCCTGGGTGTACGAGAACTCGCCCCGACCGGTCTCGCTGGTGGTGGTGAGGCTCGGCGGCGTGGTGATGTAACGCACCGTGCCGCCTTCGGATCCGGCGCCGAACAGCGTGCCCTGCGGGCCGCGCAGCACCTCCACGCGGGAGATGTCGAAGGCCTTCGGCAGGGCCTCGTCCGGACTGAACGCGAGGGAGCGCATCTGGATGGGCGTGTCGTCGATGTAGATGCCCGTGGTGCCCGAGCCGCCCGAGGAAGTGATGCCGCGGATCGAGATCTTGTCGGTGCCCGACGTGTCGACATTGATGCCGGGGGTGAACCGGGCGATGTCCCCGATGTCCTTGATGCCGCGGGCGACCATGTCATCCGCGGACAGCGCCGTGATGCTGATCGGCACCTTGCTCAGGGACTGCTCGCGGCGGGTCGCCGTCACCACGACCTCCTGCAGTGCGCCGGTTTCGGCGGCCGGGCTCGCATCGGCAGCCGGCGTATTCGTGTCCGGCTCCGCGGCCCGCACCAGCGCCGGCCCACCGCAGGCGATGAGGGCGCAACCGATGACGCTCCACCGTCTCCCTGTTCGGCTCCTGGATGCCTGCATTGTGAATCTCCCCTTCGGACCAAAGACCTCGAGCAAGACTCAAGACCGAGCAAGACCGATGCCACGCCCCGGAGGCGTCATTCGCACGGGTTTCGGGCACCGGCAACGGGCATCGCCGGCGGCTCTGCCCGCGGATGGTGCAACCGTAAATCTCCGCGCCGCACCCGTCAAATCTAGTAGCCGCGTGCCTGGTCCACGACATTGAGCATGTGCCCCCCCGAAGCGTAGCGCCGCAGGTTCTCGCGCGCCACGATCCAGCGGCCTTCGCCGGGCAGATCCGAGCGCGAGGAAATGTGCGGTGTGATGATCACGTGCGGCGCATGCCACAGCGGATCGTCCGGCGGCAACGGTTCCGGGTCGGCGACATCCAGTCCCGCGCCGGCCAGGCGCCGTTCCACTAGGGCCTGGGTCAGGTCGGACATCACCATGCTGCCGCCGCGGGCGACGTTGATGAAGTATGCGGTGGGCTTCAGCAGCGCGAAGAACTTCGCGTCGTACAGGCCCCGCGTGGCCGGCGTGAGCGGCACGCAGCTCACGATGACGTCCGCGGCCCTCGCCAGCGCGGGCAGCTCGGCGGGTGAGCCGACATGGCTCACGAAGGGCGGACCCTTGCGGTCCCCGTCACGCGTGGCGACCACGGTCATGCCCAGCGCGTGTCCGCGCCGTGCCACTTCGGTGCCGATGCCGCCCAGGCCCACGACGAGCAGGGTCTTGCCGTCCACGGACTGCATCGGCGTGGTCGCGCCATGAGCGGTGTTCCATTGCGCAGCGGCCGTGTCGACGGCGAACACGTCCAGCCCGTGCGCCAGCGCCAGCGTGAGCGCAATCGCATGCTCGGCGATCACGGCGGCATCCACGGCCCGCATGTTCGTCAGCAGCAGCCCGCGCTCGCGCAGGCCCGGGACCGCCAGGCAGTTCTCGACGCCGGCGGCGAGGGATTCGATCCAGCGCAGGTCCCGCGCGGCGCGCAGCAGGCGAGGGTCGCAGATCTCGGGATTGAAGCCCACCAGCACATCGGTGTCCGCGGCCAGGGCGATCGCCTCGGTGAGGTCGTGCGCCACGACCACCTCGGTGCGCGGCGCGGCGGCGGCGAACTGTGCCTGGCGCGGTGCCCAGTCCTGGTGGCCGAATTCGAGCAGCAGGACCTTGCGCGGCACGCGCCAGTCGGCGCGCTGCCTGACCGATGCCGGCGCGGCGACGAGCTGCAGGGACCTGATGAGTGAGCCTGCCGCATCGGCGAAGGCCGGAGGGGCCATCAGGCTGAGCGCGCCCGTCACGCACAGCGCCGCGGCCACGCGTGCGCAACTGCCGCAGCGCATGCGCTTCAGGCCTTCCGGCGGATCGCGTGGTAGACCACGAGGACCAGGACCGCACCGACGACCGCCACGATCAGGCTGTGCAGGTTCAGGCCCGAGACGCCGACGCCGCCGAACAGGCTGAATACCCAGCCACCGACCACGGCTCCCACGACACCCAGGATGATGTCGAGAAAAATCCCCTCGCCACGCCTGTTCACGAGCTTGCTGCCGATGAAGCCGGCGACGAGTCCCAGAATCACCCAGGCGATGATTGACATGATCTGCTCCTTTACGTGCCGTCTTTGGCGGCGCCGGTGACGTTGCCGGTGCCGAAGGTGTCGCATTGATTGAGGTCGCCCGAATCAATGCCGCGCCTGAACCAGGAAACGCGCTCGGCGCTCGTGCCATGGGTGAAGGATTCCGGCACCACGGTGCCGCGCGCCTTCTTCTGCAGCGTGTCGTCGCCGATCTGGCTCGCGGCATTCAAGGCGGTCTCGATGTCGCCCTGCTCGAGGCGCCAGCCGTGCTCCTGCTGGGCGCGGCGCGCCCACACCCCCGCGAAGCAATCGGCCTGCAGTTCGATCTTCACGCTCAAGGCATTGGCCGCGGCCTCGCCGCTGCGCTCGCGCCGGGCATCGACCCGGCCGAGAATGCCGAGCAGGTTCTGCACGTGGTGTCCGACCTCGTGGCCGATCACGTAGGCGTGGGCGAACTGGCCCGGCGCGTTCAACTGCTGGGTCATGAGGTCGAAGAAACCGAGGTCCAGGTACACGATCCGGTCATTCGGGCAGTAGAAAGGCCCGGCCGCGGCCTGGCCCTGGCCGCAGGCCGTCGGATAGCTGTCGCGGTAGAGGAGGAGCTTCGGCTGCTCGTAGGTGCGGCCGAGCTGCTGGAAGACATCGGTCCACACGACCTCGGTGCTGCGCAGCATCTGGCTGACGAACTTCACCTGCGGGTCCTGCGCGCCGCTCGACACGGGCTGTGGCGCGGTCTGCTGCATCGTGCCCGGCCCGCCGTTCATGTCGCCGCCGCTCAGGAGTCCGAGCATCTGCAGGGGGTTGATCCCCAGTGCCCAGCCGCCGATCAGCGCGACGGCGATCGTCCCCAGGCCGATGCCGTGGACCGGCCGGAAGCCGAAGCCGCCGCCGCTACTGCCGCGGGCGTCCTCGACATTGCTGCTCTCTTCCTGATCGCGCAGGTCCATCGCCGCGGCTCCCTAGACTTCGATCTTCGAGAAGCGCCAGGCGCCGAGCACGGTCAGCGCGGCCCCGAAGCACAGCAGTACCACGCCATCCACCGATGCGCCGAAATGCGTGCGCGCGATGAGCGCCGCGCGCATGCCATCGACACCGTAGGTCATCGGGTCGACATGGGTGAGCGCGACCAGCGCCTTCGGCAGATTGTCGAGCGGATACAGGGCTCCGGACAGGAAGAACAGCGGCAGCACCAGGAAGTTCATGACCATCTGGAAGCCCTGCATGTCCTTCAGGCTCGAGCCGATCGCCGTGCCGGCGGCGGCGAAGACGATGGCCGTCAGCGCGAGGAACCCCAGCCCCAGCGGAATCTGCGCGAGGCTCACCGGGCGGAAACCGGCGATCACGCACACTACCGCGACCAGGGTGCCCTGGATCATCGCCGTGGTCGCCGAGCCGCAGGTGCGCCCGAGCATGATCTGGATGCGCGACACGGGCGCGACCAGCGTCTCCTTCAGGAACCCGAACTGGCGGTCCCAGAGCAGGCCGATGCCGGAGAACATCGCCGAGAACAGCACCGTCATGCCGATGACGCCGGGCGCCATGAATTGCAGGTAGTTGCCGTTGCCGGACAAGCGAAACACGGGTCCCAGGCCGAACCCCAGCACCAGCAGGTACAGCAGCGGCTGGGCCAGGGAGGCGATGATCTGGGTCCGCGAGCGGGCGTAGCGCTTCACCTCGCGCAGCCACAGGATGTAGATGGCACTCATCGCCGCCTCCACATCGCCGCCGCCTGGCGCATCCGGTCCGCGGCGCCGGCCGTTTCATCGCGGATCGCCGTGCCGGTGAGCTTGAGGAACGCCGCCTCGAGGGTCTCGGTCTTGGTCTGCGCCTTCAACTCCTGCGAAGAGCCGATCGCGACGATCTTGCCGTGATCGATGACCGCGATGCGCGTCGCCACCCGATCCGCCTCGTCCATGTAGTGCGTCGTCAGGAACACCGTCACCCCTTCGGTCTTGTTCAGGTGCTGCACGTGCGACCACAACTGGTTGCGGCTCTGCGGATCGAGGCCCAGCGTGGGCTCATCGAGGAACAGGATGCGCGGCGTGTGCAGCAGGCCGCGGGCGATTTCCAGGCGCCGCTTCATGCCGCCGGAGAAGGTCTTCACGGGGCTGTCGCGCCGGTCCCACAGCTCGAAGGCGCGCAGCAGCGCTTCGGTGCGTTCATGGCGGATGCGTCGCGGCACGTGATAGAGCACGCCGTGCAGGTCCATGTTCTCCGCGGCCGTGAGGTCCTGGTCGAGACTGGGATCCTGGAACACGATGCCGAACCGGCGACGTACCTCGTTCTGGTTTCGCGACGGATCCAGGCCGTCCATCCGGATCGTGCCGCTGCTCGGCGACAGCAGCGTCGTCAGCATGCGGATGGTCGTGGTCTTGCCCGCGCCATTGGGCCCGAGGAAGGCGAAGATCTCCCCCGCGGCCACCTCGAAGGAGATGTCATCGACGGCCTTGAAATCGCCGAAGCTGCGCGACAGGTTCTGCACTGTGATCATGAAGTCTCCGGCCTCTTCTTAGAGCGTGATCTTCGTGCCCAGCACCGCGAGGAACTGGCGCATCCAGGCCGGGTGCGCGGGCCAGGCCGGCGCCGTCACGAGGTTGCCGTCGGTGACCGCCTGGTCGATGGCGATGTCGGCATACTCGGCGCCGGCGAGGCGCACCTCGGCGGCGCAGGCAGGGTAGGCGGACACTCTGCGGCCGCGGATCACATCGGCGGCGGCGAGCAGCTGCGCGCCATGGCACACCGCGGCGATCGGTTTACCGGCCTTCGCGAAGTGCTGCACCGCCTTGATGACGCGCGGGTCCATGCGCAGGTACTCCGGTGCCCGGCCGCCCGGTATCACCAGCGCGTCGTAGTCCTCCGGGTTCACGGCATCGAAGGTCGCATTGAGCGCGAAGCGGTGCCCGGGCTTCTCCGAATAGGTCTGGGCGCCCTCGAAGTCGTGAATGGCCGTCAGCACGTAATCGCCGCGGGCCTTGCCCGGGCACATCGCGTCGACCTGGTGCCCGACCATCACCAGCATCTGGAAGGGCACCATGGTTTCGTAGTCCTCGGCGTAATCGCCGGCGAGCAGCATGATCTTCTGGCTCATGGCGGGGGATCGGCTCCTGGAAGCGGTGGGTGGGGGTTGCCGCAGGCCGTGCGGCGCTGCAGCCATTATCTCAGTTTCGGCCATGTGACTCCATGCGCACCGGCCGGTCGGCCGCGGACAGCCGCCCGGCGTATACTGCCGCCCGGCCGGCAACTCGCCGGATTCGCCGGAAGAAGAAGAATGCGCAAATATTGCCTGGGGATCACGGGAACGCTGCTGGCCCAGCTCGCGGGGCTCGGGGTTGCACACGCTCAGGGCGCGGCCGTGATGGCCCAGGGGCAGGCGGTATTCCAGCGGCTGTGCGGCCTGTGCCACCTGAGCCTCGTGCCGACCGCCGGCAAGGCGCCGGCGACCCCGGATGCGCGCGCGGTGCCGGTCGAGATGCTGCGGCGTTTTCCGCCGGAGGCCATCCTGACGGCCCTGACCACCGGCAAGATGCAGGCGCAGGGCGCGACCCTCACGGCCGATGAACGCAGGGCGGTGGCGCAGTTCCTGGCCGGACGGCCCTTCGGGCCGGTGCATGCGCAGGCGATCACGGCCGGCAAGCTTTGCGAGAAGCAGGTGCCGATGACCGATCCGGCATCCGGTGCTCGCTGGAGTGGCTGGGGCAATTCCCTGGAGAACACCCGCTTCCAGGACCAGGCCGGCGGTGGCCTCACCGCCGCGGACCTGCCGCACCTGAAGCTCAAGTGGGCCTTCGGCTTCGCGAACGTCCCGGCCGCCCGCACCCAGCCGGCGGTGGCCGGTGGGCGACTCTTCGTCGCCAGCGACAATGGCGCGGTCTACGCGCTCGATCCGGCGACGGGCTGCACCTACTGGATGTTCAAGGCCGCGGCGGGCGTACCGACGGCCCTCTCCGTCGCGCCGTACCACGGCGCCGGCGGCGCGGCCGGCAATGTGCTGCTGTTCGGCGATCGGCAGGCCAATGCCTATGCGGTCGACGCCGAGACCGGCCACGAGGTGTGGAGGACGAAGCTCGACACGCATCCTTCGGCCGCCGTGACCGGTGCACCGGCGCCATACGCCGGGCGCGTGTACGTGCCCATCCAGGGGGTCGGCGAGGAGGGCCAGGGGATTCACGCGGCGAAGGGCTGCTGCACCTTCCGCGGCAGTGTCTCGGCGCTGGATATCGATACCGGCAGGGTGCTCTGGAAGACCTACACCGTGCCCGAGGAACCCAAGCCCCGCGGCAAGTCCGCCGCGGGCCTGCCGATATTCGGTCCCTCGGGAGTGGGCGTGTGGTCCTCACCGACCATCGACGTGAAGCGCCAGGTCCTCTACGTGGGCACGGGCAATGCCTATACCGATCCGCCGCAGCACAACAGTGATGCGGTGCTGGCACTGGATCTTGCGACCGGCGCCATCAAGTGGACGAGCCAGGTGCTGCCGAACGATGTCTGGGCCATGGGCTGCGCGGCCACGAACAAGCCCGACAGCGGTTGCCCCGCGACCCTCGGACCCGACTACGACTTCTCGGCCTCCCCGGCGCTCGCGCATCTGCCGGGGCGCGACCTCCTGGTGTTGCCGCAGAAGTCCGGCATGGCCTATGCGATGGACCCGGACCAGGGCGGCAAGGTCGTGTGGCAGTACCGGGTCGGCAAGGGCAGCGGCCTGGGCGGCATGTGGGGCGGCGCCATCGAAGGCGGCCGGGTCTTCATCGGCACCGCCGACCTGCTCACCGAAACCCCGGGCGGCGTGCATGCGCTGAATATCGCGGACGGCAGCCTCGCCTGGGCCGCGCCGCGACCGAAGGGTCTGTGCGAAGGGCAGCTCGGTTGCAGCACCGGTCAGGGCGCCGCGCTCACCGCCATTCCCGGCGCCGTGCTGAGCGGCGGCATGGACGGCGGCGTGCGCGCCTACTCGGTCAAGAGCGGCAAGGTGCTGTGGCTGTACAACACCGCCCGCGCCTTCAAGACGGTCAATGGCGTGAAGGCCAACGGCGGCAGCATCGATGGCGCCGGCCCGATAGCGGCCGGCGGCATGCTGTTCGTGACCTCGGGCAACGGCAGCTTCGTCGGCCATACCGGCAACGTGCTGCTCGCGTTCGGCCTGGAACCTTAGTCGCAAGGCAGAAGGGAAGTCGGCCACCGTGGAGGTGGCCGACCTGGAAGGCTGGCCCGGTCGTGCCTAGCCCAATTGTACGGGAACGAAGATCCGCGCATCACCGCGCTGGATCAGCAGCGCGACGGAGTTCGCGTGCCCGTCGAGCGCGCTGCGCAGCTGGTTGACGCTACTGACGGCCGTGCCGTCGACGGCGAGCACCACGTCGCCGGGCTGGATGCCGGCGCGGGCCGCGGCGCCCTGCACCCGTTCGACCACGAGGCCCGAGGTGAGACCGCTCTGGCTGCTCTCATCGGGGTTCAGGGGACGCACCCGCAGCCCAAGTGTGCCGCCACCGGTGGCAGAGGCCTGCACCAGCTCGGCCTTGCCGGGCACGGTGCCCAGCGTCGCGGTCAGCGAGATCGCCTTGCCGTCACGCCAGACCTTGAGGTTCGCCGTATCCCCGGGTGAGGCCATGGCCACCGCCGCCGACAGCTGGCCGGCATCGGTGACATCGGCCGAGTTGTACTGCAGGATCACATCGCCTGCCTTGATGCCGGCGCGGGCTGCGGCACTGTCCGGATCGACCTTCGAGACCAGCGCGCCCGCCGGCTTGTCCAGATGGAAGGACTTCGCGAGCGACTGGTCGAGCCCCTGGATGCTGACACCGAGGCGCGCATGCTCGACCTTGCCGTGCTTGAGGATCTCGTCCTGGACGTGCGTCGCCACTTCGATCGGGATCGCGAACGCGACGCCCTGGAAGCCGCCGGTGTTGCTGTAGATCTGCGAGTTGATGCCTACGACATTGCCGTAGCCATCGAACAGCGGCCCGCCGGAGTTGCCGGGATTCACGGCCACGTCGGTCTGGATGAAGGGCACGGACTGGTCATTCGGCAGTGAACGGCCCTTGGCGCTGACGATGCCCGCGGTGGCGGTTTCCTCCAGGCCATAGGGCGCGCCGATGGCGAGCACGTAGTCGCCCACCTGCAGGCTCGAGGAGGGCGTCGTGTGCACGGTGGGCAGGTCGTGCGCATCGATCCGGATGACGGCCACGTCGGTTGCTGAATCCTTGCCGAGCACCTTGGCCTTGAACTCGCGATGATCGGCCAGCGTCACGGTCACCTGGCTCGCGCCATCCACCACGTGCGCGTTGGTCAGGATGAGGCCATTGCTGCTCACGATGAATCCGGACCCCAGGGCATGCGAAGGCACCTGTTGCGGGCGACGTGGCTCGGGGAAGAACCGGAAGAACGGCACGTCACCCCAGGGATTGACGCGGTTGCCGGATCGCGGATTGCCCGGGCCCTGGGCGAAGTCATCCTCATCATTGTCGTCGGCCACCTCGGTGGCCTTCGACTCGGTCGTGATGCCGACCACGGCCGCGCGATTGGCGGCGACGATGGCGCGGTAGTTGGGCGCGCCGATGAACGGGATCGGTGCGGCCTTGGCCTGGACCGTGGTGCTGGTGGCGCTCGTGTCGCCGGCGGCACTGGCCGACAGACCGGCGATGGCCGCGAGGGCGATGACGGCGCCGACGGAGGCGGAAACGACGAAATTCTTCGAGGTCATGGTGGTCTCCTCACGCTACCCAGAGCGCTGATGGACGCCAGCATGCCCGGCCTGTCTTAAGCGAACCTTAAGAGGCCGGGAAGGTCACCAGGACACGCAGTCCGTGCGGCACGGCCTCCTCCAGCGCGACCTGTGCGCCGTGCCGCTCGGCGATGGCCTTGACGATGGCCAGCCCCAGCCCGCTGCCGCCCTCGGCCGCGCCGGGCGCCCGGTAGAAGCGCGCGAAGGCACGCGACCGGTCGGCGGGTGCGATGCCCGGGCCCTCGTCGGCGACCTCCAGCAACGCCTGCCCGGCTGCGCTGCGGGTCACCCTGACCCGGACCGTCGAGTCTTCAGGTGAATACCGCGCGGCGTTGTCGATGAGGTTGCGCGCGAGGATGCGCAGCGCCTCGGCGTCGGCCTTGACCGACACGTCATCCGGCGCGTCGAGCTCGAGCCGGATGCGGCGCTGCTGCGCCAGGGGCTGCACGTCGCCGGCCGCCTTGCGCACGATCGCCGCGAGCGTGACCTGCGCGAGCTCCCCCGGTGTGCCCTCGGGTTCGTTGCGGGCCAGGGTCAGCAGCTGGCCGACGAGGTGCGTCGCGCGTTCGATGGCGGCCCGCAGGCGCCCCGTGGCGAGGTCGCGCTCGGCATCGTCGCGCGCGCGTTCGAGCAGCTGCAGGTGCAGCGACAGCACGGTGAGCGGCGAGCGCAGCTCGTGGGCGGCATCGGCCACGAAGGCGCGCTGGCCCGCGAACGCGGCCGACAGCCGCTCGAGCAGGCGATTCAGTTCCTCGACCACCGGGGACACCTCGGTGGGCAGCTCTTCCACCGCGAGCGGCGAGAGGCTGTGGGCGTCACGATGCTCGATCTGCGTGGTGATGCTCTTGAGCGGACGCAGGGCGCGGGCGACGATCCAGGCCGCCGCGGCCGCCATCAGCGGCAGCAACAGCAGCAGCGGCACGAGCACGCGCAGCGCCGCATCCCCGGCCAGTCGTTCGCGCACGCTCCAGGGCTGGGCCACCTGGATGACGCTCGATTCGGTGGCGACGGCATACACCCGCCAGCGTTCATCCTGCAGCGTCAGATCCGAGTACCCGAGAATCGCCTTGTCGAGAAACGGCAGCCCGGGGCGGGAGAAGTAGGTCCGCGAGCCGAACATGTCCCAGATCTGGATGACGAAATCCGAGTTGCCCGGATGGGCCGGTAGCGTGAACCCGGACATGAACGAGGCCTGGTCGCGCATCGACAGGGCCATCTGTCGCAGCTGGTAGTCGAAGAGGTTCGACGTCTCGCCGAGCACCCGGCGATAGGTGATGAAGCCCGCGAGCAGCGAGATCACCGCCATCAGCACCAGCAGTCCCACCAGCAGCCGCGCGCGGATCGAGCGGATCATCGCGGCACGAAGTAGCCGGCCCCCCGCTGGGTCCGGATGGTGTCGCCGCCGAGCTTGCGGCGCAGCGCGTGAACGTACACCTCGACGGCATTGCTTTCGACCGCCTCATCGAAGCCGTAGAGCCGGTCCTCCAGCTGCGCGCGCGAGAGCACGGCGCCGGGTCGCAGCAGCAGCGCCTCCAGCACCGCGAATTCCCGGGCCGACAGGCTCACGGCCTTGCCGGCCTTGGTCACCTCGCGCGTGACGGGATTCAGGCTGATGTCGCCGTGCTCGATGAGCGGCGTGCCGCGACCGGCACTGCGGCGCAGGGCGGCGCGCATGCGCGCGGCGAGCTCGTCCAGGTCGAAGGGCTTGACGAGGTAGTCATCGGCGCCGGCGTCGAGGCCGGCGACCCGGCTGCGCACCTCGTCCCGGGCGGTGATTATGATGACGGGGGTCGCATCGCCGCGCGCGCGCAGCTGCTTCAGGACCGTGAGACCATCCTTGCGCGGCAGCCCCAGGTCGAGCAGCACCAGGTCGAAGCGCGAATGGGCGAGGGCGCCGAGGGCCGCGGCCCCGTCGGCCATCCAGTCGGCGACATGACCGTCCTGCGCGAGCGCCGTCCGCACGGCCTCGGCGATCATCCGGTCATCTTCAACCAGCAGTACGCGCATGCGTGTACTCTAACAAACCGGGTGCACCATCCCGAAGGAGGCGGACATGGCGGCAGGACGGACGCGTGCCGCGACGGTCGGCGTCGCCGAGCATGGCAACTCGGCCGTGCTCGTGACCGTCACGCCCGGCGGTGAGCTCATCGATCGGCGGCGCGTCGACCTGACCGATTCTCTGCCGACGCATCCGTATCACCACGAGGGATCCTGGGCCATCGGCCGCTACCTCACGAGCCCCTGGGCGCGGCCGATGTCGCTTGGCGAGGCCGTGGCGCTGGTCGAGCGCGTGACCGCAGCGGCCGCGCGCGGCGCGCGCGCCAGCCTCGGGGCGCTGGCCGCGGCGCTGTCGGTACCCGTGGCGGGCATCGCGATCCGCGTGTGCCCGGAGCTTCCGCCGACCATCGAGGAGCGGATCCGGGACCATCGTGCGCACGTCATCGCCGACTCCGTGATGTATCGGCGGGCGCTGGCGGCCGCGGCCGAGGCGCTCGGCTGGCGGGTCGACTGGTACGATCGCAACCGCGTGTTTCGCGACGCCACGGCGGCGCTCGGCGAGGATATCGAGACGTTCCTGAAATCGATGGGCCGCACTCTCGGGCCACCCTGGCAGGCCGGTCACAAGCTCGCGGCGGCTGCGGCAATCGCCTCCGCAGGCCGGGCGGCGCGCCGCCGATGAACTTTTCACGACTCACCCTGATCCTGCTCGCCGGGTGCCTGGCATCCCCGGCCCACGGCGCCTGGCGGGCGCTCGCGCAACTCGCGGGGAGCGGCGCCGAGGTCAGCGCCGCGGCCTTCGATCTGGACGCGAACCGCATGCTCGACGGGCTGCAGGCCGACACGCGGTTGACGCCGGCGTCGTTGACCAAGGTTGTCACGGCCGCGGCCGCGCTCGAGAAGTGGCCGCCCGACATGGTGTTCCATACGCGGCTGCTCGGCGATGGCGAAATCGTCGCGGGGGAACTGCGGGGTGATCTGCTGCTGGTTGGCGCGGGGGATCCCTCGCTCGATGACCAGTCGTTCTGGAGCCTCGCCGCGCAGCTGCGCGGCGCCGGCATCACGCATGTCCGCGGCCGCCTGGTCGTGGTGCCCGCGCCCTTCGGCGCCGTGGGTTGCGAGACCCGCGACCGCTGCGAGGCCGTGCAGCACAGCGACCGCTCCTACAACGCACCGCTCGGCGCCGTCGGTGTCGACTACGGCAACTGGTGCGTGCAGGTGCGCCCGGGAGCGCCCGGCACCGTCGCCGCGCTGCAGGGCTGCGCGGTGCAGCAGCTGCCGATCGGCCTGGAAGGCAGCATTCGCACCGTGGGCTCCGCGGGGCGGCAGACGTTCTGGATCGAGAGAGTCACGGACGCCCGGGGCGATCACCTGCGGGTGGGCGGGGATATCCCCGCCGGGCCGCCGCAGCAGGTGTACCGCTCCATGTCCGATCCGGCGCGCGGCGCGGGCCTGCTGTTGAAGGAAATGCTGCGCGAGTTCGCGGTGCCGGTGCAGGGCGAAGTCCTCGTCCGCACCGATGCGCCGCCCGCCGCGGCGCAGGCGCTGGCCGTCGTCGAGGGCCTGTCGCTCGCGGAGCAGCTCGCGCGCATGATGCGTTACTCGAACAACTACATCGCCGATGTGCTCACCCTGGATCTGGCGGCCGACCGTTCCGGCGCCGCACCGGCGCAGCTGTCCGATGCCGCGGCGGTGGTCGCGGACTTCCTGGCCGCTCTCGAGGTCCCGGCGAGCGCGCGGGCGCCCCTCCTGAGCGGCAGCGGGTTGACGCCGGAGAACCGGCTCTCGGCGAATGACCTGGTCAGGGTACTGGCGCATGCGTATCGGGACACGCGCCGCTTCCCCGCCTACTACGCGGGGTTCAACGTGCCACGGGATGCGCCGTTCGGCTTCCTGCGGGACGGGAGCGAGGCCTGGCTCGACCGGGTCGCGGTCAAGACCGGCAGCATGGAGGTCCCGCATTCGGTCCTGGGTGTGGCCGGTTACCTGCGCAAGCGCGATGGGGGCTGGATCGCCTTCGCCGCCCTCGTCAACGGCGGCGCGCGCCCGCAGGTGCCGCTGCGCGAGGCCCTGCAGGCCGCGCGCAGCGACGTCGATGACCTGCTTGCCCGGTACTGATCAGGCCGCGACGCTCATCGCGCCGCGGGCCGTGGCCCGGTTCACGGCGGACAGCACGGCCAGGATCGATGCGGTGATGATGTTGGCGTGGATGCCGACGCCGAACAGCGTCACGCGCGAGCGGGTCGTGATCTCGACGTAGGCGACCGCCTGCGCGCCGCTGCCGGCCGAGCGGGAGTGCTCCGAGTAGGAGAGCACGTCCATGGGCAGCTGCAGCGCATTCACGAGGGCGTCGATGGGCCCGGAACCGGTACCGGTCAGGGTCACGGGGATGCCGTCGCGATCCACGTGCAGGGTGATGCGCTCGCGGTCGGTGCCGTCCGCGGTGGTCGAGAGCTGGTGGGAGCGGTACACGAAGGGCGACGCCGTGCGCAGGTATTCGGCGGCGAACAGTTCCGCCAGCTCATCGCTGCTCAGCTCCTTGCCGGAGGCATCGGCCGCGGCCTGCACGACCTGGCTGAACTCGATCTGCAGCCGCCGCGGCAGCACGAACTGGTGGTCGCGTTCGAGCAGGAAGGCGACGCCGCCCTTGCCCGACTGGCTGTTGACCCGGATGATCGAATCGTAGGTGCGCCCGAGGTCCTGCGGATCGATCGGCAGGTAGGGGACATCCCAGACGGCGCCCGGCTGCAGGGCCGCGAAGCCCTTCTTGATGGCATCCTGGTGGGAACCGGAGAATGCCGTGAACACCAGGTCGCCCACGTAGGGATGGCGCGGGTGGATGGGCAGCTGGTTGCAGGCCTCCGCGCAGCGCGCGACCTCGTTGATGTTCGAAAAATCCAGCCCCGGGTTCACGCCCTGGGAATACAGGTTCAGGGCGAGGGTCACCACATCGACATTGCCGGTGCGCTCACCGTTGCCGAACAGCGTGCCTTCGACCCGGTCCGCGCCGGCCATGACGGCGAGCTCCGCCGCCGCGACCGCCGTGCCGCGGTCGTTGTGCGGGTGCACGCTGATGATGACGCAGTCGCGGTGGGCGACGTGCCGGCCGAACCACTCGATCTGGTCGGCGTAGATGTTCGGGGTCGCCATTTCGACCGTGGCCGGCAGGTTCAGGATGGCCTTGCGCTCCCGGGTCGGCTGCCACACCTGCGTGACGGCGTCACACACCTCCACCGCATAGTCCAGTTCCGTGCCCGTGAAGCTCTCGGGGCTGTACTGGAACACCCAGTCGGTGCCCGGGCGGCGCTCGGCCTCGCGCCGCACGCACTCGGCGCCGCGCACCGCGATGTCCTTGATGCCCGCGCGATCGAGCTTGAACACGACGCGGCGCTGCGTGATCGAGGTGGAGTTGTAGACGTGCACGATCACGCGCCGCGCGCCCTCGAGCGCCTGGTAGGTACGGGCGATGATTTCCGGGCGCGCCTGCGTCAGCACCTGGATGGTCACGTCATCCGGAATCAGCCCGCCGTCGATGAGTTCGCGGACGAAGTCGAAATCGGTCTGCGAGGCGGCCGGGAAGCCGACCTCGATTTCCTTGAAACCGAGCTTCACGAGCTGCCCGAACATGCGGTGCTTGCGCGCCGGGTTCATCGGTTCGATGAGGGCCTGGTTGCCGTCGCGCAGGTCGACGCTGCACCAGGTGGGCGCCTGGGTGATGACGCGATTCGGCCAGGTCCGGTCGGTCAAGCCGATCGGGGCGAAGGGCCGGTATTTTTCGGACGGAGTCTTCAACATGGAATCACCAGAGCATGAGGGTACGGCATACGAGGCTCCCGGTCCTTGTCAGGGGCGGATCCGGTGGCTGCGTGGGTTACCGTCTTGATGGCGCCGACGGGTAGCGCGTTGGGATGTTGCGCCTAGCGGCGCAGGAGCAGCAGCGCAAGCAGCCCGGACGCCGGGGCGTCGGGGGTGGCATTCGGGATGGCGCGGCTCACGTTCATGCCCTGCAACCCTAGCACCGCATTCGCTGCAAAGACAAGAGTCCTGCGGTGATTTGGCGCACCAAGGTGCTATCTTTGCACCCCCGTCGGCCCTCTCACGGAGTCACCGCCCCCATGTCCAGCCTGAAGAGAATCGCCTCGCTCCTGCTCCTGGGCCTGTTGCCCCTCGTCCTGCCCGGGCTGGCCTCGGCGGCCTTCAACAAGGACGCCTCGACCGTGCTGATCACCGGTTCGAACCACGGACTGGGGCTGGAGCTTGCCCGCCAGTATGCCGCCCTGGGCTGGAATGTGATCGCGACCGCCCGCCGTCCGGCCGGCGACCCGGGACTGAAGGCGCTGGAGGCCATTCGCGCCGCGCATCCGAACCTCGTGATCGAGCAGCTCGACGTGACCGACTCGGCGATGATCCGGGCGCTGGCGGCGAAGTACCGGGGCCAGCCCATCGACGTCCTGCTCAACAATGCGGCCGCCGTGGAGCCGACCTTCGCCGCCGACATGGCCGAGGTGATGAAGCCTTATGACAAGATCGACTTCGACGCCGCGCGCCACGACTTCGACGTGAATACGCTCGGGCCGATGCGCGTGGTGCAGGCCTTCGCGCCGAATGTGCTGGCCTCCCGGGGCAAGCGCATGGCGACCATCACTTCCATGGCCGGCTCCTTCGGCGCGCCCATGGCCGGCGCGATGGGCATGAACTACGGCGCGAGCAAGGCGGCGCTCAACAAGTACATGACGCTGCTGACCGTGGCCCTGAAGCCGCAGGGCGTGCTGGTGGGGTTGTTCCAGCCGGTGTTCGTGGCGACCAAGGACGACACGAAGGCGATGCAGGGCGCCTCGGCGATCGAGCCCGAAGTGGCCAAGCTGATCAAAGCCATCGACGCAATGTCCCCGGCGACGAACGGCAAGATCGTGAATTTCTCGACCGGAAAGATCGACCCGTACTGAGGCGTGCCTCAGCGCCGTCCGGGCCTCACCGGCTGCGATGCCGCGATCCCGGCGCCCGGAGCCTGCATCTGCAGCAGCGCCTGCTCGGCGCCATAGACGGCATCCAGGTACGCGGCGCGGATCAGGTGCGGGGCGATGTCCCGATAGCGCGCGTGGATCCAGGTCGCTGATTCATAGGCCTTGGCGCAGGCCAGGGCGGCCCCCGCATCGCCATCGCCGGCCACCAGCGCGTTCTCCACGGCCGGCGCCAGCGGCAGTTCATCGACGATCTTCGCCATCGGCATGCCCATCAGCACGTCGAGCATCGAGAACAGTCCGGTGATGAAGAACGGCGCGGTCGGCGTCTGCCCGGCCAGTCGCGCCAGCTGCTCGCACATGTGCGCGCGCGCCATCGCGGTCACGAACAGACTCGGCGGGCGGTTCTCCAGTTGCTGCAGCGCCGCCAGCGTGCACAGCTGGCGCAGGTTGTCCATGCCGAGCAGCACCAGCGCCTGGCGGATCGAATCCACCTTCTGCGGCAGCCCGAAGTAACTGGAGTTGATGCAGCGCAGGACACGGTAGGACATCGACAGGTCCTGCGAAATCAGCTGCTCCACCTCGCGCATGGTGCAGTCCGGGTTCTGCAGGGTCGCGACCAGCCGCAGGGTCCCCAGGCCGTTGCGCGGCGCGCGCTGCGAATGGAACTGCTCGGGGCGCTGCAGGAAGTCACCCTGGAAGCCGTCGAAGCCGAGCTGGCTGGCCTGCTCGAACTGCTCGATCGTCGTCACCGAGGTGGCGATCAGTTTGAGGCCGCGGCGGATGAGTTCGGGTGCCACGGCTGCCAGCTGCGAGGGCTCGAGGACGGACAGGGGCACCTTGACGATGTCGACCAGGTCCAGCAGCTCCGGGCGGGTGAGGAGCGGGGCGAAATCGCCAAGCGCGATGTGGTGGCCGCGCTCGCGCAGCGCGCGGATGCCGCGCAGTGCCGGCTCGTCGGCGACCAGCAGGCCTGGGATCCCGATGATCACCCGGTCCGGATGCAGCGACAGCGGTTTTTCGGCAACGAGCAGTTCGCGCGGGTAGGCGATGTGGACGGGCAGTGCGCCGGCGAGGCGGTCCAGGCCGATGTCCAGGGCGGCATCGGCCAGCATCCGCAGGGCATCTTCCTTCGGGACCGCGCCTGGCGCCCGCGGACGCGCGGCGGCGTACTGCAGTTCATAGGCGATGACCGTCATGGCCTTGCCGTAGATGGGCTGGCGCGCCACGAGAGCCACGGATTCCGCATCGGGGGTCGCGGCGGCGACTGCAGGGATGTTTTTCATATGATGAAGGTTAGCGGCACGCCGTACGACCGTGCCGCGTACCGACGCACAGCTTTTGAGAGCGCGCACGCGGCGGGAGACCCTCAAGAAGGTCTTGCTATGTCAAATGCCATGGATCCCTGGTTCGGATTACACTGGCGTCGCCGATTCTGTGACGGCCCGCACATTCAAAGCCGCCCGGGGGATGATCCATGACAGAAGCCGCGATCGAGGCGTCCGCCGCAGCGAAGTATTCGCGCGGTTATCGGGCATGGCTGCTCGCCATGCTGGTGCTCGTCAGCGGCCTGAATCTCGCCGATCGGCAGGGGCTGGCGGCTTCGGCCCAGGCGCTGAAGCTGGACCTGAAATTCACGGACTCCGAGCTGGGTCTCATCCAGGGGCTCGGTTTTGCGATCTTCTACACGCTCATGGGACTGCCGCTGGCGCGCCTCGCGGAGCACCATAGCCGCACCCGCATCATCGCCGCCTGCGTGGGCCTGTTCGGCGTGATGGCCATGCTGTGCAGCACGGCGCAGGGATTCGGCCGCCTGCTTCTGTACCGGATCGGCGTCGGCATCGGCGACGGCGGCTTCGGGCCGCCGGTGGCATCGCTCGTGGGGGATCACTACCCGATGGCGCGCCGCGCCTCCGCGATGGCCATCATCTGGCTCGGCGCGCCGCTCGGCGTGGTCACCGGCTCGGTGCTCGGCGGGTGGCTCGCCCAGCACTATGGCTGGCGCAGCACCTTCGTCGTCATCGGTTCGGCGGGAGTCGTGGTCTCGCTGCTGGTGCTGCTCACGCTGCGCGAGCCGCCGCGCGGCGCGTTCGACCCCGCGCCGGCCTCCCGCGGGGCACCGCCGCCGGTGCTCAGCGTGTTCCGTTTCCTGTTCGCGAAGCCCGCGATGCGCCAGACGCTGATCGCCGCCGCGCTCGCCGGCACGGCCATGAACGGCATCGGCCAGTTCCTGAACCCGTTCCTCGCGCGCAACTACCACCTGGGGCCCGCCGAGGTGGGTCGCCTGCTGGGGCTCATCGCCGGAGCCTCCATGGCCTCGGGCCTGCTGATCGGCGGATTCGGCGTGGACTGGGCGGGGCGCTTCGACAGGCGCTGGTATGTGTGGGGCCCGGCGCTCGGTCTGTCGCTCGCCACGCCCCTGTTCATCCTCGGGTTCACGCGCGACAGCCTCATGGCCGCGGTCGTGGTCCAGATCCTCGCCCACGTCTCGATGTTCATCTTCTATTCGCCGACCCTGGCGATGGCGCAGAACATGGTGGGCGCGAACATGCGCGCCTCATCGGCCTTCGTGGTGTCGGGGCTGGTCCTGGGCCTCGTCGGCATCGGCCTGGGGCCCACCGTCGTCGGCTTCCTGAGCGACCGTCTCGCGAGCCACGCGTTCGCGTCCTACATCGCGAGCTGTCCGGGCGGGCGCGCGCCGCCCGGATCATTGCCGGCGCTGGCAAATGCCTGCCGCGATGCCTCCGCCAGCGGCATCCGTCAGGCCCTGATGATCATGTCGCTGCTGTGCCTGTGGTCCGCCGTGCACTACGTGCTCGCCGCGCGCACGCTGCGGCGGGACCTCGATACGCACTACGCGCCGGCCTGAGGTCCGGGCCCCGTGGGCTGCCCCGGCGTGCGCTCCAGATGCGCGGCGGGAAGGCCCCGGCGCCGTCGCTCGCGCCGCAGGTCGATGGCCCGCGTGAACAGCACCAACGACATCCACGCGAGCACCAGCGTCACCGGCACGGCCGCGATCCGCGGCCAGATCATGACACCGACGGCGAGCAGCAGGGCGGCGACGGCGACGACCGCGACGATCCTCGCCTCGGTGGTGGCCAGCACCCGCTGCTCGGTCAGGGCCGCGCCGACCGTGCGGCCGAGCCGCAGGGCACCCGCCGCCGCGCGTCCGGCCCGGGCCCGGCGCCGCTCGAGACGGCCGTGGAGGGGCGCTGCGCCCTCGTGCCGGTGCCGGTGCCGCCGGCGCCGCTCGTGGCGCAGGACGATCTCGGTCGATGCGGCCATGTCGGATTCGAACATCCGCTGCATCTCTCCCGCGAAGCGTTCGTCCTCGACCAGCGCATCGAGCTCGTAATTGCCCACCCAGCTGGCGATGTTGAGATTGCTGGAGCCGACCCGCGCCCAGCGGCCATCCGCCACGGCCGTCTTGGCATGCAGCATCGGACCCTTCCATTCGAACACCCGGACGCCGCCTTCGAGCAGCGGACGGTAGCCGGCCTGCGAGAGCGGCCGCAGTATCCGGATGTCCGAGGCGCCCGGTACCAGCAGCCGCACATCCACCCCGTCGCGCGCGGCGGCGCGCAGGGCCTGGATGTAGGGCGGAATCCCGGCGAAGTAGGCATCGGTGAGCCACAGGGTCTGGCGTGCCGCGGCGGCGATGAGCTGGTCCAGGCGCAGCACGGCAAGCTGGCCGGGCGCCGTGGCCACCACCCGCAGCGCGACGTCGCCGGCCGCGGTCGCCGGCGGGGGCGGTGGCAGGAAAGGCTGACGCGCCGCCTCGGCGGCGCCGGTCACCGCTGCGCTCGCCTGCCACACCTGCGCAAAGGCGCTTTCCATGTCCGCCAGCGCCGGACCCCGGATCTCGACCCCGGTGTCGCGCCAGGCCGCGATGCCGCGCGCCGGGTCACCCCGCCAGGGCGCGCCGACGCACAGTCCGCTGATGAAACCCACCTCGCCGTCCACCGCGAGGAGCTTGCGGTGGTCGCGCTGCAGCCAGCGCATGGGATAGGCGGCCTGCGGTGAATTGAAGCAGCGCACCAGCACGCCCGCGGCGAGCAGCGGCCGCCAGAAGCGCCTCGAGGCCTTGCCGAGGCACCCGAGCCAGTCGTAGACGAGGCGGACCTCGACGCCGGCCCGCGAGCGCTCGATCAGCGCGGCGGAGAATTCGTATCCGACCTCGTCCTCGCAGAAGATGAAGTTCTCGAAGCAGATGTGCCGCCGCGCGCCACCGATGGCGCGCAGCCACTGCGGGAAGTTGTCGGCGCCATCGCGCAGCAGCCGCGCGCTGTTGCCCGACACCAGCGAGGCGCCGGCCGCACGGGAGAACGCCTGATCAAGAAGATCCGGTCCCTCGCGAGGATCCATCGCTCATGCCGCGACCGTGGTGCCGGCGGCCGGCGCCTGCCTGCGGGTCGCCGCGACCTTCACCGGCGCGGTCTCGACCAGGAACAGCGTCAGCACCGTGGCGATCACACCCAGCCCGGAGGCGATCCACATGGTGACGGCGAGGTTGTGGTAATGGTCCGCGGCGCGACCCGCGAGCCAGGGAACGAGCCCGCCGCCGATGAGCTCGCCCAGGCCCATGACCAGCCCGAGCGTCGTGGCGACGTAGCGCGACGGGATCGTCTCGGAAGGAATGGTGGCCATGAACAGCGGGAAGGTGCCGCTCGCGGACCAGCCGAGGAACACCAGCAGCGCCAGCATCCACGAGGAGCCCTGGTAGTACAGCGCGGCGAGCGGATAGAAGATGCCGACGAAGGTGAAGAAGATCATCACCGGCTTGCGACCCAGCCGGTCCGAGAGTCCCGGGACGATGAAGGCGAACACCGCCGCGGAGATGCCCAGCGCGCCGACCAGCCAGGAGCTCTCGGTGTGCGAGAGGTGCCGCAGGGTCGGGTAGATCGAGGGCAGGAAGGCCCAGCCGAGGATCATCCACGGCACCATGAAGATGCTGAGCAGGATGCAGATCCACATGTTGCGGTAATGCAGTGCCTGCAGCAGCGTCGCGCCGGCGCTGGCGGGTGCCGCCGCGGCACCCGGTTCGGGCGCGGCCAACGCCACCATGGCGTCCCTGGCCGGTTCGCGGACAAACATCCAGATCAGCGCCGCGCAGATCAGTCCCGGAACGGCGGCGACGTAGAATGCGCCGCGCCAGCTGAAGGCCTCGGCCAGGGCCGTGAGAATCACGGGCCCCGCGAATGAACCGATGAGATTGCTGCCGAGGTTCTGCATCACGCCCATGTTGAAGCCGCGGCGCGATTCGGCGGATTCGAGCACTACCAGCGACTGCGCGATGGGCAGGATCGGACCCTCGGCGAGACCCATCAGCATGCGGGAGGCCAGCAGCACCCCGAAGGAGGGGGCCAGGCCCGAGAGCACCGAGCACACCGAGAAGATCACGACGGTGATCAGCAGGAAGGACTTGCGCCGGCCGAGGGCATCCGACAGCGTGCCGATCAGGAACCCGGAAATCGCCCAGCAGACGGACAGCCCCGAGGACAGCTGGCCGACCTGCTCGGCGGTGATGTGCAGCGAGGCCATGATGTAGGGCGCGAGGTTCCCCATCGCGTTGCGGTCGAAGAACACGAAGCCGAACATCAGCGTCAGCACGCCGATCATCCGGATCTCATATGCGGCCTTGGGTGTCACGAATTCATCCCCCTGTGCATTGAAATTATCGGGCGCGGCCCACGTCCACGAGTATCTTGGTGCCTTCCTGCCGGTGCAGCCGCTCGAAGCCCTCGGTGATGACGCCGGCGAAGGGGATCGTTTCGACCCAGCCCTCCTGAGGATAGGCGCCGGCGGCCATCTCGGCGATCACCGCGGGAAAGGCGTTGCACGACAGGGCGACGCCCGTGACTCGTGCCTCGGACATCAGCAGGTCCATGGCGCCGATCGACAGCGGACGGGTATGGATCGCCACGACCACGACGTTGCCGTCCACACGGGTGCCGCGGAACGCGGCCGCGAAGGCCGCCGGCACGCCGGCGGCATCCACCGACGCATGCGCGCCGCGGCCGCCCGTGAGATCCCTGATGGCCGACACCACGTCGCACTCACCCGGGTCCAGCACCTGCCG
>DATJPN010000059.1:0-2722 GCA_035506335.1 Steroidobacteraceae bacterium | reverse complement strand
CGCCAGCCGTAGGGTCCAATGCAACCTCTCATGCAGGGTGTGGCGCGTAGGCGCTATGCAGCTTCGGCCCATCGAGTGCGGATTGAACGAAACCGCTCCGCGGTAGCTGTCGGCGGCTGACTGCGACAGGGAGGTCCCCTGTCTGAGAGGCTTGGGTTGCCGATCCCACCCTCATCAGACAGGAGCCTCCGATGGCTGAGCTTAGCCCCTTGCGCCGGCGCATGATCGAGGACATGACGGTCCGCAACCTCTCGCCGGCGACGCAGCAGTCTTACCTCTACGCGGTCGCCAAGTTCAGCCATTTCTTCAGCCGCTCACCGGACCGGTTGGGGCCGGAGGAGGTGCGTGCCTACCAACTTCACCTGATTGCAGGGCGGCGGTCATGGTCGCACGTCAACCAGACGGTTAGTGCGTTGCGCTTCTTCTTCGGCGTCACGCTCGGGCGAAGTGACGCGCATGAGCGTATCGTCGCCGCGCGCGAGCCGCAGCGCCTGCCGGTGGTGCTGAGCAGCGACGAAGTGGTACGGTTCCTTCACGCCGTGCCAGTGCTGCGCAACCGCGTGGCGTTGACCACCGCCTACGGCGCCGGCCTGCGGGTCGGCGAGGTCGCGTCGTTGGAGACCGCGGCGATCGATAGCAGCCGCATGCTGATCCGCATCGTGCAGGGCAAGGGCGGCAAGGACCGCTATGTCATGCTCTCGCCGCAACTGCTGCACATCCTGCGCGCCTATTGGCGGCTGGCCCGGCCGGGCCGCTGGCTGTTCCCGGGCCAGGATCCGGCGCAGCCGGTGAGCCTTGCCACCTTGCAGGACGCCTGCCGGGAGGCAGTGCGGCGGGCCGATCTGGGCAAGCCGGTCACCGTCCATACTCTGCGGCACAGCTTCGCCACGCATCTACTCGAGGCGGGCACCGACATCCGCGTCATCCAGGCGCTGCTCGGCCATGCCCGGCTGTCGACCACGGCTCGCTACGCCCAGGTTGCCACCCATGTGATCGCCGCGACCCAGAGCCCGCTGGACCGCCTCAGTCTTGCGGTGACACCGCCGGCCTGAACCGCCGCCGTGAAGCCTGCGCTGGAGGTGGCGGACATCTTCCGCCACCACGGCGCCGCCTTTCGCGCCACGACCGCGCTGTCCAGCAGCCAGCGCCGGGTCATGGCCGCCATCGAGGCGTGCCGAACACCGGCGCTCGGCGGCCATGTCGAGCAGTGCACGGATTGCGGCGAGGTGCGCATCGCCTACAATTCATGTCGCAACAGACACTGTCCCAAGTGCCAGGGTCTGGCACGGGCGCAGTGGCTCGCCGACCGCCAGGCCGAGTTGTTGCCGGTGCCCTATTTCCACCTCGTGTTCACCATGCCTGCACCGCTCGCTGCCATCGCTTTGCAGAACAAGGCGGTCGTCTACGACATCCTGTTCAAGGCGGCGGCGGAGACGGTGCGCACCATCGCCGCCGATCCCAAGCATCTCGGTGCCGAGATCGGCATGATCGCGGTGCTGCACACCTGGGGGCAGACGCTGGTCCACCACCCGCATGTGCACTGCATTGTGCCCGGCGGCGGCCTGACACCGGACGGACGCTGGCTCGCCTGCCGACCCGGCTTCTTCCTGTCCGTCCGCGTGCTCTCCCGCCTCTACCGCCGGCTGTTCCTGGAACGGCTGGAGAGCGCGTTTGCCGACGGCGCGTTGATGTTCTTCGGCGATCTTGCGCCGCTTGCCGAGCTGGGGGCGTTCGCCGCCCATCTCCGTCCACTGCGCCAGACCGAATGGGTCGTCTATGCCAAGCGGCCGTTCGGCGGACCGCAGCAAGTGCTCGATTATCTCGGCCGCTATACCCACCGGGTCGCCATCGCCAACAGCCGCCTGGTCGAACTCGCGGACGGACAGGTTCGGTTCCGCTGGAAGGACTACCGGCAGCCCGACCGACCGAAGGTGATGACGCTCGACGCCGACGAATTCATCCGCCGCTTCCTGCAACATGTGCTGCCCGATGGCTTCCGCCGCATCCGCCACTTCGGCTTCCTGGCCAATTCCCATCGCACCTCCAAGCTCGCCACCATCCGTACCGTGCTCGACGTGCCCGCCCCGGCCGTGGACGTTCCTCCTGCGGATTATCGTGCCCGCTTGGCGGCATTGACCGGTCACGCCCTCGATCTCTGTCCCTGCTGCGGTGGCCGCATGGTCGAGATCGCCATCCTCCCCAGAACTCAGCGAGCGTCGTCACCGATGTGGTGCGACAGCTCATGATCATCCCGGCTCGCTATCACCGCCAGTCCGGCAAACCCGCCGCAGCATGCGCTGCCCACAAGATCAGCGTGACCCTTTCATCCCGATACGGTGCCTCCCTCCGGATACTGCACTGTCGATTGCACCAGTTTGAGCGACGAGGCCTCGTAGGCGATGCTCTCGTCGCGGCAGCCATCCTGCTCAAACCATTCCGCGCCGGTTACATCTCGACCAAGGCAGCTCCTCGCGCACGCACCGTCCGCATTCAATACCCATAGATCTCCCGGCCCACCGCGGTTTCGTTCAACCAGGCTTCAACGACGTCCCGCTTTCTATCCTGCACGGCGCATCGTGTCGCGGGACCTCGTTGAACCCTCATTCATTCACGATCCAACGGATCCGATGTTCACGATCGACCGGAACGCGCACCTGCCCTCTCGTCGGTCCGAGGGCGCGGCCCTATCGCTCGCTCCGATGAGGCTCGTGTCAGCACCGAT
>DATJPN010000058.1:0-20909 GCA_035506335.1 Steroidobacteraceae bacterium | reverse complement strand
GGCATCGATGCCGTTAAGGAGCACCCGCCCCTCGGCCGCGGGCACCAGGTCGCGGCGCTCGTAGGCCAGGTATTCGGCGAGGTTGCGCAAGCCCGTGCGCGCCGCGCGCTCGCCTGCGCGCACGGCGACCCGCGCGAGGCGGCCAAGGTGATGCGCCGGGGCATCGCCGACCAGCCGCGACAGCTCCTCCTCGGGATCCGGTTTCAGCAGGGTCAGCAGCTCGCGGAACTGCTGCGCCACTTCGGCGTCGCCGCTCACGAGGGCGCCCGTGCCGGAGGGGTTCGGGGAGCCGCCGGCCAGGGCGAGCAGGCTGAAGGGGCCCCCGCACACGCGCGCGTCGGCGGTGGCCGCCACACCGGGCACGATACGGATGCGCTCGCCGGTGCTCGAGATGACCACCTCGCCCGCCCCCGTCATCTCCACGGCGAGGCTCCGGCCGGCCAGCGCCGCGGCCAGGGCCTGCGCACGGGGTGATTCCGGCAGGGAGCGGTTCAGGATCCTTTCGATACCGGTCAGCAACATCCAATGTACATTATCAGCAACCGCACTCCCTAAGGCGAGCAACCCTTTGACCAGGCTTCCCGGACCGGCAACCGTGGCCCTGAGCCCGTTCACGGCCGATCCCGCTTCCCCGATCCGCCGGATCCTCGTGCGCGTCGCGCGGTCCGCCGGGCACCTCGAACTCGAATACGACCTGGTGGGTGATCCCGCGGCGCTGCGGATCGTCCCGGACGGGAATACCGGGCAGTGGGACGCGCCCACGGACGGCCTGTGGCGCCACACCTGCATGGAGGTCTTCATCGCCGGCGCCCCCGGCGGGCCTTACCTGGAGTTCAATTTCGCCCCGAACGGACAGTGGGCGGCGTACCGGTTTTCCGGGTACCGTTCGGGTATGGAACCGCTGAGCGTCGATTCCCCGCCGCGCATCGAACTGCGCCCGGCTGCCGACCGGGTCCTGCTGCGCGCAGCGGTGGAGATTCCGGTGGATCTGGCGCAGGCGGGCCTGCGGCTCGGTCCTGCCGCCGTGGTCGAAGAGGCGCCCGGAGCGCTGGCCTACTGGGCGCTGCGCCACGTGGGCGCCCGGCCGGACTTCCACCACCCCGACAGTTTCGCGCTCGAGATCTGACCCATGCGCTTCGGAATCGACCGGCTGCTGACCGAACCCGCGCTGCGCAAGCCGCTGGTGGGCCGGCGCGTCGCGCTGCTGGCGCATCCGGCTTCGGTGACCCAGCGCCTGACGCACTCGCTCGATGCGCTCATCGCCTGCGGCGACCTGCGGCTGACGTCGGCCTTCGGGCCCCAGCACGGCCTGCGCGGCGACAAGCAGGACAACATGATCGAGACGGCGGATTTCCGCGATCCGGTGCATGGCATTCCGGTGTTCAGCCTCTACGGCGAAGTGCGCCGGCCGACAGCGGCCATGCTGGACAGCTTCGATGTGCTGCTCGTGGACCTGCAGGATGTCGGCACTCGCATCTACACCTACGTGACGACCCTGCGCTACGTCCTCGAAGCCGCCGCGGCGCACGGCAAATCGGTATGGGTGCTCGACCGGCCCAATCCCATCGGGCGTCCGGTCGAGGGCCTGACGTTGCGACCGGGGTGGGAAAGCTTCGTGGGCGCCGGCGCCCTGCCGATGCGCCACGGTCTCACCCTCGGCGAGCTCGCCGGCTGGTTCGTGCGCACCCTGCGCCTGCACGTCGACTTCGAAGTGGTGCCCATGGAGGACTGGATGCCCGCACAGGCGCCGGGCTTCGGCTGGCCGCTCGGCGAGCGCACCTGGGTGAACCCGAGCCCGAACGCGGCCAATCCCTGGATGGCGCGTGCCTATCCCGGCACGGTGATGCTCGAAGGGACGGTATGGTCCGAGGGCCGCGGCACCACCCATCCGCTGGAACTGTTCGGCGCGCCGGATCTGCCGGTCAACGAGCTGCTCGCGCGGATGCAGCAGATCGCGCCGCAGTGGCTGCGGGGCTGCCGGCTGCGACCGTGCTGGTTCGAGCCCACCTTCCACAAGCATGCCGGAGCGCTCTGCGCCGGCGTGCAGATCCATGTGGACGACGGGGCCTACGAACCGGAGCAGTTCAAGCCCTGGCGGCTGATGGCGCTGGCGTTCAAGGCGGCCCGGCAGCTGCGTCCGGATGCGCCGCTATGGCGCGATTTTCCGTATGAGTACGAGGTCGGGCGGCTGGCCATCGACCTGCTGAACGGCGGGGAGCTGCTGCGCGAATGGGTCGACGACCCGGCGGCGCAGCCCGCGGACCTGGAGGCGCTGGCGCAGGCCGACGAGGCGGCCTGGCGCCAGGAGCGCGGCGCGTTCCTGCTGTATCCGTAGCGGCCGTTCAGTACTTGCGGCCGCGGTGCACCGCGACGATGCCGCCGCTCAGATTGTGGTACCCGCAGTCCTCGAATCCCGCCGCCTGCATCATGCCTTTGAGGGTCTCCTGGTCGGGGTGCATGCGGATCGATTCGGCCAGATACCGGTAGCTGTCTTCATCCTGCGCGACGAGCCGCCCGAGACGCGGCAGGACGTGAAAGGAATAGGCGTCGTACAGCGGCCGCAGCGGCGCGGCCGGCCTCGAGAATTCCAGCACGAGGAGCTGCCCGCCGGGCTTCAGGACGCGCCGCATGGACGCGAGCGCGGCCGCCTTGTCGGTGACGTTGCGCAGCCCGAAGCCGATGGTCACGCAATGGAAACTGTCGTCGGCGAAGGGGAGTTTTTCCGCGTTCGCCTGCAGGCAGCGCACGTTGCCGACGAGCCCCGCATCGATGAGCCGGTCACGGCCGAGGGCCAGCATGGCGGCGTTGATGTCGGTCAGGACCACGAGGCCCTCACGGCCGACCTGCCGGGCCATGCCCGCGGCCAGATCCCCGGTGCCACCGGCCACGTCCAGCGCCTGTTGTCCGGGCCGCAGCTGCGTGAGGCCCAGAGTGAAGCGCTTCCACAGCCGATGCACGCCCGCGGACATCAGGTCGTTCATGAGGTCGTAGCGATCGGCGACCGAATCGAACACCCCGCGCACCCGCCGGGCCTTCTGCGCCCGCGGCACGCTCTGGAATCCAAAGTCGGTCGGATCGGTGTCACTCATGGCTGGTGTTGTCTAGTCATCGAAAGCCGATGTCAAATCAAGTCTTGCAATCCGCCCGCACTCGGGAGCATGATTCGCCCCGTTTCCCCGGGCTTAAGACCGGGGCAAAAGTATAACGGGGGTCTTGTATTCGAGGGCCGGGCTTGCAAGAGCTCGGCCCTTTTTTATGCGTCTGCCGGCTTCACCCCGCCCGCCGTTGACGCCGCAACCCGGGCCCGATAGCGGCTCTGGTTGGCCTCCTGGTCGCGCCCGAGCTCGTAGAGGTACTTCCAGGTGTAGAGCCCGGTGTCGTGGCCGTCGTCGAACACCAGTTTCACGGCGTACTGACCGACCGGTTCGACGGCACGGATGCCGACGCCCGACTTTCCGGTCACCAGGACCTCCTGCCCGGGGCCATGGCCCTTCACCTCGGCCGACGGCGAGTGCACGCGCAGGTATTCGAACGGCAGCTCGAACACGCGGCCGTCGGCAAAGGTGACCTGCAGCACCCGCGAGGCGGTGCGCAGCTTCAGTTCGGTCGCCTGTGGTGCGTGATTCATCGGATCATTCTCTCACGCGGGCGCACCTGCGGGCGTGGCCACGAAGCCGGGCACCTCGGCCGGGTCGAGGGGTCCGCTGATGTATTCGCCCTGCGCGAGGTCGCAGCCGAGGGTGCGCAGCAGCTGCACCGCCGCCGCGCCCTCGACGCCCTCGGCGACCACCGCGAGCCCCATGTTGTGCGCCAGCTCTATCGTCGATTTGACGATGGTGGCATCGGCGGGCCGCTCGTGGGCGTGGGTGATGAAGGCGCGGTCGATCTTCAGCTGATCGAGCGGCAGGCGGCTCAGCTGCGCGAGCGAGGAGTGCCCGGTGCCGAAGTCATCGATGGCGAAGCGCACGCCGGCGAGCTTCAGCAGCTGCATGTGGCGGGCCGCGAGCGGCGGATCGCGCATCACCGCGCTTTCGGTGATCTCGAGCACCAGACGCGAGGGCCGCACGGCGAACTCCTGCAGGCAGGACTGGACTTCCTCCACCAGGTGCGGATCGAGGATGTCCGGCGCCGACAGATTCACGGCCACATCGATGTCCAGGCCCGCTGCGTGCCACTGCGCCATGTGCCCGACGGCCCGGGTCAGCGCCCAGCTCGTCAGGTGCCGGGAGCTGCCGGTGTGCTCGGCGATCGGTACGAACTCCGCGGGCGAGAGGTCGCCGAGGAGCGGATGCTTCCAGCGCACCAGGGCTTCCAGCTGCGTGATGGCGCCGCTCTTCAGGTTCAATTCCGGCTGGAACACCAGGTGCAGGGCATCACCTTCGATGGCGGTGCGCAATCCGGCGGCCAGCTGCAGCCGCCGCCGCTGTTCCTCGTCGCGGCCGACGCGATACGCGGATACCTGGCTGCGCGTGCCCTGTGCATCCTCCAGGGCGATCTGCGCCCGGCGCATCAGCTCACGCGAGGCCGAGCCGTGGTCGGGGTGCTGGCTGAATCCGGCCTGCACCTGCACATCGAGGCTCACGTCCGGCAGGTGCAGTCCGGCGTGGATGACGCCCACCAGCTGGCGCGCCAGCAGCGCGGCCCGTTCGCTGCTGCAGGAGTGCAGGATGATCAGGAACTGGCTGGCCGTGAAGCGCGCCACGAGATCGTCCGGATCGATGTTCTGCCGCAGCCGCCGCGCCACTTCGCGCAGCGCCTCGTCGCCCACCGGATGCCCCAGCGCGGCGTTGATCTCGCGGACGTTGCGCACCTCCACGATCACCAGCGCGAACTGCTCGGGCTTGCCGGTGCTCAGCAGCCGGTCGATGTGGTCTTCGGCGTAGGCCCGGTTCGGCAGTCCCGTGAGCGGATCCTCGTACGCCACGCCGCGCAGGCGCGCCACGAGGCGGCGGGTGCCCAGGTGCAGCTTCACGACCAGGGCGAGGGCGAGCGTCGCCGCGATCAGGCAGGCCGCGCCGACGTACGTGCGGAGCTGTATCGGTTCCATGTCAACTGCCCGGGTTCAGGGGTTTCAAGGGGTGCTACAATCTGCGCCGACGGTATTTTGGAGAGTTAGAGCATGGGCAAGGGAGATCCACGATCCAGGCGTGGCAAGATCTACAAAGGGTCCTTCGGCAAGACCCGTCCGAAGGATCCTAGCAAGAAGAAGAAAGCCGCCAAACGCGCGCTCAAGAAGTAGCGCCCGACGCCAAGGGCCCCGGCGGTTTCAAGCCGCCCGCGGCAGCGGCCGCCAGAACCTCCACGACCAGCCGGCGCTCGGCCGACTGGACCCGGGCCGCCAGCGACTGCTCGCTGTCCCCCGGATTCACGGGCACCCGGACCTGCGCGATCACAGCGCCGGTATCGTAGTCCGCATCCACCCAGTGCACGGTCGCCCCGGATACCGGGCGGCCCGCCGCCAGCACGGCGCGGTGCACGTTCAGCCCGTACATGCCGGGCCCGCCGAATTCGGGCAGCAGCGCCGGGTGGGTATTGATGATGCGGCCGGCAAAGCCCGCGAGTGTCACGGGCCCGAGCCGCTTCAGGTATCCGGCCAGCAGCACCAGGTCGGTGGAGAATTCGCGCAGCGTCGCAAGCAGTGCCCGGTCGAGCTGCGCGCCGCCGCCGGCCGTGGCCGCGGACAGATGCCGCGCCGGGACCCCGGCTGCGCGCGCGCGCCGCAGGGCTCCCGCGTCCCCGTTGTTGCTGATCACCACGCCCACCCGGGCGGGCAGCCGGCCCGCAGCACAGGCATCGAGCACGGCCTGCAGGGTCGTGCCTTCACCCGAGGCCAGTACCGCAATATTCATCCGGCGTGCGTTGAATTCCTGCACAAAGCTGCCGTATCTTACCGCACCTATGCTGGGCATCGACTTGGACAAAGCCGATAACGGCCACCACGGCGACCTGCGTATCGCGGTGCACGGGACGCGCGGGCTCTCCCAGCTCGTCCTGCGAACGGACATCGCCGGCATGCCGCTCGAGTGGATCGATTACCGGGAGGCGGCCCGGCTCTACCATCAGAACCAGGTGGCCTACACCTGCGGGTCGACGCTCTACCCGCTGTACGGTGGGGTCAATGCCCGCACCGGCCGGCGGACCGTCCTGGACGTCAACTCCATCGTCGCGACCATCGGGCACACCGGGAACCCGGGCAACTGCCGGCACGATTACGTGCCGCCGCTGAACAACCAGACGCTGTTCCGGCGCGACGCCTACCTGTGCCTGTACTGCGCACAGCGTTTCCCGACCCGCGAGCTGTCCCGCGATCACGTGCGGCCGTTCAGCCAGGGCGGCCAGGACACCTGGATGAACGTCGTGACGGCCTGCCGGCGCTGCAACAACCACAAGGCCTCGCGCACGCCCGAACAGGCGAAGATGCAGTTGATCGCCGTGCCGTTCACACCGACCTATGCGGAGTACATCTTCCTGAAGGGCCGGCGGGTGCTCGCCGACCAGATGGAATACCTGATCGCGCACTTTCCGCGCAGCAGTCCGCTGCACGATCGCATCCAGCGCTGGCTCGCCTAGCGGTGCGCGAGCTGCCAGGCCCACCAGCCGAGCGCGTAGCCGACAATCAGGGTGAGGAGCACGACGGCCGCGCCGATCAGGATCTGCACGGCGCGTCCCGGCCGGTGCGCCGCTTCGGTGGCCGGCGGTTGCCGCGACCGCCGCTGCAGCAGCGCCGCGACTTCGGCCTGGCAGTCGGCACAGCCGGCCAGATGCGCCTCGAATTCGCGCCGCTGCGCCGGATCCATGGCGCCCTCGACCCAGGCGGCCACGGCAGGATGACTTTCCGGCGATGCGCCTTGCATGGCTATACTTAGAATGCCATGAAGAAGGCAGGAAAGAACCTCGATTCGGTGCTGCAGGAGCGACGCTCCTTCCCGCCGGACGAGCGCTTCGTTGCCCAGGCGCAACTCAAGCCCGATGACCTGCGGCGCCTGCACGACGAGGCCGCCACCGACCCGCAGGCGTTCTGGGGCGAACAGGCGCGCCGGGAGCTCCTCTGGCACCGCCCCTTCACGCGTGTCCTCGATGAGTCGCGCGCACCCAATTTCGAGTGGTTCGCCGACGGCCGGCTGAACGTCGCCTACAACTGTCTCGACGTGCACCTGGCCGAGCGCGGGCACAAGACGGCGCTGGTGTTCGAGGGCGAACCGGGTGACTCGCGGCGCCTGTCGTACCAGGAGCTGCACGCCCAGGTGTGCCGCGCCGCCAATGCCCTGCGTCACCTCGGTGTCCGCTCGGGCGACCGCGTCGTCATCTACATGCCGCTCGTGCCCGAGATCATCATCGCGATGTTCGCCTGCGCGCGCATCGGCGCCGTGCATTCCGTGGTGTTCGGCGGCTTCTCGGCGCTGTCATTGCGCGAGCGCATCGAGGATGCGGGCGCGCGCCTGCTGCTGACCGCCGATGGCGGTCACCGCGCCGGCGGCATCGTCGAGTTGAAGGCCGCGGCCGATGAGGCCCTGGCGCAGGGGTGTCCGACCATCGAGAAGGTCCTGGTCCTCCGGCGCACCGGTGCGGACGTGCCGATGGTCCGGGGCCGCGACATCTGGTGGCATGACGCCATCGAGGGCCAGGCTCCGGTGTGCGAGCCGGAATGGGTCGGTGCCGAGCATCCGCTGTTCCTGCTGTACACCTCCGGCTCGACCGGCCGCCCCAAGGGCATACAGCACTCGAGCGCCGGCTACCTGCTCGGCGTGAAGGTATCGACCCGCTGGGTGCTCGACGTCCGCGAGGATGACGTCTACTGGTGCACCGCCGATGTGGGCTGGGTGACCGGTCACAGCTACGTGGCGTACGGGCCCCTCGCGCTCGGCGCGACGGTGGTGCTGTACGAAGGCGCACCCACCTGGCCGAACGGCGGCCGCTGGTGGCACATCTGCCAGAAGCACGGCGTCACGATCCTCTACACCGCGCCCACGGCGATCCGCGCCCTCATGAAGCTCGGGGACGAGATCCCGGCGGCCCACGACCTGTCGAAGCTGCGCCTGCTCGGCAGCGTCGGCGAGCCCATCAATCCCGAAGCGTGGATGTGGTATCACACCGTGATCGGTGGCCGGCGCTGTCCCATCGTGGACACCTGGTGGCAGACCGAGACCGGCGCCTTCATGATCGCGCCCGTCCCGGGCGTCACGGCGACCAAGCCCGGATCCTGCACCCACGCGCTGCCCGGGATCGACGCCGACATCGTCAACGAGGACGGTGATCCGGTGACGGCGCCCGATGCGGGCGGGTACCTCGTCATCCGCAGGCCGTGGCCGTCGATGTTGCGCACCATCTGGGGCGACAACCAGCGCTATCTCGAAACCTACTGGGCGAAATTCCAGAACCGCTTCTACGTCGCCGGCGACGGCGCGCACCGCGATGCCGACGGATACTTCTGGATCATGGGGCGCATCGACGACGTGCTCAAGGTGTCCGGGCACCGCCTCGGCACCATGGAAGTCGAATCGGCGCTCGTGGCGCATCCGCGCGTCGCCGAGGCGGCGGTGGTGGGCAAGCCGCATGACATCAAGGGCGAATCGATCTTCGCCTACGTGGTGTGCCGCGGCACCCGCCCGCAGGGCGAGGAGGCCGACCTGCTCGCCGCGGAACTTCGCGACTGGGTCGGCAAGCAGCTCGGCGCCATCGCCAAGCCCGACGACATCCGCATCGCCGAGGTGCTGCCGAAGACCCGTTCCGGAAAGATCATGCGCCGGCTGCTGCGTGCGCTGGCGCGCGGCGAGGAGATCACGCAGGACATTTCGACACTCGAGAATCCGGCCATCATCGCGCAGCTGCGCGGCGATGAGACGCCCCCCGGGGCCGGGCGCGGGAAGGCGAAGCGCAAGCCTTCGAAGCGCAAGTAACCGGACTGCGGGAGAGAGGTGTTCATGTCCGCGCACCGAATCGCAGGCCCGCTGCGCCCCACGTCATACGCGGCCGATGCCGACCGGCATTGCCGTGCCGGCTTCCCGCCGGGCCCGCTGACCGGGGTGGACTATTGTCCGACAGCGCCCCTGAACTGGCAGCAGGCCGGATTCCGGGCCAGACCCCTGCCCGTCCTGATATCGGCACCCCGGCGCCTCTACCGGGTGTGGGGCGGCGCCTCGAGGGAAATCGGTGAATTCTTCACGTTCGATCGCCCGCGGACGCGAACCGAAGCCGAAGGCCTGTTCGCCGTGTGGGAGTGGGGAAACGCCTGTCGGTTCATCTCCGCCTTCGTCGTGCTTCCCGGTGCGACGATCTTCGTCGGCAGGGTGCATCCTGGAGACTTCCACGGCCCCGAGCTCGGCGCCCCCGGCTCGCAGGTCTTCATCGGATGGCAGGACGTCGGACGCTATGTCCGCAAGGTCGGACCCGCCGTGGAGCTCGCCGACGACCTTGCGACGCACGTCGTCGTTCCGAACCCGGATCCCGGCCGGGCGATGTCATCCTGATCACCCCGCGAGCGGGTACCCGGCAGGCCACCGCGCCACGCCTTGCCGCCTCTCACAGCGTTCCGGTCAGCATCAGCAGCAGCGTTCCCTCGGGCGCCTCGAGCAGCGCATTGGCCTGCGGCGCGAGACCGCGCGGGAGCGAGGATTCGACTTCGACACCCGAGTCCCGCAGCCGCCCGATCCTCGATCCCATGTCCTCATCGCAGAACACCAGCGCCGGCTCCGGCAGCAGGCGCGGCGCATGCAGCGCCATCGCGATCCCGTCGCTGACCAGGCTGTGGTGCGGATAGGGATCTTCCTCCTCCGGCATGAGGACGAATCCCTGCGGCTCCCAGAACGCGGCCACCGCCGCGAGGTCGCGCGCCGGCATGCTGTAGTGGGCGAAGCGCCCGAGTTGCGAGCCCTCGCCCTGGGTCAGGGCGGCTGGCGAGTAGGTCCGTGCCGCCACGAAGCGCACCCTGTGTCCGGCCGGATCGGCGAACTCGATCTCGTTGAAGGCCTCCGGGTCGGTCTGGCGCCGCGTCAGCGGCACGCCGCCGTCGCTGAGCGTCGCGGCCGCCGCGGCCAGGTCGGGATGGATGAAGGTGAGCGCGGAAGCATCCGGGGTCTCGTGCAGTCCGAGCACCAGGCGGCCGTCGGTCACGACGCCGTAGGGGTGGCGCCATGCATCCCCGGCGCTCGCCTGCCAGAAGCCGAGGCCTTCGTAGAACTCGATCGATGCACGGATGTCCGGGGTCGCGATGCTCAGTTCGTGGAATCTTCCGGGCATGGCAACCGCCGTGCCGGCGGCTCAGGCCGGGGTGTCGTGCGGTGCGTGCGCCGCGCCGGCGCTGAAGGCCGCGTCGCACCAGCCCTGGGAATGCTGGCAGATCAGGTCCGCCAGGAAGCGCACGTGGCCCGCGCCGGCATTGAGCGCGGGCACGTAGGAGAACTTGCGTCCCCCCGACTGCAGGAAGCGCTGGCGGTTCTCCATGGCGATTTCCTCGAGGGTCTCGAGGCAGTCGATCGCGAAGCCGGGGCACACGACGGTCACGTCGTCCACGCCCCGCGCCGGCAGGCGCGTCATTTCATCGAAGGTATACGGCTGCAGCCACTTCGTCGGCCCGAGGCGGGACTGGAAGCTCACGCTCCACTCGCCGTCCTTCAGCAGCAGTTCGTCGGCGAGCAGGCGCGCGGTGCGATGGCACTTGAAGAAGTACGGATCCCCCTTGTCGAAATAGGCCTCGGGGATGCCGTGAAAGGACATCTGCAGATGGCCCGTGCGTCCGTGCTGCTGCCAATGCGCCTGAACCGAATCGCCCAGGGCGCGCGCGAAGCCCGGATGATCGTGGTAGTCGGCGATGAAGCGCAGTTCCGGCAGCCAGCGCCAGCGCGCCAGTTCCCGTGCCACCTGGTCGTACACCGCGCCGGTCGAGGCGCCGCAGTACTGCGGAAACAGCGGCAGGACGAGGATGCGCTGGGCGCCGGCCTGCTGCAGCCGCAGCAGCCCGTCGGCGACGCCGGGGGTCGAGTACAGCATGCCCAGCTCCACCGAGAAGGGCGCCAGCGCCCGCTGCGCCAGCGCGCCGGCGAGCCGCGTGCGCAATTCGCGGGACAGCTGCAGGAGCGGCGCGCCCTCGGGCGTCCACACCTTGCGGTACTTCTCCTGCGAACTGCGGGGACGGGTCCGCAGGATGATGCCGTGCAGGACCGGCAGCCACAGCCAGCGCGGCAGCTCGATGACCCGCGGGTCGCTCAGGAACCGCGCGAGGTAGCGGCGGACGTCGCGAAGCTCGAGGCTGTCGGGTGTGCCGGTGTTGACCAGCAGCACCCCGATCCGCTCGTCATCCTGGCGAAAGTCCGGTGAACTGATGTAGCGCAAGTCGGTGTCCGCGGCCGCTACGCGCCCGTCGCGGCCGCCTCGCCCCGCAGGTTATGGGCGAGGAACGCGAGCGTGCGCTGCCGCGCGAGCTGCGCCGCCGCGGGATTGAAGCTGCCGCGCATGTCGCAATTGAAGCCGTGCTCCGCGTCCGGGTACACATGGAAGGTGCCGCGCGTGTCGACCGCCCGGATCTTGTCGACATCGCTCTGGGGAATATGGGTATCAAGCCCGCCGAAGTGATACAGCATCGGGCACTTCGGGACCCGCCCGAGTTCCTGCGCGATCCCGCCGCCGTAGTAGGCGACGCCGCAGGCGAGGGTGAGCTCGCAGGCGGCGACATAGGCCATCCGGCCACCCCAGCAGAAACCCACCACGCCGGTGCGTCCGGCGTGCTTCACCACGGCGATGCACGCCGCCAGGTCCAGCAGGGTCTTCTCCCGCTGCAGCTGCTGCACGTAGCCGAAGCCTTCCTTCATCGTCTCGGGGGTATACCCGAGTTCGACGCCGCGGCGGACCCGATCGAAGAGCGCCGGGGCGATGGCCACGTAGCCTTCGGCGGCATAGCCGTCGGCGACCGCGCGGATGTGGGCATTGACGCCGAAGATTTCCTGGATCACGACGACCGCGCCGCGGGGCTTCGCGGCCGGCGCCGCAAGCCAGGCGCTGAATTCGTGCCCGTCGCGGGCCATCAGAGTGGTGAATTCGCTCATTGTCGGGCTCCTTAACGCAGCACGCAGCGGTTGCGACCGCCGTCCTTGGCTTCATACAGCGCGCCATCGGCGCGCTCGAAGATCATCTCGAGCGTGTCGCCCATGCGAAATCCGGTGATGCCGCAGGAGGCGGTCACCGTGACCGGCTTCTCGCGGAAGTGGAAGGCGATGGCCTGGATGCCGGCGCGGATCTTGTTGCAGGCCTTCAACGCCTGCTCGGCGTCCAGGCTGATCATGATCATAACGAATTCCTCACCGCCGTAGCGGGCCACGAAGTCCGTGCCGCGGATGCTCTTCACGAGGTGCTGGCCCAGGATGCGCAGCACCTTGTCACCGGCCATGTGGCCGAACTCGTCATTGATGCGCTTGAAATGGTCCACGTCCCAGGCCGCGATGGCGACGGTGCCGCCATGGCGCTGCCAGCGCGCGAACTCGTGCGCCATGCGCTCGTCATAGGCCGCGCGGTTCGGCACGCCGGTCAGGGCGTCGATCATGGCGGCGCGCTGCTCCGCCTGCAGGTTCTTCTGCAGCACCCGGCTCTCGCGCTCCAGTTCCTCCACGCGCGCGCGCAGGCTCATGGTGCGGTCGACCTGCGCCGTCAGGCGCTCCTCCTCGCGCGTGCGAAAGTCCGTCAGGTGCGTGTTGATGGCATCGAGCCGGTGGCCGACCCGGCCGCGCAGCTCGGTGAGGGAGCCTGACTGGGAGATGTCCGTGGAGATCTCGTTGACCTCGCCCATGACCAGCATGTTCAGCTGCTTGCTGTTGTCGCGCGCGCTCGAGCGTTCCTGGTCCTCGAAGGCGAAGAACGCCGAAATCGCCTCCAGGCGCGAATCGATCTGCCGCAGCATGTCCTCGATCTCGCGCTTCTCGCGCAGCAGCGAGGTGCGCTGCTCGCCGATCAGGTTGGTGACGCGCTCCAGGCGCTCCGCGAGTTCGTCCGCGGACAGGTCGTTGAAGCTGCGGTCATGCAGGGCCGAGATCGCCGGGCGCAGTTCCGGCAGGGCCGAGAGCCGGTCGAGCATCAGCGCGAGGGCCGCCTGGATGCGCGTCTCGCGCTCGGCCGGAGGATCGCCCGGCGTCGCCGGCGCCGCTGCGGGTGGCGCGACGGCCGGTGCCGGTGCCGGTGCCGGCGCGACCTTGTGGGCCTGCGTGGCCGAATGCAGCGCCCGCTGCGTCTGGGTCGTGGACAGCGGCGCCGACCCCTTCGGATCCGGGGCGGCTGCGGTGGCGGGTGGCATGGCGGCGGGCTTCGGCCGGTTGCCCGTGGCCTGCGGGTCGGGCCCCCGCAGAGCGTTGATCGTGTCCGATTCGATCTGGTCGAGCCCGGCGACGGCCCGCGACAGGGGCTCCAGCACCGCGTTGATCTGGGCGACCTCCAGGCGATTGCGGCTCAAGGCGCCGATCTTGCGCAGCTCCTCGTCGAGCCGCGCGTCCCGGCCCCGCCCGGCCAGGCACAGTCGCCCGATCAGAAGCCGCAGGACCCCTTCGAGGCGGCTGGACTGCGCCTCCTGCGACTCCAGCTGCGCGAGCACCTCTCGATATTTCTGACGCAGTTCGTCTTCGGATGCCATCGGTATCGTGTGCGGCCCCAGCTCCCCGCACACATCATATTATGCACGTTCGAGAATTGCTGTGACGCCCATGCCGCCTGCCGTGCAGACCGACACCAGGCCGCGCTTCGCGCCGCGATCGGCACTCAAGATTTTCGCTAGCGTCGCGACGATGCGCGTACCGGTGGCGGCGAAAGGATGCCCGAGAGCGACGCTGCCGCCCTTCACGTTGAGGCGCGCCCGGTCGATGCTGCCGAGCGCCTCGGGCAGCTTGAGCACGTCGCGGCAGAACTGGGCGGACTCCCAGGCCGCGAGGGTGGTCAGCACCTGGGCCGCGAAGGCTTCGTGCAGTTCGTAGTAATCGAAATCACGCAGGCCGAGTCCGGCGTCCTGCAGCATGGCGGCGACGGCGTAGGCCGGCGCCATCAGCAGCCCCTCGGCGCCGGAGGCGAAGTCCACGGCCCAGACCTTGCCGTAGGACAGATACGCCAGCACCGGCAGGCCGTGCCGGCGGGCCCAGTCCTCGGAACCCAGCAGCACCGCGCTCGCCCCGTCGGTGAGCGGCGTGCTGTTGCCGGCGGTGAGCGTTCCGGCGGCGGTGAGGTCGAAGACCGGCCGCAGCTTCGCGAGTTTCTCGGCGCTGGTGTCCGGGCGGACGTTGTTGTCGGTGGCGAGCCCGCGGAACGGCACGACGAGGTCCTCGTAGAAGCCCTCCTTCCAGGCCGCGGCCGCCTTGCGGTGGCTGTCGTAGGCCAGTTCGTCCTGGGCCGCACGGGTGATGTGCCATTTCTGGGCCGTCAGCTCCATGCTCTGTCCCATCGTCAGCCCCGTGCGCGGTTCGACCACGCCGAGCATCACGGGCTTGAAGTGGCGCGGCCGCAGGCCGAAGAACGGCCTGATCCGGGCCCAGGCCGAACGGCCCATGTAGCTGCGCAGCAGCAGCTGCTGGTAGGCGCGCGGATAGACGATCGGCGGATCGCTGATGGAGTCCACGCCCCCGGCGATGCCGGCCTCGATCTGGCCGAGCGCGATCTTGTTGCCCACGAGGATCGCCGCCTCGAGGCTCGTGCCGCAGGCCCGCTGGATGTCGAGCCCGGGGGTGGTGGGCGCGAGCCCGCTGGACAGCACGCTTTCGCGCACGAGGTTGTAGTCGCGGGAGTGCTTGATGACCGCGCCGGCGATGACGTCCCCTAAGCGTTCGCCGTTCAACCTGAAGCGCTGGACCAGGGCGCGCAGCGTCTCCTCGAGCATGTCCTGGTTGCCGGCCGCCGCGTAGGCGCCGTAGGCGCGCGCGAAGGGGATGCGCACGCCGCCGATGATCGCGACGCGCCGAACCTGTGAACCTACGAGCATATGCGCTCCCGTACCATGCGCCAAGAATGCCACGTCGGTTTGAGATTGGCACTAAACGGGGGCAAGATGCCGCGCTCCACCGCCCAAACCGGCTGCCCAATGACCCGAACCGGTATCGATCGTGTCTTCGAGCGACGCCTCTCCGCCCTCATCAATTCGGGGGAGCCGCAGGTATTGCAGGGAGGGCGCAAGGGCGTCGAGAAGGAGTCGCTGCGTGTGCGGCCCGACGGCGAGCTGGCCCGCACCCCGCACCCGCGGGCGCTCGGTTCGGCGCTGACCAACGAACACATCACCACGGACTTTTCCGAGTCGCTGATCGAACTGGTCACACCGCCCTTCACGCGCAGCTGGGAGCTGCTGCAGTACCTGCTCGACCTGCACCAGTTCATCTATGGCCACCTCGGCGATGAGCTGCTGTGGGCGACGAGCATGCCGGGGCGGATCGATTCGGACGCCAGCATTCCGATCGCCGAGTACGGCCGCTCGAACGTGGCGCAGATGAAGAGCATCTACCGCCGCGGGCTCGGGCTGCGCTACGGGCGGATGATGCAGGCGATTTCCGGGGTGCACTTCAACTACTCCTTCCCGGCGGGCTTCTGGGAGGCCTACCAGCAGCTGCGCGGCTCGCGCGAGCGCGGCCAGGCGTACGTGTCGAACGGCTACTTCGAGCTGCTGCGCAACTACCGCCGCCACGGCTGGATCGTGCTGTACCTGTTCGGCGTCTCCCCCGTGGTGAGCCGCTCCTTCCTCGCGGGCCGCGAGATCGACCTTCCCGAGCTCGCGCCCGACACGCTGTACGAGCCGTACGCGACGTCGCTGCGCATGAGCGACATCGGCTACCGCAACCGCAACCAGGCCGGCCTTGCGGTGTCGGTCAACAGCCTCGAGGAGTACGTGCGGGATCTCACGCGCGCCATCTACACGCCGAACCCGGCCTACGAGGCGCTCGGGGTGAAGGTCGACGGCGAATACCGGCAGCTGAACGCGAACATCCTGCAGATCGAGAACGAGTACTACAGCTTCATCCGCCCGAAGCGCGTGGCGGCCTCCGGCGAGCGTCCGACCCGGGCCCTGCTGCGCGCCGGCGTCGAATACGTCGAGGTGCGGGCGCTCGACGTGAGCGCCTTCGATCCGGTCGGCGTGAACCAGAGCAAGCTGCGCTTCCTCGAGGCGTTCCTCGCCCTGTGCGTGCTCAAGGACAGTCCGCCGATCAGCGAGACCGAGCAGGCACTGCTCGACGAGAACCACGTGACCGTGGCGCGGCGCGGCCGCGAGCCGGGGCTTGCCCTGTGGCGGGACGGACGCAGCGAACCGATGGAGGCCTGGGCGGCGGAGCTCCTGGATTCCATGACCGGAATCTGCGAGGTGCTCGACCGGGGGGATCCCGCCCGGCCGTATGCCACGGCGCTCGCCGCGCAGACCGCCAAGGTGGCCGACGTGCGGCTCACGCCCTCGGCGCGCCTGTTGACCGAGCTCTCCTCGACCGGCGAGTCCTTCTTCGACCTCGCCCTGCGCATGTCGGCCATGCACAAGGCCTATTTCCGCGATCTGCACACCCCGAATCCGCAGCGGCTGACCGAACTGTCGGGCGAGGCCGAGGAATCCCTGCGCAAGCAGCGCGAGATCGAGGCCGCCGACCGGATTTCCTTCGAGGCCTATCTGGAGAAGTATTTCTCGAATCCGTGAGGGGCTAGTTCAGGCGGATCAGCCGTTCGCGCGCCTCGCGGGCGGACTCCTTCAACATCGGCAGCAGCGCCGTCCCGCATGCGGCGCCGGCGTCCTGCGGCGTCGCCAGCTGCAGCTCGCAGTACAGCCGGAAGTACTGTGCGAACTTCTGCTCGTACTCGGCCATCGGCGCCTCGAAGGCCGGGTCGTGAAGCAGCTGCGCGCCGATGAATCGCGAGCAGGAGGCGCTCACCCAGCTGCGCGTGTAGCGCGCGTGCTCGAGGATCGGCGCATTGGCGTAATCGCGGGCGCCGTAGAACAGGGCAATGTAGCGATGGCGCTTCTCACCGGTGATCCGCCCGTCGCGCAGGTATTCGAACACGGCCCGGCGGTGGATCAGGCTTAAGGTCAGCGCCCGCATGCACACGATCTGCGCGCGCAGCCGCCGCGGGCGGCACACCTGCTGCATGAGCTGTGAGTGCCGGTTTTCCCACTGCGTGTAGGTGCACGGTTCCTGCATCAGGCGCTGCACGAGCTGCTGCTGCTCGTGGCCGTCGTCGCGGGCCGTCGCCGCGACATGGGAGTGCGATACCCGCATGAGACGATCGTGCCGCAGGCTGCGCGTCATGGGTGTCCCCTCTGGCCAGCACCGGGGAGGAATCTAAGCCACCGCACGAGGCCGCACGTTGAATTCGCGGCACCCGTGCATGAAGGATTTTCACGGTAGGTGAGGAAGATTGCGAAAATATTCACGTTGCATTGCGGCAGGGACGATGCCCCGGAAAGGCCGGCCGGCACCGCCGAGGTGCGAATCCGGGACGGATCGATGGCCCGAAAGACCGGCTCCATCGCCTCGGGCGCACCAACTCGGGGCGGGCCTCCGGCCGTGATGCTCTGCAACAGTGCGTGTCGTGCCGCCGCAGAGGGCGCGAAGTCCTGAAAATCCGTTATTTTCCAATTGCTTTTCGCATGGCACGAAAACTGCAAAAATGCTCTGGCCTGCGTAACATGGCCCATAAGTACCTGGACGGGGATTTAACAACATGAAACTGGTCACCGCGATCATCAAGCCGTTCAAGCTCGACGACGTGCGCGCCGCGCTCTCTGACATCGGCGTTTCGGGAATGACTGTCACGGAAGTAAAGGGATTCGGCCGTCAACGCGGCCATACCGAGCTGTACCGCGGCGCTGAATATGTGGTGGATTTTGTGCCCAAGACCCGTATCGAGGTGGCGGTGCGCAGCGACCTGGCCGACCAGGTCGTCGAAGCGATCCTCAAATCCGCCAAGACCGGCAAGGTCGGCGACGGCAAGATCTTCATCACCGACATCCAGCGCGTCATCCGCATCCGTACGGGCGAGACCGACGACACCGCGCTGTAAGGACGGCCCGCGCCGGTCCTTGCCGGACCTTCCTCAGGCGCGGGTTCGAAGCCCCAGCACCCACACTCTTCGGGGCCGCACCGGCGGCCCCGAAAAGCGTGGGCGGCTTGCGGAGGCGGTAGACTTCCGACATGGACAATCCTGATGCACTGCGCGCGGCTGCGCAGAAGATCCGCCTCGGTACGAACCGGCGGCATGTTTTCCTGTGTACCGGAGGCAAGTGCGCGACGGAGGCGGTCCAGGCCGAGGCCTGGGATTACCTCAAGCGGCGCCTGCGTGAGACGGGCCTTGCGGATGTCGAGGGCGGGGTGCTGCGCACGAAGGCCGGGTGCCTGCGGATCTGCCTCGCGGGGCCCATCGCGGTCGTCTATCCGGAGGGCACCTGGTACCGGGACTGCACCCCGGAGAACCTCGAACGCATCATCCAGGAACACCTGCTCGGCGGCCGCCCGGTGGCGGACCTCCTGATCCAGAGCGCGCCGCTGCTACCCGCCTGACTTGACGAGCTGCAGCGGCCGGGCGCTGCGGCCCATGCCGAGCGCGCCGCTGCGCGCGACCTCCAGCAGCTCCGCGCGCGAGACCAGGTCGCGGATGAAGCTCGTGACCTCCGCCTCGCTCGCGGTCAGCTCCACGATGAAGCCGTCGAGCGCCGGATCGAGCACCCGGCCCCCGGTACGGACCACGTAGCCGCGCAGCGCATCCGTGTGCTCCGGACGAACCTTGAGCTTGAGCAGCACGAGCTCGCGCTCGAGGTGCTCCCCGGTGGTCATGTCCTCGACCCGCACCACGTCGATGAGCTTGTGCAGCTGGTTGACGATCTGCTGGATGACGGCATCCGAGCCGCTCGTCACCATGGTGATGCGCGACACCGTCGCATCCTCCGTCGGGGCCACCGACAGGGATTCGATGTTGTAGCCGCGGGTCGAAAAAAGACCGGCGACGCGCGACAGCGCTCCGGCCTCATTCTGCAGAAGAATCGCGATGATGTGACGCATACGCAACTGTAGCCTCTTCGCGCACCAAACTGCTACTCTCCCAGACCCGCTGCAGGTTTTGCGTCCTTTTCTGCCCTGAAATGAACGATACCGTCACCAAGGCCCGGGCCACCGGGCACCCCCTGGCCGGCCAGACGATGACCGGCGCGCAGATGCTCGTCCAGGTCCTGGCGGACGAGGGCGTCACGGCCATCTTCGGCTACAGCGGCGGGGCGATTCTGCCGACCTACGATGCCGTGTTCCTGTTCAACGAGCAGGCCCAGGCGCAGGGCACCCGGCAGGTGCCCCTGATCGTTCCGGCCAACGAGCAGGGCGCGGGCTTCATGGCGGCCGGGTATGCCCGGGCGACCGGCAAGGTGGGGGTGTGCCTCGTGACCTCCGGTCCCGGGGCCACGAACACCGTGACACCGGTCCGCGACTGCATGGCCGATTCGATCCCGATGGTCGTGATCTGCGGCCAGGTGGCCACCGCCGCCATCGGCAGCGACGCCTTCCAGGAGGCTCCGGTGGCGTCGCTGATGGGTGCGGTCGCCAAGCACATCTTCCTGGTGACCGACCCGACGAAGCTCGAAGCGACCCTGCGCACGGCCTTCGAGATCGCCCGCACCGGACGGCCCGGTCCCGTGGTCGTCGACGTGCCCAAGGACGTGCAGAACTGGCGCGGCCCCTACGTCGGCGCGGGAACCCTGCCCGTGCCGGGCTACCGCAGCCGGATCGTGAACCTCGTGCGCGACAACCTCGGCACGGTCGAGGCCGAGCGCTTCTTCGCCCTGCTTGGGCAGGCCCGGCGGCCGCTGATCTACGCCGGCGGCGGCGTCATCAACGCCGAAGCCGCCGATGCCCTGAAGCAGTTCTCGCAGGCTTTCGGCATACCGGTGGTCACGACCCTGATGGGTCTTGGCGCGATGGACACGATGGGTCCGCTGTGCGTCGGCATGCTCGGCATGCATGGCGCGGCCTATGCGAATTACGCGGTCGATGACTGCGATTTCCTGATCGCCCTGGGCGCGCGCTTCGACGACCGCGTCGCCACCGTGCCCGCGAAGTTCGCGCCCAATGCGAAGGCCATCGCGCAGTTCGACATCGACCGCGCCGAGATCGACAAGGTCCGCAAGGTGCAGTGGAGCCACGTCGGCCTGCTCGACGAGGCGCTGCGGGTGCTCGTGGCCCACGCCCGCCATGCGGGCTTCAGGCCCGACTACTCCGAATGGCGCGCGCACATCGATGGGCTCAAGCGCGCCCACGCCTTCAACTACGACCGCAACAGCGTCGCGATCCAGCCCTACCACGTGATCGAGGAGATCAATCGCCTGACCCGCGGCGAGGCCATCGTGGCCACGGGCGTCGGCCAGCACCAGATGTGGGCGGCGCAGTACTTCGATTTCCGCAGGCCGCGGCTGTGGCTGACCTCCGGCAGCATGGGCACGATGGGCTTCGGGCTGCCGGCGGCGATCGGCGCGCAGTTCGCCTGCCCCGAGCGGCTGGTGATCGACATCGACGGCGACTCGAGCATCCGCATGAACATCGGCGAGCTCGAGACCGCCAGCACCTACGAGCTGCCGGTGAAGGTGGTGGTGCTCAACAACTTCGGCGACGGCATGGTGAAGCAGTGGCAGAAGCTGTTCTTCAAGGGGCGGCTGTCGGCGAGCGACCGCTCGCTGCACAAGAAGGACTTCGTGCGCGCCGCGCAGGCCGACGGCTTCCGCTACGCGGTGCGGCTGGAGAAGAAGGAGGACGTGCCGCGCGTCATCGCCGAGTTCCTCGCCTTCCGCGGCCCGGCGTTCCTCGAGGTCATGATCGACCCCGACGCGGGCGTCTATCCCATGGTGGGACCGGGGCAGAGCTACGCGGAGATGATCACCGGCGAGTTCATCGCCTCGCGCACCAAAGTCGACATCAAGACGCCCGGACCTTCGGAGATGTTCT
>DATJPN010000057.1:0-16845 GCA_035506335.1 Steroidobacteraceae bacterium | reverse complement strand
CATGGCCGAGGGGCTGCAGCCCACCGACCCGATCACGGGCAGCGCCCATGACCTGCCGTTCGGCCTGCCGCGGTCCCTGGATGAGGCGCTGCGCGAGCTGCGGGCCTGCGAGCCGCTGGTGGAGCTGCTCGGCCAGACCTTCGTGGAGGCCTTCGCGCTCGTCAAGGAGGCCGAGTACGAGGTGTTCCTGCAGGTCATCAGTTCATGGGAGCGCGAGCACCTGCTGCTGAACGTCTGAGGCGCCGCCTGTAATATAGGTTGATGGGAATCACGGTCCGGACCCTGATCGCGGGGAGTGTTCTGCTCGCCTGCCTGGTCGCCTGCACCGGCGGCGGCACCGCCGCTGAGCCGGTGCTGAACGTGTACAACTGGTCCGACTACATCGCCCCGGGCGTCATCGAGGACTTCGAGCGCGAGTCCGGCATCAAGGTCAACTATGACGTCTTCGACTCCAACGAAGTCCTGGAGACGAAGATGCTCATGGGGCATTCCAATTTCGACGTCGTGGCCCCGTCGGGGCCGTTCCTGCAGCGCCAGATCAGCGCCGGCGTCTACCGCAAGCTCGACAAGTCGCTGCTGCCGAACCTGAAGTACGTGGACCCGGAGGTCGCGCGCGAGTCGGCCGTCTACAACCCGGGCAACGAATACGGGGTGGACTACATGTGGATCACCTCCGGCCCCGGCTACAACGTGGCGCGGATCAGGGAGCGGATGCCGGATGCGCCGGTGGACTCCCTGCGCATGATCTTCGACCCGTCGGTGGTGTCGAAATTCAAGGACTGCGGCGTCGCCATGCTGGACACTCCGACGGAGATGCTGGGCGCGGTGCTGCTGTATCTGGGCCGCAACCCCAACAGCGAGTCGCCGCAGGATCTGAAGGCCGCGGAACAGGCGCTGCTGGCCATACGCCCGTATATCCGCTATGTACACTCCTCGCGGTACATCGATGACCTGGCCAACGGCGAGATCTGCCTGGCGATGGGCTGGTCAGGAGACGTGAAGCAGGCGCACGACCGGGCCGTGGAGGCCGGACGGGGCGTGGAACTCGCGTACCATATCCCGCGTGAGGGCGCGATGCGCAATTTCGACATGGTGGCGATTCCGGCCGATGCGCCCCACGTGGGCAATGCGCATCGCTTCATCAATTTCCTGCTGCGACCGGACATCGCCGCGCGCAACAGCAATTTCCTCAAGTACGCCAATGGCGATGATCCGCCGTTCGAGGCGCTGCAGAGCGCGGTCAGGAACGATCCGGGCATCTACCCGCCGCCGCAGGTGCGCGCCACGCTGGTGCCGGAACTGGCGAAAACCCCGCAGTTCACCCGGTTGCTGAACCGCATGTGGACCCGATTCAAGACCGGCGAGTAGGGCAAAACGGTGAACGAACAGCCAGCAGGAGCGCAGCGGGAGTCCTCCGGCGCACGACCGGCGTACGTGCGGATCGAGCACGTCAGCAAGCGTTTCGATGATTTCGTGGCGGTGGACGATGTCAGCCTCGACATCTACCGTGGCGAGATCTTCTGCCTGCTCGGCGGGTCGGGCTCCGGCAAGACGACGCTGCTGCGCATGCTCGCGGGATTCGAGACCCCGACCTCCGGCACGATCCTGGTCGACGGGCGCGACATGAGCACGGTACCCCCCTACGAGCGGCCCGTGAACATGATGTTCCAGTCCTATGCCCTGTTTCCCCACATGAGCGTCGAGAAGAACATCGCCTTCGGACTCGAGCAGGAACGCCTGGGCCGCGAGGAGATCAGGCGCCGCGTCGGGGAGATCCTCGACATCGTGAAGATGGGCGGCTTCGCCCATCGCAAGCCGCACCAGCTCTCGGGCGGCCAGCGGCAGCGCATCGCCCTGGCGCGGGCCCTCGTGAAGCGTCCGAAGCTGCTGCTGCTCGATGAGCCGCTGGCGGCACTCGACCGCAAGCTGCGCGAGCACACCCAGTTCGAACTCATCAACATCCAGAAGGCCCTCGGCGTCACCTTCATCGTCGTCACCCATGACCAGGAGGAGGCCATGACGCTCTCCACGCGCATGGGCGTCATGAACCAGGGCCGGATCGTGCAGGTGGGCACGCCCTCGCAGATCTATGAATCCCCGGGCACGCGCTTCGTCGCCGACTTCATCGGCTCGGTGAACCTGTTCGAAGGCCAGGCCGTCCCGGACTCACAGGACGTCCGCCGCATCCGCTGCCGGGACCTCGGCTGCGTGATCCGGGTCGACCGGAACATTCCCTCCTCCCCGGGCGGCCGGGTCTGGGCGGCGGTGCGGCCGGAGAAGATCGCGATGACGCGCGAGCCGCCGGACGGGCTCCTCCACGTCGACGCCGACACGGAGAACGTGGCGCGCGGGCGCGTCCGCGGCATCGCGTACATGGGCGATGCATCGGTGTACCTGGTGCAGCTCGACTCCGGAGCCGAGGTGCGGGTCACGCTGCCGAACTCGGCGCGCGATGCCGAGCAGCGCATCGGACCGGAGGAGAGCGTGTTCCTGTCGTGGCAGCCCGGCAGTCCCGTGGTGCTGACGCAGTAGCCGCATGCCGCAGAACCTGCAGACCCTGAATCAACGCGGGCGGCGCCTGGTGGCGGGCATCCCGCTCGCGTGGCTGTTCGCGCTGTTCCTGCTGCCGTTCCTCATCGTGCTGAAGCTGTCGTTCTCGGAGATGCGGCTGGCGATTCCGCCTTACGCGCCGTTCCTGGAGTGGATCAACGGGCTGCCGCATCCGACGCTGCACTTCAACAACTACAGTTTCCTGTTCACCGATCCGCTGTATGTCAGCGCCTACCTGTATTCGCTGAAGGTGGCCTTCGTCTCGACCGTGCTGTGCCTGCTGCTCGGCTACCCCATGGCCTACGTCATCGCGCGTTCCCACGGCACCTGGCGCACGGTGCTGCTGATGCTGGTCGTGCTGCCCTTCTGGACGTCATTCCTGCTGCGCGTGTATGCCTGGATAGGACTGCTCAAGCACAACGGCGTCATCAACAACGTCCTGCTGTACCTGGGGCTCATCCACCAGCCGCTGACCATGCTGCAGACCGACTTCGCCGTGTATGTGGGCATCGTCTATTCGTACCTGCCGTTCATGATCCTGCCGCTGTACTCGAATCTGGAAAAGCACGACGCGGCCCTGCTGGAAGCGGCCGCCGACCTCGGCGCCCGGCCGTTCACGAGCTTCCTGCGCGTGACCCTGCCGCTGTCGTTGCCGGGCATCATCGCGGGCTCCCTGCTGGTGTTCATTCCGGCGGTGGGTGAGTACGTCGTGCCTTCGCTCCTCGGGCGTACCGACCAGCTCATGATCGGCCGGGTGCTGTCGGATGAGTTCTTCGAGAACCGGGACTGGCCGCTGGCGAGCGCCGTGGCCATCCTGATGCTGCTGCTGCTGGTCGTGCCCATCATGCTGTTCCAGCACTCCGGAGGGCGGCAGATGGAGAGTCACCGATGAGTTCCCCGGGGCGGTTCGCGCGCGCGATGCTCGCCCTGGGGCTGGCGTTCCTGTACGCACCGATCCTGTCGATGATGGTGTTCTCGCTCAACAACTCACGGCTGGTGACGGTCTGGGACACGGCCCACTCGCCGACCCTGAAGTGGTACGGCGAGCTTCTCGGCAATGACGAGATCCTCGGCGCCGCCTGGCTGTCGATCCGGATCGCGCTCATCGCCGCGAGCGGCGCCGTCGTGCTCGGGACGCTCACGGGAGTCGCGCTCGCGCGCTTCGGCCCGTTTCGCGGCCGCACGCTGATGGTGGGGATGACCACGGCGCCGCTGGTGATGCCGGAAGTCATCACCGGCCTCGCGTTGCTGCTGCTGTTCATCACCCTGCAGCAGGCCATCGGCTGGCCGCGCGGCACCGGCATGGTGACCATCGTCCTCGCGCACATCACCTTCTGCACGGCGTACGTGGCGGTGGTGGTGCAGTCACGCCTCGTCGGGTTCGATGAGTCGCTGGAGGAGGCGGCGCTGGACCTGGGCGCAACCCCCGCAACGGTGTTCCGCCGGATCACGCTGCCGCTGGTGGCGCCGGCGCTGGTCTCGGGCTGGCTGCTCTCCTTCACCCTGTCGTGGGATGATCTGGTGATCACGCAGTTCGTCGCGGGCCCGGGCTCGAGCACCCTGCCCATGGTGATCTTTTCGAAGGTGCGGCTCGGCGTCAGTCCGGATGTGAATGCGCTGGCCACCATCATGGTGCTGTGCGTCGCGACCGGCATCACCGCCTCGGCTCTGTGGCTGCGCCATCAGAACCGGCGGCGCGAGCGCGACATGCAGATGGCCGCGGCCGCGAATCTCTAGAAGGCATGGACATGAGTCGCAACGCATTGGGTGTCGATGTCGGCGGATCCTCCGTGAAGGCGGGAGTGGTGGCGGTCGACACCGGCCAGCTGCTCGGGGAGATGATCGCGGCGCCGACGCCGGATCCCTCGACCCCCGACCGCCTGGCGGCGACCATCGCGGGGCTGGCGCAGCGCCTGCCCGAGGGGCGCGGCTGCGTCGGGGTCGCCTTTCCGAGCGTCGTGCGCAATGGCGTGATCCGCACGGCGGCGAACATCGATCACTCCTGGCTCGGCGCCAACGGCGCCGCCGTCGTCGGTCGGGCGCTTGGCCGGCCGGTGGTGTTCCTGAATGACGCGGATGCGGCCGGCATGGCCGAAATGCGCTACGGCGCGGGCAAGGACGTGACCGGCAGCGCGATCATGCTCACGTTCGGCACCGGCATCGGATCGGCGCTCTTCGTCGCAGGCAAGCTGTTCGCGAACACCGAGCTCGGGCACCTGGAGCTGCACGGCATGGAAGCCGAGAAGTATGCGTCGGCGCGGGTGCGCACGGCGCTGCACCTGGACTTTCCCGCCTGGATCGAACGGGTGAACGTGTACCTGGAGCGGATCAATGCGCTGTTCTGGCCCGACGTCATCATACTGGGAGGCGCCGTCAGCGAACGCTATGCCGAATTTTCGGGCCTGCTGCGATGCGAGGCCGAGCTGCGGCCCGCGCACTTCGCCGGGCAGGCCGGCGTCATCGGTGCGGCGATGGCCAGCGAGGCCCCGTGACCGAGTTCGGCCGCAGCAAGCTGCCCGACGTGGGCACGACGATCTTCACGGTCATGTCGCGTCGTGCGCATGAACTGGGCGCGCTCAACCTCGGCCAGGGCTTCCCCGACTATGACATCGATCCGCGGATCGGCGAGCTGCTGGCGCAGGCGGTTCGCGAAGGACACAACCAGTACGCCCCGATGGAGGGCAACCGGCTGCTGCGTCAGCTGATCGCCGGCAAGCTGCAGGCGACCTATGACGTGAAGCCCGACTGGGAGAGCGAAATCACGGTGACCCTGGGGGCCACCGAGGCCATCTATTCGTCCATCCAGGCCGTGGTCGGCGCCGATGACGAGGTCATCGTCTTCGACCCCGCATACGATTCGTACGATCCGGCCGTGCGGCTGGCCGGCGGACGCTGCATCCACATTCCGCTGCTGCCGCCCGCGTTCGCCTATGACTGGGAGCGTGTCGCGGCCAGCATCACGCCCCGCACCCGGCTCATCATCATCAACTCGCCGCACAATCCGAGCTGCACGGCGGCCACGGCCGCGGACCTGGATGCGCTCGCCGCGCTGATCCGCGATCGCGACATCCTGGTGCTGTCGGACGAGGTCTACGAGCACGTCATGTTCGACGGGCGCGCGCACCACTGCGTGGCGGCGCACGCGGAACTCGCGCCGCGATCATTCGTGGTGTTTTCGTTCGGCAAGACGCTGCACGCCACCGGCTGGCGCGTCGGCTACTGCATCGCGCCGCCGGCGCTGACGCGCGAGCTGCGCCGGGTGCACCAGTTCAATACGTTCAGCATCGCATCGCCCCTGCAGCAGGCCATCGCGCTCTACCTGCAGGAGAAGCCGCAGGTGTGGAGCGAGCTTTCGGCCTTCTTCCAGGCCAAGCGCGACCTGGTGCGCGCGGGCCTCGAATTTTCCGCATTCAGATTGCCGCCCGCGCAAGGAACCTTCTTCCAGTTGCTGGACTTCAGCGGGCTGCCGGGAGAGGCGGGCGAGCCGGGAGAGGGCGTGCCGCCACACGCCGATGTCCGCTTCGCCGAACGGATGCTCGTGGGCGCCGGTGTGGCGAGCATTCCGCTGTCGCCGTTCTACGTCGCTCCGCCGCCGATGCCCTACGTGCGACTGTGCATCGCGAAGCGTGATGCTACCCTAAGGCAGGCGGTCGGCCGGCTGCTGGAATTCGCCGGCGGCGCCACGCGGAGCTGAGGGCATGAAGAAATCCACGAGCCTCAATCATCCACCGGCGGTGGCCCTGCCACAGGGCAACCGTCCGCTGGTGATGCCGATCTATCAGTCGGTGAAGTTCGATTTCGAGAACCTCGATGCCACGCTGGAATTCCTGCGCGGCGATCGTCCGGGATTCTTCTATTCGCGCGCCGCGAATCCCACGACCCGCCAGCTCGAACTGCAACTGGCCGGCATCCAGGGTCGCGACGACTGCGTGGTCACGGGCTCCGGCGTCGGGGCGATGTCCCAGGCCCTGCTCGCTTTGACCCGTCAGGGCGATCACGTCCTGTGCTTCGTCGAGACCTACAACCCGACGCGATATCTGATCCGCCGGCTCCTCGGACGGTTCGGCGTCAACAGCACGATGCTGTCGATCGAGGACCTCGCGGGCGTGGAACGCGTGCTTCGCAGCACGCCCACCCGGCTGGTCGTATTCGAATCGCCCACCAATCCGGTGTTGAAGGTGGCCGACATCGAAGCCATCACGCGCCTCGCCCAGGCCCATGGCGCACTGACGCTGCTCGACAACACCTTCGCGGGGCTGCACCAGCACGGGCAGTATCCGCTGGACCTCTTCGTCCACAGTCTCACGAAGTACGCATCCGGTGCCGGGGACGTGATGGGTGGAGCGGTGATCGGGCGCAGCGACATCATCCGCCGCCTGCGCGGCGAGTTCGGCACCCTGGGCGGGGTCCTGGACCCGCATGCGGCCTTCCTGATCGCGCGGGGACTGAAGACCTATTTCCTGCGATACGAGGCGCAGACCGCCGCGGCCCAGCGCGTCGCGGAAATGCTGGCGGCGCACCCGGGTGTCGCGCGGGTGCGCTACCCGGGGCTCGCGGGCCACCCGCAGCACGACCTGGCGCGGCGGCAGATGCAGCACTTCGGCACCGTCGTCACCCTGGACTTGAACGGTGGCGAGGCTGCGGCGGCACGATTCGCCGATGCCCTGCAGCTGTTTTCGATCACCGCGAGCCTGGGTTCGACCGAATCGCTGGTGGTGCCGTCGCAGATGATGTCCAGCCGCGATCTGACACCCGAACAGGCGGCGATCTCGGGAGTCTCCGACGGCACGGTCCGGCTGTCCATCGGTCTTGAGGATGTCGAGGATCTGCTCGCGGACCTCGCCCAGGCGCTCGAGCGCGCGGGCGCATGACGGCAACGCTGCGCGGGACGCCGGCCCGGGACGGCTTCCGGATGCCGGCCGAGAGCGGGCCGCATGCGGGCTGCTGGATGCTGTGGCCGGAACGGCCGGATAACTGGCGCCGCCGGGCACGACCCGCGCAGGCGGCCTTCACCGCGGTCGCGACCGCCATTTCGCGCTTCGAGCCGGTGACCATGGGCGTGTCCGCGGCGCAGTTCGCGGCGGCGCGCGCGCAGCTGCCGGCCCGGATCCGGGTGGTCGAGCTGTCGCACGATGATGCCTGGATGCGCGACGTGGGCCCCACCGTCGTGGCCAATGAGGCCGGGGAGTTGCGCGGCATCGACTGGCCGTTCAATGCCTGGGGCGGCTTCAAGGGTGGCCTGTATGCGCCGTGGGACCAGGACGATCAGGTCGCGCGCAAGGTGCTCGAGATCGAAGGGCTCGCGCGCTACCGGGCGCCGCTGATCAACGAGGGTGGCGCCATTCACGTGGACGGCGAGGGCACCGCGCTGGTCACCGAACAGTGCCTGCTCAATCCGAATCGCAATCCCGGATTGTCCCGTGCGCAGATCGAACGACACCTGCGCAACTACCTGGGCGTGAGCTGCATCCTGTGGCTGGGTTGCGGCGTGTTCAACGACGAAACCGACGGGCACATCGACAACCTGGCCTGCTTCGTGCGGCCCGGGGAGGTGTGCCTGACCTGGACCGATGACCGACGCGATCCCCAACAGCGCATTTCGCGCGACGCGCTGGAACGTCTGACGGCCGCGCGCGACGCCCGCGGCCGTCGCCTGCGGATCCACAGGATTCCCTCGCCGGGGCCCCTGCACATGAGCGCCCGCGAGGCGGCCGGGGTGCAGCACAAACGCGGCTCCCATCAACGTGTCGCCGGATGGCGACTGGCGGGCAGCTACGTCAACTTCTACCTGGCCAATGGCGGCCTGGTGATGCCGCTGCTCGATGCGCGCACCGACCGGGCGGCGGCGCGCATCCTCAAGCGCCTGTTTCCTGAGCGAAAAGTGGTGGGTGTGCAGGCCCGCGAGATCCTCCTGGGCGGTGGCAACATCCACTGCATCACCCAGCAGTTGCCCGCCGCGATCATGGCTCCGTGACGCGCGGCCCATTTCCACGGGCCCCGAGTCTGCGATGATCCCGCGCATGCGGCCATACAGGAACCTGAGCCTCGCGCTGACCGTGCTGGCGGCGCTCGTGGGCACGATGACCGGCGCTTCGCGCGTACCGGCGGCCGAGTTCAATCCAGTCCTGCATCATTCCACACCCGAGGCTGGCGCCGAGGCGCCGCGCGTCATCCTCAAGTTGCGGACCTCCGCCCCGGGCGCCACCGCCGAGGATGCGCCGACCCGGTTGGGTCGCCTGAGCCGCCGCACGGGTGTGAGCGTCAACCTCGTGCGCAGCATCACCGAGCGCATGCACGTGCTCGAGATCGGCCGCGGTCAGGCTGCGGAGCCGCTCGCCGCGATGCTGGCCCGGCTGCGCGGCGATCCGGAGGTGGAGTACGCCTCGGTGGACGAGCGCCGTTTTGCACACCAGGTGCCCAATGATCCCCTGTTCATGCAGCAGTGGTACCTGCAGAACGATCCGTCCACGCCCGCCGCCCTCGATGCGGTCTCGGCCTGGGACACGACCACGGGCAGCGCCAGCGTCGTCATCGCGGACCTGGACACCGGCGTGCGGTTCGATCATCCGGACCTGCTGCGCGCATCCCAGGGCGGGCGGCTGCTCGCCGGCTATGACTTCATTTCCAGCGCAGCGGTCGCCAATGACGGCGACGGCTGGGACGCGGATGCGTCGGATCCCGGCGACTGGGTGACGAGCGCCGATGCCTCCGCGGCGCCATTCAAGGGCTGCACCGTCACGAACAGCAGCTGGCACGGCACCCGCACGGCGGGGCTCCTCGGGGCACTGACGAGCAACGCGACGGGCATTGCGGGCATCACCTGGGGCACGCAGATCCTTCCCGTGCGCGTGCTCGGCAAATGCGGCGGCTACGACTCCGACATCCAGCAGGCGATGCTCTGGGCCGCCGGCATCCACGTCAGCGGCGTGCCCGACAATCCGAACCCGGCGCGCGTCCTCAACATGAGTTTCGGTTCCTCGAGCGGCGCCTGTCCGCAGTCCTACCTGGACGTGATCCAGCAGCTCACCGCCCTGGGCGTGGTCATGGTGGTCTCGGCGGGGAACGAGGGCGGTCCGGTCGATACACCGGCGAATTGCGCGGGCGTGGTCGGCGTGGCCGGCCTGCGGCACGCCGGCACCAAGGTCGGATTCAGCAGCCTCGGGCCCGAGGTCGCCTTGAGCGCTCCGGCCGGCAATTGCGTGAATACCGCACCGGGGTCGGCCTGCCTCTACTCCATTCTCACCACCACCAATTCGGGCACGACGGTTCCGGCGACCAATACCTACACGGACGAGTACGCCAACGCGAACCTCGGCACGAGCTTCTCCGCGCCCCTGGTCAGCGGCATTGCCGCGCTCATGGCGAGCGTCAATCCGAACCTGAACAGCTGCCAGATGACCTCACGCCTGCAGGAGGGCGCGCAGCCGTTCCCGCAGACCTCCGCCGGCGAGAGCCCGCAGCCGCCGATGTGCCACGTTCCGAGCGGTTCGAGCGATCTGCAGACCGCCGAGTGCGTGTGCACCCTCGATGGCAAGACCTGCGGCGCCGGGATGGCCAATGCGCGCGCCGCGGTGGCGGCGGCACTGCGGCCGATCGCGGCCATCTCGCCGAGCACGGCCCAGGGCACCGCGACCCTCGCCGCAACCGGCAGCGCCGCGGCGCTCGGTCACTCGATCACTTCGTTCCAATGGCGGGCGATCAGCGGCGTCACCGTGACCCCGCAGGGCGCGAACTCGGCCACGGCGAGCGTCGTCCTGCCGTCCTGTGGCCTTGCGACCGTGGAACTGACCGTGACGGATGACGCCGGACGTACCGATACGGCCGACGTGGTCTTAAGTCCGAACGGAGCGACCTCGACGGCGCCCACCGCGGCGGGCAATCGCACCTGCTCCGCGGTCGCGCCGGCCGTGCAGGTGGCGGTGTGTCCGGCAACCGCGCAGGTGATCGTGGGGACCGGCACCGAAACCTACACGGCAACCGTCGCCAATACCGCCGATTCGGCGGTCACCTGGCAGGTGAACGGCATCACCGGCGGCAATGCCACCGTGGGCACGATCAGCAGCACCGGCGTCTTCACCCCGCCGGCCACCCTGCCGTCCTCGGCGTCCGAAACCATCACGGCGGTGTCCGCCGCGGATGCCACGGTCATGGCCAGCAGCGTGGTCACGCTCGCAACGGCGGCCGCCGCATCAACGGGTGGATCGCACGGTGGCGGGGGCGGATTCGAGCTCGGGTCGCTGCTGCTGCTCGCCCTGATCCTGGTGATTCGCCGGGCCGCGGTCGGGATCGAAGCGGTTCAGCGGCCCAGCACGAGCCGCTGAGCGCTGTCGAGCCAGCCGCGCTGCGCCTTGCGGTAGTGCGCCGGCGCGATACGCGCCCGTTCCAGCAGGTCCCTCGCCACGGTGCGCGATTCCTCGACCCGGCCCTGTGCCTTGAGCAGCTGCGCGTAGCGCACCGCCGCCTCGGCTCCGGGATACGATGTCGCGAGGACCTGGTATTCCTCGAGCGCCTTGTCCGCATTGCCTTCGGCCTCCAGGGCGCGCGCATAGAGCAGGTGCGCCTCGGGTGAGCGCAACCCGGGATTCATGCGCAGGATCTCCTCCAGCGTCGCGCGCGCGCCGGCCGCATCCCCACCCCCGAACTGCGCCCGCGCCAGCCCCAGCATCAGGTCCGGATCGTGGGCGTAGAGCCCGGTGAGCACCTTGCGGTAGATGGCGGCGGCCTCCTCGAAGCGCTCATGTCGCAGCAGCTCCTCGGCATAACGCTGGTTGCTCGCGACATTCTGGGTGACCTGGGATTCGTCCCGCAGACGCCGCAACTGGGCCTCGGGGTCGAGCGCACGCCGGACGCTGCGTCGCGTCGCCTGCGCCGTGCGGCTGCCGAGGATCTCGGGCAGCAGTTCGACGATGGCATAGGCAATGCCGCCGGCCAGCGGCAGGAAGATGATCAACCAGATCCAAAGCGTGTTCCGGCCCGTCCTGATGACATGGATGATGAGCAGCACCTCGAGAATGATGGGGAGGGCCAGATAGAGCAGGTAGGCCATGCGGTTCCTCGTAAGATCACGTGGCTGCAGCTTACTGGCCGCTGTCGATGATCTCCACAGGTGCACCGTAAGCTCGTGATTGCCCAGTCGTTCTAGCCGCGTCGGTGCTGGTATTCTTGCCGGGTGAAACGCGCCTTCCGCAGCTTCGGCCCCGGTCACACCCGCCGTGCCGCCCTGATCACAGGCTGTCTGGTGATGCTGGCTTTCGCGGCGGGCGCGGGGGCCGCCGATCCGGTCTCCGACCCGGCGGCGCCGCCTGCCCCGGGGCCCACGGGGCATCGCCCCCGCATCGGCCTGGTGCTCTCCGGCGGTGGCGCCCGCGGCGCGGCGCATATCGGAGTGCTCCAGGTACTGGATCAGTTGCACGTGCCCATCGACGCCATCGCCGGAACCAGCATGGGCGCGGTGGTCGGCGGGCTCTACGCGAGCGGCCTGTCAGCCAGCCAGATCGCGGCGGTCGCCAATTCGCTGAACTGGCAGGATGCGTTTCATGACCGGCCGCCTCGCACGGAGCTCAACTTCCGCCGCAAGGAGGAGGATGAGAGCTTCCTGGTGAATTTTCCGCTGGGCGTTCGCAACTGGTCCTTCGAACTGCCGAAGGGGCTGATCAAGGGCCAGAGCCTCGAGATGCTGTTGCGGCGCCTGACCCTGCCGGTCGCCACGACGGCCTCGTTCGACGACCTGCCGACGCGCTTCCGGGCGGTGGCCACGGACCTCGCGACCGGCGAACCGGTGGTGATGAGCGGCGGCGATCTCACCTCGGCGATGCACGCGAGCCTGTCCGCGCCGGGCCTGTTCGTGCCGGTGGAGCGCGACGGACGCGTGCTCGTGGACGGAGGCGTGGCCGACAACCTGCCGATCGACGTGGCCCGGACCCTCGGCGTGGACGTGCTGATCGTCGTGGACGTGGGCGCACCGCTGTATGCGCGGGACCGCCTGGGCAGTGCCACGGCGATTTCGAACCAGATGCTCTCGATCCTCATCCGGCGCGACGCCACGCGGCAGCTGGGTACGCTGTCCCGGTCGGACATCCTGATCAGCCCGGCCATGGGGAACGCCTCCTCCTTCGACTTCGGCATCGTGCCCCGGGCGATGGCCGCCGGCTCCCGGGCGGCGCAGGACGTCGCCGCACGACTGCAGGCGCTCGCGCTGAGCCCCGAAGCCTATGCGCGCTACCAGGCCGATCGCAGCGCGCAGCGCCACGGCCTGCCGCATATCGACTATGTGAAGGTCGATCCGGCATCCCAGCCCTACGTGAGCACACTCGACGGCCTGTTCGGAAAGTTCGCGGGCGAGACGCTGGATCCGAAGGCTCTGGAGCGCTCCATCGCGGACTTCTACGGCAGCGGCAAGCTCGAGAGCCTGGATTATCAGGTCCTCACCGACGCGGACCGGCATGGCCTGCTGATCTCCGCCCGGCCGAACTCCTGGGGGCCCGATTACGTGCGCTTCGGACTGGGATTGCAGGATGATTTCCAGGGCAATGCCAACTACAACATCGGCGCGCGCCTGGTGAAGGGGGACATCACGCAGCTCGGCGGGGAGTGGGTGTGGGACCTGCAGACCGGGACCTCGCCGCATATCTACACCGAGCTGTACCTGCCGTTCCAGCAGACGGCGGCGTACTTCGTCGACCTGCATACCGAATTCGACGACGTGAACCTGCCCCTGGTGGATTCCAACCAGAATCACCTCGCGGAGTTTCGGGTGCATACCTTCCGTTCGGGCGCCGACTTCGGACGTGAGCTGGAGAATATCGGTGAACTGCGCATCGGCGCCTACCACGAGCAGGGTGGAACTTCCGTGCTCGTCGGGGAGCCGGTTGCGAAGACCGCGTTCAATGCGAACGGCTATTTCGCGCGCTTCTCGGTGGATGAGCTGGACGATGTCCGGTTCCCGCACAATGGCCAGCTGGCGAGCGTCGAGTGGAACAGCGAGCGCTACACGGTCGGCAGCGACCGGCCTTTCGACCGGCTGTCCGTCAACTGGCTCGGGGCCGGCACCTTCGGACGCGAGACGGCAATCCTCTGGGCTTCGGGAGGTGCGACCTTCAACCAGACGAATCCGATGGACGTGCGCACCCAGTTTCCGCTCGGGGGCCTGTTCAACCTCTCGGGGATCGCGGCCAATTCCCTGGCCGGCCCGCAATACGCCATCGCCCGGGTGCTGCTCTACCGCAAGATCGGGCGCGGCGGCGACGGGCCGTTCGACTTTCCGACCTACCTTGGCCTGTCATTCGAGGCCGGAAACGTCTACGAGAAGCTCCGGGACATCAACTGGGCAAACACCCGCAAGGATGCGAGCATCTTCCTCGGCATCGACACCCTGATAGGTCCCGTGTACCTCGCGACCGGATACGAGCAGCACGGCCGGGAAGCCTTCTATCTGTTCCTCGGCCGCACCTTCCAGTAGCGCCGCGGCCCTATAGCCCGCGGCTTTCGGCGAGCTTTTCGATCTTCTCGAAGCGCAGCGACGGTGAATCCGTCGCGCGGGAGTATTCGTGGCGGCGGCTCATCTCCGCCAGGTCCGCATCGCGTTCCTGCGCGGTGGCATACCAGTGGATACGGTGCCACTCGGGCCCGAGGAGCTTGCGCAGCGGATCACCCGGGGGCAGGCTCACGCGCAGGCCGTAGGGACGAAGCGACTCCACCACCGGAGCGCGCAGATTGTGAGCGTTGCTGATTCCCATGGCCTGATTCTATCGCGCGCGGGCGAGATCCGACAGCCGGTCCGGCGTACCCGGGATCCGCAACAGACAGGGGTAGCGGCTGCCGCCGTGGTAATCGATGTTCACGGTGAAGTAGCTGCCATCGCTCGCCACGAGCAGCTGCAGCGGCTGCGGGGAGACTCTTGAAGCCCTTACCGCGGCCTTCAGGACGGCGGCGCCGTACTTGTCGCCATTCACGGCCACGATGACCATGCCGGGCGCGAGCCCGGCCTTGAATGCCGGACCATTCCACAGCACGTCGAGCAGCTTGCCCGGGCTCTTGCCGTCGTCGCCACCCTGATCGTCCACGGACACACCGATCGAGGCCATGAGGTCGATGAGCTTGTTGTCGGTCTCGTAGGCCAGGAAGAAGGGGTCCGGCGCTTCAGCGTAATCCAGCTGCCAGCCGCTGCGGGCGAGACCATCGAGCAGGGGGCCGGCATCCGTGGCGTCCAGGTGCGAGCGCAGCAGCCCGGCCCAGTCGTAGGGCTGCACGTTCTGCAACGCCGCGACGATATCCGCGAACCGATAGTCCAGCACCCCGACATCGCCATCGCGGATGCCTTCGAATTCACGCGCGAAATCATCCAGTGAGCGGCTGTCGTGGCTCAACTCGCGGATCTTCGTATCCACGTCCAGCCAGAGCATGTCGCCCTCCTCGTAAAAGTCGGTGCCCCGGCGCCAGGTTGCCCAATCCTGCGGCAACAGGTACTGCACGGCGGCGTCGTTGGCCGTGTCCTGCAGCGGCCGCCAGGAACGCCCCGGAATATGGCTCAGGTAGTCGGCGAGCCAGGCCACGTAGCCGCGGAACAGTTCCGGAGTGAGCAGACCCGAGCGGGCGGCGAGGATGTCGCCCCAATAGTTCGTGAGGCCCTCGTAGACCCACAACAGGTCTGTCTGCATGGCCTCGTCGTAGATCGGCACGTCGAGATCGGCGGGCCTGCGGAACTTGCCGTTCCAGGAATGCACGTACTCATGGGTCAGCAGGCCCGCGCTGGTGATGAAAGCGCTGGGGTCGGTCAGGTAACCGGCCTCGAGCCGGTCGTCGCTCGACTGGTGATGCTCGAGCCCGAAGTGCCCGGTGTGATCCGACAGCGTGACCAGGAAGTCGTAGTGGCGGTAGTGATGGGCGCCGAACAACGCCGAGGTCTGGTGGATGGCGGCGCGAAACGCCTGCAGCTGCACGGGCGTCAGGACCAGGTTCTCGGGCCCGTCGGCCACCAGGTCAAGATATACGGGTGGTTCGCCGGGTCGACCCTCCTCGAGGGTGACGCGGCGAAAGTATTCGCCGCAGATCAGCGGGGAGTCGACCAACGTCTCCAGCGACACCGGCGCAAAGCGAGCCACCTGCCCGGAGCCGACCCCGGCCTGTGGCTCGAGGGCCGTGGCGTATGGCCACCCGGGCGGCAGCGTGACATCCGCCTGAACGGTGATTCCGCTGGCGAAATGCCCGCCGGGGTAGAACAGGACCTGGTTGAAAGCGAGGTCGATGATGTGCCGGGTGACCGAGGCGCTCTCGCCGAACTGACCCGTCCTGGACGGTGACAGCACCTCGAAGTCCACATCGAGATCGTGGACGCCGCCCGGGACCGTGACCCGGACGGCGTAGGGCTCGCGCAGATCGCGCCGCCACGCCAATGACTGGCCCGTCGCGCTGATCCGAAGTCCCACGACGGATTCGATCGGACCCGTCGGGCCGTGCTCGCCGGGAATCCATTTCGGATACAGCAGCAGCAGGGGACCCGGCCGGACCGGAATGGATTCGTGCACGCGGAAGATCCGTTGCCCGGTGTCGCGCAGATCCACCGACAGATGGATGACACCGGGATACGGCGCATTCCGGGCAGCCGGAATGGCGATGCCGGTATCGGCCGGCGGTGCAGCCGCTGGCCCCCGCGCCCAGGCGGTCAAGGCAGGAAGGGTCAAGAACAGCGCCAGCGTGCGCATCAGCGGCATGATCCTCGATACTCCCGGCGCGGGCAGGTTCCGCGATATTCTCGTGCAATGCAACATGGCCGGGTGATTATGCCTTGAGTTGCGCCCGGTGTACCCCCACGCAGATGATCGGTCGCAGGCTTGTAGGAGATAGCGCATGGCGTCATTCAGCAGCAAAAGCACCATTCCGGGGCCGGCGCAGGCGCTTCCTGGCCGCGCCACGCCGCTCGCCGTTCCGGAGACGCACTTCGTGAATCGGCATCGAATCCAGCCGCCGTTCCCGGCGGGGATGCAGGAGGCCGTATTCGGCATGGGGTGTTTCTGGGGCGCCGAGAAGCTGTTCTGGAATCTGCCGGGGGTGTACGCCACCGCCGTGGGCTATGCCGGAGGCCACACCCCGAATCCCACCTACCAGGAAGTGTGCAGCGGCCGCACCGGGCACACCGAGGTCGTGAAAGTGATCTTCGACCCGAAGGTCATCTCCTACGAGGACCTCCTGCGGACCTTCTGGGAACACCATGACCCCACTCAGGGCATGCGGCAGGGTAACGATGTCGGCACGCAATACCGCTCGGCCATCTACGCCGATGGCGCCGGACAGCAGCAG
>DATJPN010000056.1:0-15958 GCA_035506335.1 Steroidobacteraceae bacterium | reverse complement strand
GTGGATCTCCGGCGGCAGGTTCCCCTCGACCACCAGGTCGTAGATGTCGCACTCGATGCGGGAGGGCTGGTTGTGCCCCGAAAAGTCCATGGTGTGCGGAAACGGCGCGGTCATGAGCTTGGCTCTCCGGTTGCGGGATGTCAGGTCACCACGAAGTAACGCACGAAGTTGCCGTCCGTGCGCCGTTCGCCCAGACCGACGAACACATGGCGCATCAGCCAGTCGTGCCGGCCGGCGGCGACTTCGAACGAGGGCGTGGAGCGCAGATAGTACTCCGAGGGATCCACGACCGGGCCGCCCTTGAAGGCCATGTCGCGCAGCTTCTGCATGGTGTCCGGATGGCGCCCCCACAGGTGGCCGCGGTTGCGCATGAGGATCAGCGTGCCGTCGTCGGCCTCGAGCATGTATCGCGCATCGAAGGACACGACATCATCGGGGCGGAACAGGGCATAGTCACCGCCGCTGTTCGGCACGGCCTTGCCGTTCAGGCGCGGACCGCGGATTTCGCCGCTGTCCACGTAGACCGCGCCGCGCGTGGCACCGCTGGGCATGCCCGGGATCATCTGCACGCGCGTGAAACGCAGACGGATCTCGAAGGCGAACTCGAGTCTCGGCTCGGACATGATCAGACCCCCGTGGACTTTCGCTTGATGACCAGTTCCGGCGGCCGCTTGCGCGCGATGCGTTCGCCACGGCCCGGGAAACGTGCCAGCACCGGACCGTCCCACAGGCGGATGATGCGCTCGCGGAACAGCCACTCCCCGGCCACCTTCACCACCTGATCCTCGTAATAGCCCGTGAAGCGTATCGTGTACGGCGGCTCGCCGCGGCACTCGGTCACGAAGGCGAAGGATCGCACCCGACACTGCGCGCCGTCACCGCTCACCTGGGTCTGGGTGACGTGATGCTGCCGCCCCGGAAATCCGGGCGAGGCGGCGTAATGTTCGATCAGTTCGCGGATGCCGTCGTGGCCCCGCCACACATCCGGCTCCTCGAACACCTCCTCGGTCAGCACCGCATCCGGAGTGAAGCAGGCGACGAAGGATGCAACGTCACCGGTGTCGAGCGCCCAGCAGTATCGGGCGATGAGGTCCTGGATGGCGATCCGGTCTTCGATGCCGGGCTTGGGGGACGCTGACATGGTGTCTCCTTGGGACTAGAAGCTGGCCGAGCCGCCGTCGACCAGGAAATCGATCCCGGTGACGAACGCCGACTCATCGCTGGCCAGGAACAGCACCGCGGCCGCGACTTCCTCGGCCGTCCCCATCCGGTGCATGGGGACGTTGCGGATCATCTGCTCGCGGATGGCCGGGATGGCCTGGGGCGGAAGACCGGCCGTGCGGCCGATGATCGGTGTCTCGGTGGGACCGGGACTCACCACGTTCACGCGGATGCCCTTGCCGACGAGCTCCGCGGCGAAGCAGCGTCCGAGCGCCCGCAGTCCGGCCTTGCTGGCCGCATAGACCGAGCCGGTCGGAATGCCCTTCAAGGCACCGATGGATCCGGTCAGCACGATCGAGGAACCCTTGCGCAGCAGGGGCAGCGCCTTCTGCACCGTGAAGAACACGCCCTTGAGATTGATGTCGTGGATCTGGTCCCATGACTGCTCGGTGACCGACTCGATGGGCTGGAAGGCGCCGACGCCCGCATTGACGAACAGCACGTCGATGTGGCCGGGATCGGCGGCGAGCTGCGCGAACAGTTCTCCGATCTGCGCCACAGCGCCGATGTCGGAGCGGATCGCGACGGCGCCGTGACCGATCTGCTGGGCGGCGCTGCGCAGGGTCTCAGGCTGGCGACCCGTGATGATGACCTTCGCGCCTTCCTGCGCGAAGGCGCGCGCGGCCGCGAGTCCGATGCCGCTGTTGCCGCCGATGACGACGACATTCCGGTCGCTGAAGCGTTCTCTCACGCTGGACTTCCCCCATCCTGCAAAACGGGGCCTCATGCTAGCATCTGGGCGATGCTGCGTCCGTGCCGCCTGCTGGTCGTGCTGTTGCTCACCGTCTCCGGCGGCACCGTGCAGCGCGTCGCGGCCGAGGGCACGGCACCGCAGAGCGTCACGGACTGCGCGCCGAGCGCCGGCCTGCGCTATATCTGCGGTCCGGTCGCCAGCGAGGATCTGGTGCGGATCCCGCACTCGGACTGGCTCATCGCCAGCGGCATGAACGTCGGCCGACCCGCTCACCTGTATCTCATCGATACAGCGCGCAAATCCTCCGCCGTCCTGTTCCCGGACGGGTCGGCCGCGGCGCCCGCGGCACCACCCGCCGCCGGATGCGACGGCCCCCCGGATCCTGCGCGGATGTCGACCGATGGGCTCGCCCTGCGCCCCGGTGCGCACGGCCTGCACACCCTGTATGCCGCCAACCACGGCGACCGGATGGCCATCGAGATCTTCGAGATCAACGCCGGTGGCCCCCGACCGGTGGCGCGCTGGATCGGCTGCGCGAGGCTTCCGCCCGGCACGCTGCCCAATGCCGTCACGACGCTGCCCGACGGCGGCCTGCTGGTCATCAGCTTCCATGATCCGACGGACCCGCAGGCCTTTGCGCGCATGGCACGAGGCGAGAACACCGGCCGCATCCTGGAATGGCACCCGGAGCGCGGTTTTTCGGACGTGGCCGACGGGGCGACCTCGGGCGGCAACGGCATCGCGACCAGTGCGGATGGCACCCTGATCTATGCCAGTTCGTGGAGTGCCCGGCGTCTGGTGGTGCTGTCGCGCAAGCACGGCTCGCGCCGGGAAATCCCCCTGGACTTCATGCCGGACAACATTCACCGCCTCGCCGACGGCTCGCTGCTGGTGGGCGGCCAGCGCACCACCGTCGCGGCCATTCAGGCCTGCACCGGCGCCCGGTGCCCCCAGCCCTGGGTCATCGCCCGCGTGCAGCCGCAAAGCGGCCGGATCGAGCCATTGCTCGCGGCGAACGGGTCGGAGGCCATCAACTACGCCTGCGGCGCCGTGGCCCTGAAGGGCACGCTGTACATCACGGCGCGGGGCGATCAGCGCATCGCCTACCTCCCGATCCGGGGACGCCCCTACCGTGACCTCCCCTGAGGGTCGCAGTCCCTGGCCGGGCGCCGCGCAGGGGTGGCTCGCCGCGGGGCTGCTGGCGCTCGCCTCGGTGGGCTCGCAGTTCGACCGCACGGTCATCAATCTGATGATCGAGCCGCTGAAGCACACCTTCGCACTGGATGACACGCACTTCGGGATGCTGCAGAGCATACCGTTCGGCATCTTCTACATACTGGCCTGCGTGCCCATCGGCCGCCTGGCGGACCGGTACTCGCGCCGCGTGATCATCGCCACCGGCGTCGGGCTCTTCGGGCTGTTCGCCATGGCCTCGGGGCTCGCGCGCAGCTTCATCCAGCTGTTCCTGACGCGGATCGGCGTGGCGGTGGGTGAAGCGAGTCTCACGCCGGCCGCGCTGTCGATGCTGAGCGACCTGTTCCCGCCGGAGCGGCTCGGCCGGCCCGTCAGCGGATTCCTCATGAGCGCTCCGGTGGGCCAGGGACTGGCCTTCATCGGCGGCGGCAGCCTGCTGCAGTGGCTCACCACTTCAGCGGTGCTTGCACACCCCCCGCTGTCGCACTTCGCGCCCTGGCAGGCGGCGTTCATCATCGTCGGCGCGCCGGTGCTGCTGCTGGTGCCCCTGTTCCTGTTGCAGCAGGAGCCCGCGCGGCGCGGACCGGGCGGCGCGGCGGCGCTGCCGCTGCGAGCCGTCGCGCAGGTCCTGCGCACCCGCGCCGCCGCCCTGGTGCCGATGTTCTGCGGCTTCGCGATGGTGAATCTCGTTTCATACACGTTCTTCATCTGGACACCGGCCTTCCTGCAGCGGGCCTATGGCTGGAACAGCGCCGGGATCGGCCTGGCGTTCGGTGGCATCATCCTGGTGTTCGGCACGAGCGGCGTGTTCTGCGCCGGCCTGCTCAGCGACCGCCTGGCGCGCCGCGGCCGCGCGGACGCACAGCTGCGGGTGGCCGCCTTCGGTTTCGTGGGGTGCGGCCTGTTCGGTGCGCTCGCGCCGTTGATGCCGAACGCGACCGCCGCACTGGTGCTGCTCGCGCCGGCCATTTTCCTGAGCATGATGCCCTATCCCTGCGCCGGCACGGCCATCCAGCTCATCGTCCCGAACCGCGCACGCGCGCAGGTGACCGCGATCTACGTGACGCTGACGACCCTCGTGGGACTGGTGGTGGGTCCGCTGGTCGTCGGCCTGATGACCGACCATGTCTTTCACGATCCGGCCGACATCCGCTATTCGCTGGCCATCGTCGTCGGGATCGCGGCCCCCGTGATGTTCGCGCTGCTGCTCGCGGCGCTGCGGCCCTTCCGCGCGCTGCGCGCCGCCGAGCACTAGAACCGGTCGGTGATCGGGGTCTTCACGAACCCGGCCGGGTAGTCCTCGACCGCATTGCCGACGATCGTGAATTCCTTCTCGCGGCCGCTGAAGCGGGCCTCCAGTTCCATGTAGCCACGTGGATCGAACAGCGGAGTCGCGCTCATGCCGTAGATGCCGGTCGCATCCTGCTTGTCGCAGGTGTAGAGGCTCCCCTGCTGAGCGAAGTTCCTCTTGCCATGCTCGAGCATCCCGTCCATGGCTGCCTTGAGCGTGTAGTGCATGGTCATGAAGTTGTATCCCAGCGGGTAGATGTCCTCGACCGTCACTTCGGCGACCCCATGGCGGCCCCCCACGTCCGGATACATCTTCCACCCCGGCACCCGGCGCGCGACGTAGCGCGCATCCTCCAGGTTCGACAGCTTCACCACGGTCGTCATCTGCGCACCGAGCGCGACGGCCGCGCGGCAGCGTTCGATGCCCTCGTCCAGCTCGGTCTTCGGATCGGCGTTGGTGCGCGCGATCAGGATGCAGTCGGTGCCCTCGAGAGCCGCCAGCGCGGCCTTCACTTTTGCGTAGTAGCGCTCCCGCGGCAGCAGCTTCGTCGATTCCTCCATGTCGCTTGAATCCTCCAGCTGCAGGGCGGTCGCGCCGGCGCGGGCCATGCGCTTGCAGGCGCGATACACGGCGAGGGGTCCGCCGTAGCCATTCTCGATGTCGGCCGCGAGCGGCAAGGGCGAAGTCTGGCTGATGCGGCTCGTGATCCACTCGATGTCGGTGAGGTTCGTGAAGCCGTAATCGAGGACGCCGTTCATGGCGATGGAGACCTCCCCGCCGCTCAGCATCATCGCCGGGAAGCCGACCATTTCGACGGCGCGGGCCGAGGCGCAGTCGTAGACGCAGGGCGCCACGACGCAGGCCTTGGCGCCTTCAAGAATCTTTCGCAACGAGGGTTTGGCCATAGTGGCGTTCCTTTCAGGGGTTGATGACCGGCTCGGGCGCGCCGTGGAGGAAGGCATCGAGGTTCAGGAGGACCAGTTCGGCCATCCGGGCCCGGGTTTCCACGGTGGCACTGGCCATATGCGGGGTGAGGACCACGTTCGGGCAGAGCCGCAGCGCCTCGGGGACATCTGGTTCGTCCGCGAAGACATCGAGCGCGGCGCCGCCGAGGCGCCCGCTTTGCAGGGCCGCGATCAGCGCCGCCTCATCGACCAGGGATCCGCGCGCGACGTTGACCAGGTAGCCCTGCGGGCCGAGCGCCTCGAAAACGGCGACGTTGGCCAGGTGCCGGGTGGCGGGACTCGCCGGACACGTCAGGATCAGGATGTCGCAGGCCCGTGCCAGGGACAGTGCATCGGCGTGGTAGCCGAACGGCACGTCCTTCGGATGCGGCCCGCAATAGGCCACCGGGCCGAAGGGCGCGAGCCGTGCCGCCAGCGCCGAGCCGATATGCCCGAGGCCCACGATGCCGAAGCGCCGGCCACTGACCTTGCGCGCGAGGGGTCGATCGCCCTGCGTCCAGTTTCCACCGCGGACATAGGCGTCGGCCGCGGGTATCCCCCGCAGCAGGCTGATGATGAGGCCGACCGCCAGGTCCGCGACGTCCTGCGTCAGCGCCCCGGGGGTCGTGGCGACCCGCACGCCGCGCCGCCGCGCCAGGGTCAAATCGACCTTGTCGACACCGACGCCGTTCACCGCGATGATGCCCAGCGCCGGCAGCGCCTCCATCAAGGCGTTGCCGCAGCCGATATGTCCTCCGGTGACGACGGCCTGGACCTCACCGGCGCGCTCGCGCAGCCACCCGGAGCGTCCGGCGTCATCCAGGCGAAACCACGGGATAACCTCGAAACGGGCGCGCAGGGCCGCTTCGAGATCGGCCGAAAACGGACACAGCTGCAAGGCCACCGCTCGTCGTTGCGTCATGGCGGGCTGCTAGATGACGGCCAGGATGCCGCCATCCACGTACAGCGTCTGGCCGTTCACGAAATTGGAGGCATCCGATGCCAGGAACACCGCGACGCCGTGCAGGTCCTCGAGCCTGCCCCAGCGTCCCGCCGGAGTGCGCTTGCGCAACCATTCATCGAACACGGGATCCTCGTAGAGCGCCTTGTTGAGCGGGGTGGCGAAGTAACCCGGGCCGATGGCGTTGACCTGCAGGCCGTGGCGCGCCCAGTCGGCGCACATGCCCCGGGTGAGGTTGCGCACCGCCCCCTTCGAGGCCGTATACGGTGCGATGCCCGGCCGGGCGAGCTCGCACTGGATGCTGCCGATGTTGATGATCTTGCCGCGCCCGCGCGCGATCATGTGCGGCGCGACCGCCTTGCTGACGTAGTAGATGCTGTCCAGGTTCGTGGCCATGAGCTCGCGCCAGTCCTGCTCCGCGAAACTCTCCAGCGGCCCGCGCCGCTGCATGCCGGCATTGTTCACCAGGATGTCGAGGGGTCCGACGGTGCTCTCGATGACGTCAATCGCCTGGCGGCATTGCGCGGCGTCGGTCACGTCGAAAGCACTTACCGCGACCTGCGCGCCGGACTTGCGCAGCTGCCGCGCGGCCTCCTCGAGCGTTGCGGCATTGCGGGCATTCAGGACCACGCTCGCGCCGGCGGTCGCGAGGGCCTCGGCGATGGCGAACCCGATGCCACGGGAGGCGCCGGTCACGAGGGCCCGCCGCCCGGCGAGGCTGAACAGGCTCACCGGCGGCTCAGGCAGGCATCGATGGGACCAGTCACATTACTCTCCGGAAGCCTTTCAGATGTAATTTCCGTGTGCTCATGATATCGTGCACATGGGAACCTGGGAAGTGCCTCATGCTCGCTGCGATCTGTCACGGTGCGAAAGACCTGAGAATCGAAACGCTCGCGGACCGGCCGCTCGGGGCCGGTGAAGTCCGGGTCGCGGTGGCCTTCGGCGGCATCTGCGGGTCCGACATGCACTACTACCACCGCGGCGCGGTCGGGGACTTCAAGGTCCGCGAACCCCTGACCCTCGGGCACGAGGTCTCCGGCGTGCTGATCGAGACCGGCCCGGGCGTCGAGGGCCTCGTCCCGGGATCGAAGGCCGCCCTCGATCCCAGTCGCCCCTGCCTGAGCTGCAGCTACTGTCGCGCGGGGCGCAGCAACCTGTGCACGAACATGTTTTTCCTGGGCAGCGCCGGCCGGTTCCCCCATGTCCAGGGCGGCTTCGCCCAGCACCTGGTGCTGCGCCAGGATCAGATCGTCCCGGTCCCTGAGGACACGGACCTGCTGAAATTGTCCGTGGCCGAACCGTTGTCGGTCGGCCTGCACGCCGTGCATCGCGCCGGCGCCTTGGTCGGCAAGCGCGTTCTGGTGACCGGCGCAGGTCCGATCGGCCTCTTGACCGCACGCTGTGCCCGGCATGCCGGAGCCGCCGAAATCGTGGCGACGGACATCGCCGATTGGCCGCTTCAGGTCGCCCGGGAGCACATGGGCGCCACCGACACCGTCAATGTGGCGACACAGCCCGCGGGCCTCGCGAAATTCGCCATCGAAGGCGGCCATTTCGACGTGGCCTTCGAGGCCTCCGGCACGGCGGCCGCCCTGGAATCGATCTTCAAGGTGATCCGGCGCGGCGGGCGCATCGTCCAGATCGGCATGCTGCCCGCGGGTACGGCGCCGGTCCCGGTCAATGTGCTGCAGTCCCGCGAGATCGAGCTGGTCGGGGCGTTTCGCGCCCACGATGAATTCCGCCTGGCCGTGCAGCTCATCACGAGCGGCGCGATCGACGTGGCCGCGATTCTCTCCGGCACCTATCCCCTGTCGCAGGCCGCGGCGGCCCTGGAACTGGCCGGTGACCGCTCCCGATTCGTGAAGCTGCACCTGGCCGTCAATGCCTGAGAAACCGCGCCGGCGGCCGCATCCGTCCCGCCTGCCGACGATCCGCGACGTGTCACGCCTGGCCGGGGTTTCGCGCATGACCGTCTCGCGGGTCATCCGCGAGCCGGATCGGGTCTCGCCGGATACCCGCAACCGGGTGAACCGCGCCATTGCCGATCTGGGATACGTACCCGACCGGGCCGCCGGCAGCCTCGGCAGTCGGCGCACGGGCTTCATTGCCCTGATCCTGCCGACCCTGACCAATGCGAACTTTGCCGCCGTGGCCCATGGTCTGACCGAGGCGCTGCGGCCGGCCGACTTCGATCTGCTGATCGCCTACACCGACTATTCGCTCGCCGAAGAGGAGCGACAGCTGCGCAACCTCCTGGCCCGGCGCCCCGAGGCCATCGTGCTCACGGGCGGCGTTCACGCTCGCACCGCCTCGCGATTGCTGCTGGCAGCCGGTATTCCGGTCATCGAGCTCGCCGACCTGCCGCGCCAGCCGATCGAACATGCCGTGGGGTTCTCGAATTACCAGGCCGGCAGGACCGCCGCCCGATATCTGCTGGAGCGCGGATTCTCGAAGATCGGCGCCGTGGCGAGCGCCCCCGAAGGCGACGTGATCGATCACCGCGGCGAGGAGCGCATCCGCGGCTTCGAGGATGAGCTGCGCCTCGCGGGCCGGCCCACCGACCTGGTGCTGCGCCATGGACACGCGCCGGTGAGCTATGACCATGGCGCCGCGGCGATCCGCATCCTGATGGAGCGTGACCCCAGGCCCGATGCGCTGTTCGCGGTATCCGACCTCTCGGCGGTCGGCGTCGTCCTCGAATGCCAGCGGCTGGGGGTGAAGGTTCCGCAGGACCTCTCGATCGTCGGATTCGGCGATTTCGAGATCAGCGCCGACATCAATCCGCCATTGACCACCATCCACGTGGACTTCCGGGCCCTGGGCCGGACCACCGGCGCCGTGCTGCTGGAGCTGCTGTCCGGCACCGGGCGAGACGATGCGCCGCGCATCATCGACGTGGGTCTGCACATCGTCGAGCGGGCCTCGGTGCGGGCCGCGACGTGTTGACTTGACAACTTCGCGCAGCCGTCAGCCTGCGGTACACTTCAGGTCCGCACCTCAAGGACTTCACTCATGAAGCACTGTTCGTTGACGAGGACGATGGGCCTGTCGCTCCTGTGCTTTGCGACCACGGCAGGCGCCCACCATTCCTTCGCGATGTTCGACCGGAGCAGGACGGAAACGATCTCCGGTACGGTCAAGCAGTTCGAGCTCATCAGCCCGCACGGATGGCTGCGGCTCATGGTGGCCGATGCCAACGGAGTCGAGAGCGAATGGTCGCTGGAGTTGGGCGGCGCCGGGCAGCTCTCCAGGTTCGGCTGGTCGCAGAATTCCGTCCACACCGGCGACAAGGTCACGGTGCGACTGCATCCGCTGCGTGATGGCTCCTATGGCGGCCAGCTCGTTTCGGTGACCTTGCCGAACGGGCAGGTACTGGGGCAGCGCCCGGCCGGGGCCTAGGATCGTTCCAATGAAGGGATTCTCCGTGATCGTGATCGCGGCCCTGGTGACGCCCGTCGCGGCTCTCGCCGCGGACTGGACGGTGTATTCCTACCCCGAGGCCGGATTTTCCATCCAGTTCCCCGCCTCCCCCACCGTGGAAAAGAGCACGATCAGGACCTCCGCAGGCGTGTCGCTGCCGAAGACGCGCTACGTCGTGCGGCAGGACCGGATCGTCTATCAACTTGATGTAGTGGATTACTCGAGTACCGATGCCGATGCCACGAACACCATCTCCGAGACCGAGAAGTCCTTCGGCGCCGCGGGAAAAGTGACCGTGGCGATCGATGCGCGCGTCAACCGGTCTTTCGGACGCGAATTGAGCGTCAACGGCAACGACGCAAGCCGCTCGGCGGTGGCCATATTCTTCGTCAACAAGCATCTGTTCACGCTGGTGGGCCAGGCCCTGGCCCCCAACGCCATCGAGAAGTCCGGTGATGCGATCCGCTTCCAGGAGTCTCTGCAGTTCACCGGCGCCAACGGCGGCTTCGGGGGATTCGGTGGCTTCGGCGGTCCTGGCGGAGGTCGCTTCCGGGGCGGCAATCCGCAGTCCTTCGCGGCATGCCAGGGCAAGTCGATCGGGGAGAAGGTTCAGCTCAATGGGCCCGAAGGGCCCGTGTCCGCAACCTGCACGCTGTTTGCCCGGCCCGATGCGCCGCCCCCAGCGCCCGCTCCCTAGTTCGTCATTCCCAAGGCCCCTGCCTGGAGCGGCCGGAGGTTCGATTCCCCGGAAGGTGGCGGGTATGATCTGCACGAGCCGGGGCCCAGGAAGACAGCCTTCGGTGTTGCGGTTGAGGCGATTGCAGCGCACTGCGAGATCATGGCCGAACGGGGCGGGCCGTAGCAGCGGAGAGAACCGGGATTGCCGAGGGAAATCTACGTCAGCACGGATGTCGAGGCCGATGGCCCGATTCCCGGGCCGAACTCCATGCTGAGCTTCGGGTCGGCGGCTTTCACCGCGGACAAGGAGCTGCTCGGCACTTTCAGCGCGAACCTGAAGACTCTGGTCGGCGCCACGGCGGACCCGAAAACCGCAGCGTGGTGGACCCGGAATCCTGATGCCTGGGCCGCCTGCCGGCAGAACCTGCAAGAACCGGAAGCGGCGATGCGGCGGTACGTCGACTGGCTCGAGGGACTTCCGGGCAAGCCGGTATTCGTGGGCTATCCGGCCGGATTCGATTTCCTGTTCGTGTACTGGTATCTGGTGCGCTTCACGGGCGAGAGCCCGTTCAGCTTCTCGGCCCTGGACATCAAGACCTACGCCATGGCCCTGCTGAAACGGGACTACCGCCAGAGCGCCAGGAGCGCCATGCCGAAGCACTGGTTCGACTCACACCCGCACACCCATATCGCTCTCGATGACGCCATCGAGCAGGGTGCGTTGTTCTGCAACATGCTTGCGGAGAATCGGCGCAAGCCTTCTTGAATTCGGAATGACAGGAAAGGGGGATCGACGCATGAAACCTTACACATCCGCGCGGGCTACCGGACACGTCCGCAGTCTGATCGCCGGCGGGTTCGCCGCCGTGCTAATCCTGCTGGGTCCCGCGGTTTCGGCGCAGGAGCCCGTGACGTCCGTCACGCTGCTCGACCGTCTTGCCATCGAGGATGCGCTGACCAGCTATTACGCGCTGTTCGGCGGGCGCGGGCACGGAGACTTCGGAGCGTTCTACACCGATGACGGCGTGCTCGATGCCAACGGCGTGGTGCGTCAGGGCCGCGAAGCGATCAATGCCCTGTACAAGCAGATCAGCAGCGGCGACACGGGCAGGATCGACATCCTCATCAACAACATGCGGGTCTCGGTCAAGGGTGATACGGCGACGGCCGACCTGGTCTGGACAGAGTGTGGCTCGGCGACGCTCACCGCAGAGCCGCGCATCCTCGAGCAGGGTCGCGAGCACGACGATCTGGTGAAGGTCGAGGGGCGCTGGCGCCTGAAGAGGCGCACGGTGACCAACGACGGCGGTCTGCCGAAGAGCCTGCTGAAAGGCTACATCGACCGTTAGCGAGCGTGGACTTTTCCACACTGGCGCCCTTCGTATCGTCTAATTCGGCGCGACTACTGTCGGCGGCTGCAGTGACAGGCGCGCGGCGGGAATCAGCCCGATGAGAGCACCCATTGCGGCGATGGCGAGCGTCGGGGCAATACCGAGGCGCGTCGCCACCTGACCCCACATCACGCTGCCCAGTGCCAGGCAGCCGTAGAACACCGACGTGTAGAGCCCCATGCCGCGTGCCCGGATCCAGTCCGGGAGCGACAGTTGTGCGGCGACGTTCAGCGAGGAGAGCGACGCGACCCAGGAGGCACCGGCGAGCGTCGCCGCGATGAGACCCAGCGCCGGCGCATGCGAGAGGGCAAATCCCGCCATCGCCAGTGCGGTGCCCACGGTACCCACGGTCGTGACCCGATCCAGGCCCCAGCGCCGCCGGTATCGCGGCAGCAGCGTCGCCCCGGTGACCGCGCCGACACCGATGCAGGCGACCAGGAAACCGAACAGGTTGGCACCGCCGCGCAGCTGCGCGCGGGCGATCAGCGGCAGCAGCGCCCAGTAGGCACTGGCGAAGCCGAAGAACAGCACCGACCGCCACAGCGCGTGACGCAGTCCGGTATTCTCCTGGACTTGGCCCAGGCCGGTGCGCATCGCGGCCAGGAACCCCTCCTTCGGGCGCGCATGGGCAGGTTGCGGCGGCATCCGCCACCAACACAGGGCGCCCACGACGGCCAGGAAACTCAGCGAATTGATCAGGAACGGCCAGGCGATGCCGAGGCTCACGATGACCAGCCCGCCGATGGCCGGGCCGATCGCCCGCGCGATGTTGATGCCCACCGCGTGCAGCGCGACCGCCTGATGCAGTTCGGCGCGGGGCACCAGCAGCGGAATGATCGCCTGCCAGGTCGGCGACATGATCGCGGTGCCGATCCCGAGCGCGAAGGTCACGGCGAGCAGCGTCGACTTCCCGGCCCATCCTCCGAGCACGGCCACTCCGAGCAGCGCCGCGGCCAGCAGCATGGCGAACTGGACCGCCATCAGCAGCCGGCGTTTGTCCACGGCATCGGCCAGCGTACCCGCCGGCAGTGCGAGCAGGCACACCGGCAAGGTGGTCGCGGCGGAGACCAGCGACACCATCGCCGGTGAGGGGTCGACGGTCGTCATGAGCCAGCCGGCGGCCAGATCGTGCATCCAGCTGCCGGAATTGGACACCAGCGCGGCACCCCAGAGGAGCGCAAAATCAAGGTGCCGCAGGGGACTCCAGGCACCGAGCCGAGGTTGGCTCATCCCATCGCCCAGTGGGCGCCGGTCAGTCGACGGGGATGGAAGCTGCAAATGGTGGGCCGTGTAGGGATCGAACCTACGACCAATTGATTAAGAGTCAACTGCTCTACCAGCTGAGCTAACGGCCCTGATCTGTCATGCGCCACCCCATCGGGCGGGGCGGCGATTCTATCCGAACTTGCCCGTGTCCGGCCAAGCCAAATTGGGGTGGACGATGGGACTCGAACCCACGACGGCCGGGATCACAACCCGGGGCTCTACCAACTGAGCTACGTCCACCGTAAACCCTTGTCCGCGCAGGAGCGCCTCGTGGCGCGCCCGGCAGGACTCGAACCTGCGACCCTCGGCTTAGAAGGCCGATGCTCTATCCGCTGAGCTACGGGCGCACAGCAAACTGGTCGGGGCAGCAGGATTCGAACCTGCGACCCTCTGCTCCCAAAGCAGATGCGCTACCAGACTGCGCCATGCCCCGCCCGACCGCGACCTCCGGGGGCCGGGATGATACGTAAGGCCCTGGCAGCCCGTCAATTTCACGGGCGGCGGGCCGCCTTACGCCCGGCGCCACTCGGTGCGGCCGCCCGGCCGGTCCTCGAGGATCACGCCCTGGGCCGCGAGCTCGTCGCGGATCCGGTCGGCTTCCTTGAAATCCCGCGCCTTGCGGGCGGCCAAACGCCCGGCGACCAGTTCATCGATCGCCGCGTCGTCCGGGCCGGTGGCGGCCGCGGCGGCTCCGGCCTGCCCGGCCTCCCCCTCGACCGGCGGGGTGCGCAGGCGCGCCCAGTGTTCGACGGGCAGCTGCGCGATGTTCAGAACGCCGGCGAGGACCCGCAGCTCGGCGGCGATCTCACCCGACAGCTGCGCCTTGCCTTCACGCTTGGCGACGTTCAGGTCGCGGGTCATGGTCTGCAGCACCGCGACGGCCTCCGGCGTATTGAAATCATCGTCCATGGCCGCGCGGAAGGCCTGCGTGTACCGGGTCACCGGGGCCGGCTGCAGGGGCTCGACATCGCGCAGCGCGCCGTAGATGCGCTCGAGCGCCGCGGTCGCCTGGGTGAGCTGCTCGAGGCTGTAATTGACCGGCCCCCGGTAGTGGCTCGAAACGATGAAATAGCGGATCACTTCCGCGTGCCGCACCCGTTTCAGGGCCTCGACGATGGTGAAGGCGTTGCCGAGTGACTTCGACATCTTCTCATCGTCGATGGTCAGAAAACCGTTGTGCATCCACAGCCGTGCGAAGCAGTCCCCGCTCGCGGCGCAGGACTGGGCGATCTCGTTCTCATGGTGGGGGAACTTGAGATCCATCCCGCCGCCGTGGATGTCGAAGCAGGTTCCGAGCAGGGCCTCGGCCATGACCGAACACTCGATATGCCAGCCGGGCCGGCCCGCGCCCCAGGGAGACGGCCAGGACGGCTCGCCGGGCTTGGCCATCTTCCACAGCACGAAGTCGAGCGGATCACGCTTGCCGGCATCCACCGCCACCCGCTCCCCGACGCTCAAGTCCTCGACACGCTCCCCCGACAGCGCTCCATAGGCGGCAAACCTGCGCACCGCGAACATCACATCGCCGCTGCCGGAGACGTAGGCGTAGTCCTTCGCGATGAGGCGCTCCGTCAGCGCGATCATGCCCGGCACATGGGCCGTGGCCCGCGGCTCGTGATCCGGCCGCAGTATCCCCAGGGCATCGTAGTCGCGGTGCATGTACGCGATATAGCGCTCGGTGAATGCGTCGATGCGCTCGTGGCGCTCGGCCGCCCGCTGGATGATCTTGTCGTCGATATCGGTGATGTTGCGGACGAAGGTCACGGCGAAGCCGCTGAACATGAGGTACCGGCGCACCACGTCGAAGGCGATCTTGGAGCGCGCATGGCCCATGTGGCACAGGTCATAGACCGTGTCGCCGCACACGTACATGCTGATCCGGCCGGGCTTGAGCGGCTTGAGGTCTTCCTTCTGCCGCGTCATCGAATTGAAGATGCGAATCATGGAGCTAGATTACGCGAAGCGCGCCAGCCTCGCCTGCGCCGAAGCGGCGGGCATGGCGCGCAGCAGCGGCGCGAGCTCCGGCCCGTGCGTCAGTCCCGTGAGCGCGATGCGCAGCGGCTGATACAGCGCCTTGCCCTTCTGGCCCGTGGCCGCGCTCGTGGCCGCGGCGATCGCCTTGAAATCACCGGGCGTCGCCGCGGCCGCCCGGGTCGCGGCGGCGAAGAAGCCGCTGCCGGCCGCATCGATCGCGGCCTGCTCCGGCGCGCCGATGCCGGGCATGCCGCCGAAGACGATGTCACGCCATTCGCGCGCATCCTCCGGCAGCACGATGTTGGGCCGGATGGCTTCGATGAAGGCGGCCCGGGTCGGCCCCGCGAGATCCGCGGGCAGCTGCGGGGCGAGCCATGCCTGCAATTCGGCGCTCGACATGTGGCGGACCGATTCCTTCTGCCAGGCCCGCAGCTGGCCTGGGTCAAAATGCGCGGAGGCCCGGCCGAGGTGCGCGGGGTCGAAGGCCCGCGCCATGGCCGGGAGGTCCAGCAGGCCGTTCTCGGCACTGGAGTGTCCGAGGCGAAAGAGGTGGTTGCACAGGGCCGTGGCGGTGTAGCCGCGCTCGCGGTACTCGCGCACGGTGGTCGCGCCGTGCCGCTTCGACAGCGGCGTCCCGTCTGCACCCAGGACCAGCGATACATGGCCGAACACCGGCACCGGCAGACCCAGCGCCCGGAGAATCAGGATCTGCCGCGGCGAGTTCGTCAGATGGTCCTCGGCGCGCAGCACGTGGGTGATCCCCATCGCGGCATCATCCACGGCGTTGCTGAAGAAGAATGCCGCCGACCCGTCGGCGCGCCGCACGATGAAATCGCCGATGTCATCGCTCGAGAAACTCTGCGCGCCGTGCACCAGGTCGTGGAACTCGATCCGCTCGCCCTCGGGCACCCGGAAGCGCAG
>DATJPN010000055.1:0-43929 GCA_035506335.1 Steroidobacteraceae bacterium | reverse complement strand
CTTCGGCTCCGTGGATGATCCGCAGGTAGTGGACTTTCGCGTCGCCGGCGTCGGGGTTCCACGTCAGGGAAATGTTTCCCGCGGAAAGTGCATCGGGTTTCAGGATCCTGATCCGATAGGCCTGGTAGGTCTCGAAACCCGCCGGCCCGAGGCGGATCTGGTTGTCCGCGTAGACGATTCGAAAGGTTGCGCCATCGGGCGTCGGAGTGTCGGTGGGGGCTGGGTGCGGAGTCACCCAGCTCGGCGCTTCTGTGTATTGGACATCCCTGCTCGCTGCCATGGCCGGGGCAGTGAGCGCCAAGCCGATCATGCCAGCCAGGAATCGATAGTCGCGCATGCCAACCCCTCGCGCCTGCAATGCATGTGTCGTCTGGCTTCGATGCAGGGTTGCGGCTGATATTGTCACAGCCGGACAGGTCCGGCAAAGCGTCTGAGACTTCAGTGGCGGGCAAGAGAACTGTGCTGCAGGCGCGCGATGTCGGCCTGCCCCGGCGTCAGCGACTGTTTCAGGGTAAAGTCCGTGGGCCCTTTGTGAAATCATTCATGCCGAAGGTCAGGGCCGGGAGTCCACGAGTGCCGCACATCAGTCATTCAGTGTCCCGGGTTCTGATCGCCCTCTTCTTGTCATTTTCAGCTGCGGCGCAGGCCGACGCGCCGCACAATCTCATCCTTTTCGTGCCCGATGGACTGCGCTCGCGGATCGTCGACGCAGCGCATGCACCTGCCATGGCGACTCTGCGCGCCGCGGGTGTGGACTTTCGAAACAGCCACTCGCTTTTTCCGACCTTCACGACCGCGAATGCCTCGGCCTTCGCCACCGGCCACGAGCTCGGTGACACCGGTGACTTCAGCAATCTCATCTACACGGGCGTGCGGGTGCTCGCCGCGAATGGGACGTTAAGCCCGTTCCTCGAGAGCGACCCGGTCCTGAAGGAAGTCAATGCCCAGTTCAGCGGCAATTATCTCGATGAGGTGTCGATCATCGCGGCGGCACGGGCAAAGGGCTACGGCACGGCGCTCATCGGCAAGCTCGGGCCCGCCGTGATATTCGATCTGGCAGCGCTGACGCCGGATCCAAAGTCGACCGAGGACGGTACGCTGGTCATCGACGACACGACGGGCGCCGCGGGGCAGGAGGTGCCGCTGTCGGATGCCTGGAAGGCGGCTTTCAAAGAGGCCAAGATTGCGCAGGTCGCGCCCTCCCGGGGCGACAATGGCAATTTCGGCGATGCCGCTCATGCGGGCACGCTGGTTCCGGACCTCGCACAGCAGCAGTACTTCCTCGAAGCCGCCCTGAAGGTGGCCCTGCCGCGTTTCGCGAAATCCCGCAAGCCCTTCGTGATGGTGTTCTGGTCGCGCGATCCGGACGGTACACAGCACAACCAGGGCGACAGTTTCCATGGCGTGGTTCCGGGCATCAACGGGCCCACGTCGTTCGCGGCGATCCGCAACGCCGATGATGCATTGGACCTGATCGAAGCGAGACTGAAGCAGTTGAAGCTGTATGACAGCACGAACATCATCGTGGCGGCGGATCACGGCTTCTCGACCATTCGGAAGACGGGGACCCAAAGTCCCTCGGCCGCCATGGCCTACAGGGATGTGAAGGCGGGAGAGCTGCCGATCGGCTTCCTGGCCCTGGATCTCTATGCCGATCTCAAGGGGAACGACAAGGCCCTGAGACTGTTCGATCCGGACGCGGCCTATCACGACGTCGATTGGACGAAGGGTGTTCACCCGGCGCGGGGCAATGGATTGATCGGCAAGGATGCGGACCATCCCGAGGTGGTCGTGGTGGCCAACGGCGGCTCCGACCTGATCTACCTGCCAGATGAGCCGCCGGTGTGGCAGCGCAGCGATCGACCGCCCGAAAACCCTCGTTCGAAGCAGCAGCGGCGCCTGGACCAGGCGCTCGCACGGCGCGTCGTCGACAGTCTCCTCACCCACGACTATGTCAGCGGGATCTTCATCGACACGGACCGCTTCGGCTCGCTCCCCGGGACGCTGTCGCTCACCGATATCGGGCTCGCCGGTGCGGCCGTGACGCCGCACCCGGACATCGTCGTGAACTTCGCATCGAAAGTGATTCCGGGGTGCACCCTGGGACCGGACCTGTGCGCCGAGGAAGTAGCCGACACCGTCCTCGTGGAGGGGCAGGGCATGCACGGCTCCTTCAGTCGTGCCGACACCTGGAACTTCATGGCCGCATACGGGCCGGACTTCAAAACTGCCTTTGTCGATGACCTGCCGGCCAGCAATGCCGACATCGGCGCGACCATGGCGCAGCTGTTGGGCCTGACCCCTCCGAGTCGGGGATCCCTCAAGGGACGGGTGCTCACCGAGGCGCTGCGCGGCGGCGCGACTCCGGATGCTGCACCTGCGCTGTCGCTCGAGTCCAGGCCGGGACTTCACGGGCTGAAGACTGTCTTAAGAATCCAGAAAGTGGGCGATGAGACCTACTTGGATGCCGGGGGCTTCCCTGGCCGCACGGTGGGTCTTGGCGGTGAGCCCACTGCCCGGAACTGAGGCACGGACACACGTCCTTCCGGTCAGACCCGGCCCAGCGCATCGACCACTTCCAGGCGAGCCTCCTGCACCGCCGGCACGATGGCGCCGACCAGCGCGGTCGCGAGCGCCCAGCCGAGCGCGACCCCGAGCAGGTGTGGCGTCACGCGGATCCTGAAGACTCCGTACGCTGCCATCATCGGATACTCATTCAGCCACAGCCAGTCAATCGCCGTTCCGATGACGGCGCCGATACCTGCGAACAGCATGGCCTCGCAGACGATGGCGACGGCGACGGGATATCCACCGAAGCCCACGGTGCGCAGGATCGCGATTTCCCGGGCCCTTGCGCCGACGGTTGAGTGCATGGTGTGCAGGATCCCGGACACCGCGCCCGCCGCCAGCAGCAGGCTCACCACATAGTCCAGGATCAGCGGCGCGACCGGCAGATTGTCGAATTGCCGTTTCCAGAAATCCGATTGCCGCTCCACGGTGACCGAGAGGGCCGGATTCGTGGTCAATGCATTCTTGAGATCCTCGAGTGACTCCGAGGACTTGAGACTGACCAGCACCGTGTTGTAGGTCGTCCTCCGTAGCGCACTCGACATCACCTGCGGATCGACGATGAATTCCCCGTCGAGGAACGTCCCCGTCGAGAAATGACCGACCACCGTCCATTGACCCCCGTCGAGCAGGGTAATCCGGTCGCCCAATTCCGTTCCGGCGAAGCGTTGTCGCGCGAGGACACCCGCGAGGACCTCGCGGGTACCGGAGCGCAGATATCGTCCCTCGGCAATCCTGATCTCGGGACTTATCTGAAGTCCCTTGGGCCCGATGCCCCGGATGCCGGTTGCTCCCGTGTCCTGGTTCCTTTGCGTCAGCGGACCGTAGAACTCGTAGGTTTCAGCCTCCGCGAGCGGGCCGCCATCGGGCGCCTTGCGGATGCCGGGCGCATCGAGGATCGGGCCGAGCGAGGATCCGGGGATGGCGCTGCCGACCTCGCGCACCGAGCCCATGGAGGTAATGATGGCCCGGTCCGCATGGCCCACGCCGAGGTAGGCGAGGATGATGCCTTCCCGGACGGCCAATGCGGACAACAGCACCACCGACACCACCGTCAGGGCCGCGACGATCACCCAGGAGGATCGGATCCGGGTATGCAGGGTTCGCAGGCTCAGCACGCCGACAATCCTGATCTGCCGCAGGGGGTGCATGTCAGGGCCTCGCGAGCGCTGTGGCGACGTCAAGCCGCGCAATCCGCCAGGCCGGCGCCGCCACGGCGACCACGGCGACGAGCAGTGCGGCGCAGATCCCCGAAGCCACGACCGCCGGATCGATCATCGGCACGGGCAGGATGACCGAGGTGGGCAGGAGGCGCGGCATCATCGCCGCGAGGCCCGCCGCGAGCGACAAGCCCACGAAGCAGCCGACGAGGCAGGGAAGCGCCGCCTCGATCAGAACGTGCGCCACGATGGCAAGATTCGAAAAACCAATCGCCTTCATGACGGCCAGTTCCGTGGACCGCTCGCGCACCGAATGGCGCAGGGCATTCGCCGTGAGCGCCGCCACCATGATCATCCCGGCGAGCGCCAGTGAAATGAGCACGGCCAAGGCATCCCCGCCGCCCCCCTCGGTCGCGAGCAACGCCTTTTCGGACAGGCTTCTGGTGGGTGAGCCGGAACTCGCGAACCAACCATCGATCTGCCGCGCCACGGCGTCGGTGCGCGTGGCATCCCGTGCGAGCACCCAGAACTGCTGGATCCGGCCACGCTCGCTTTCGGGCCGCGCCTGGTCGAGGTAATCGAAGTTGCCCGTGGCGAAGCCGACGGGCATCAGGGGGATGTCGGGCACGACGCCCAGGACCTCGAAGGTCCACACATCCGAACCATCGGCCTTGAGCACTTCCGGGCAGATGATCGGAAAACGACTGCCAGCCTCGAGGCCATACCGGATGGCATAGAGGCGGCTGACGAAGATCCCCGTGCGGGTCTTGGCGAGCATCGCCCATTGCTGCGAAGTAAGCGGAAGATCCGGGAATACCTCCCGCATTCCCGGGCCCTGCATCAGGATCGCCACCCGGTTCTTCGGTACCTGGAAGTAACCGCCGATGGCGGCGAGCGCGCCGACCTGCGAGACCCCGTGCATCTGCGAGACCTGTGGCATCTGCGCCAGAGTGAGCGCCCTTGCGAAACGGGGATAGGTATAGATGCGCGCCGCATTCACACTCTCGGAGACCCGCCCGAGATCGGCTTTGAATCCGAGCACCAGACCCCACAGCGTGAATCCGAACACGACCGATGCGAACAGGAACAGGGTCCGGATGGGCTTGCGCCACAGGTTCGCCCAGACCAATCGCAGATGCTTCATCAGCGGGCTTCCGCCGCGTGCTCCAGCAGTTGGCCCTTGTCCAGGTGCAGTTGCGCGGTCGCATGCTCGGCGGCCTTCGGGTCATGAGTCACCATGACGATGGTCTTGCCGTGGGCCTGATTGAGGCGCTTCAGCAGGAGCAGGATCTCATCGGCGGTCGCCCGGTCGAGGTCGCCGGTGGGCTCATCACAGAGCAACAGCGCCGGATCCGTGACGATCGCCCGGGCGATGCCGACCCGTTGCTGCTGACCACCCGAAAGCTGGCCGGGCTTGTGAGTGGCCCGATCCGTCAGGCCTACGATCTCAAGCGCCGTCTTCACATGGGCATCACGCTCCGAGCGCGAGAGGTCCGTCAGCAGCAGGGGCAGTTCGACGTTGGCGGCGGCCGAGAGGATCGGCAGCAGGTGGTAGGACTGGAAGACGAAGCCACGTTATTCGCGCGCCAGTCGCCGAGTTGCCCACTGGTGAGCCGCTCCAGATGGCATCCGCAGACGATGACTTCACCGCTATCCGCCCGGTCGATGCCGCCCATGAGGTTGAGTATGGTGGTCTTGCCGGAGCCGGAAGGGCCCATGAGTGCGAGAAACTGGCCTTCCGGCACCTCGAGGTTCAGTCCCTGAAGCACCGGCACGGCACGCAGACCGGCCTTCTTGTAGGTCTTGCGGACACCGCGCAGCGAAATCGCGGCGGTCATGGGGCCAATTCGAATCTCAGGCGCAAGGCGTGGTAGGCGGCGGCCGCGAGGCCGAAGAGAATGGCCGCATGCAATGCCATCCAGCCCAGCGTCGCGGCAAGGCTCACCCGCCCGTGCACGTAGACCAGGGCCACGGCGGAGTAGAGCGTCCCGCCCGGGTGGCCGGCTTCCGGCGGCACGACGTGCGGGTAGATGCCGAGCATCCCGGTGACCACCGCGATCAGGCCGAGGCCGACCCAGATCCAGCCGGACGGCAGGCGCTGGCGCACGGCAATGGCGATGCAGCCGGCACACAGGACCAGTCCGATCAGGTACCGGGCCGTGAAGCCCCCGAGGGCGACGAGCACGCGATAGCGCTCGGGCATCTCCCCGGGCGTGAGGTCGCGCACCGGCCACAGCAGATGCATCATCGACACGATGTCTGCACAGAGCACTGCTGCCCATAGAAGCAGCGGCAGGACCACGAACATCACCATCGGCGCGCGCGCCGCCAGCGACCGGGGGGCGCCTGCCTCGATTGCCGCACTCGCCAGGTCCGCTTCCTTGCCCATCAGGAGCCGTGCGCGCCCGCTGGCTTCCCCGACGCCCAGACCTGCGGCACGACCGCTCTCGATCAGATCGGCCAGGTGCTCGCGCAGTTCGGTGACGTAGCGCCGGGTATAGCGGGGCGTCACGCCGGCGCGCAGCAGCTGCTCGCGTACGCTCTCAAAGGGCAGGGGCATGACCGCTCCCCTTCATCACGGACTGAATTGCTCCGGCGAGCGTCGTCCAGGTTTGGGCCAGATTCCGGTAGCGCCGCAGGCCGACGGCCGTTACGGAGTAATAGATCCGGCTGCGGCCGTCGACGCTCTTGCGGCGCGGCTTCAATGCCCCGTCGCGCTCGAGCGCGTGCAGCACGGTATAGACGATGCCCTCGCCGAGGCTGACGACGTCGCCGGTTTCGGCCCGGATCGCCTGCACGATCTGATAGCCATACATTTCGCGATCCTGCAGCAGGCGCAGGATCATCAGCTCCGGCACCCCGGCCATGAAGTTCGGGTTCGGCTGGCGCGGCATAGGCACCTCTTGGTTGGAGGTATCCTATACCTTTAAGTGAGAGGTATGCAACCGGACGACTATGTCGACAGCAGGGTGCCGTAGCCCGTCACCCGGCCATTCAGGCCCAGCAGGCGCACGCCGGCGCGCAGAGCGTGCGGGAGACTCGATACCACCGGTACGTGGCAGCGCTGTTCCAGCGGCTCGAGCAGGTCCAGCGTATGGAGACCGCCGCATGAAACGAGCAGCGCATCGGCGCCTTTGGCGGCTGCGAATACGTCGGCGCTGAAACCGAAGAGTGCCTCGCGAGTCACGCTGTAGATGTCCTCGACCTTCTCGACACCCAATCCCCGGATCACCGGCACTTCAAAGCCTTCCTCGCCGAGGAAGGCATGCAGACGCCTGTTCACCTCATCGTTGTACGCCGTGGCGACGGCCAGGCGCTTGCCCCCGACGCTGCGCAGGCCTTCGACCACCGCGGTGCTCATCGTGGTCGCCGGAAGACCACTCGCCTGCGCGATGCGCCGGGTCAGTTCCCGATTGAAGGCCGCACCCTTGTAGAAGCTCAGGGAAGTGCCCATCAGCGTGATCGCCGAGGCGCCCTGGCGGGCCAGTTCCTTCGCCTTCGGGGCGATGCGGTCCAGCACCTGGTCATAGCCGTCCGGCGTCATCGTCTTGAGCCCCAGGCCCGCATTCAGGAAGCGGACACCCGGATACAGTGTGATCGCCTCGGGCGGTACCGCCGATTCGACCGGCGCCAACAGCCCAAGAGTCGGTGTGCCGGCCGCGAGACTGGTGTTCATGGTCGCGCCGGCCAATACGCCCTGCAGTATTTCCCGACGATTCATCATGGTTGTGATGATCATCCCAAAAAGCCGTCAGGGCAAGACGGCCGGACTTGTGTCAGTCGCTCGTCTAGGCCTGGCGCAATCCCGCAATGATGGGCCGCCTCGCGGCATGGATCGCCGGGAACAATCCGCCGATGAAGGCCAGCAGCAGCGCATAGCCTGTGCCCGTGACGATCAGCGCCGGGGTGACGTTGAAGGCGAAGCTCACCTGCGTGAAGCTCTGGTAGTTGATCGTCGAGGTCTGCAGGCCATCGAAGGCGACGTAGGCGATGAGCGCCCCCACGGCTCCCCCGAGAAGTCCAAGCAGCAGGGCCTCGATGACCACGGAGGCGGCCACGGGGAGCCCCCCGAAACCGAGCGCCCGCAGGGTCGCGATCTCGGTGCTGCGGGCGGCGACGGCCGAGTACATGGTGTTGAGCGCCCCGAACACCGCCCCGACGCCCATCAGGAGTCCGAGCACGCTGCCGGCGCTGCGGATCACGGTCGAGAGCAACACCGACTGCGCGGCATAGAACTCGCGCTCGGTGAGCACCGTGAGGCTGACCCGGGGGTCGCTCTTCAGGGCGTCCTTGAAGGCCTTGAAGCTTGCCGGGCTCGCGAGCAGCGCGCGCACCGTCTGGAAGGTGTCGCCGCGTGAGTAGGCGCCCTGCAGGATGTGGGCGTCGGTCCAGATCTCCGACTCCGAGACGCTGCCGCCGTCGGTGAACTCGCCGACGATGCGCCACTCGTTGTTGCCCCACTTCACGGTGCGTCCGACCTCGAGACCGGTGAGGGTCTGGGCGGCGCTGTGCCCGACGATGACCTCGTACCGGCCCGTCGCGAACATCCGCCCCGCGATCAGCCTGAAATGCGCGCGCGTCAGGGGACCGTCCGGTTCGACGCCCCGGAACGGCGCGTTGGCTGACGTGCCGGTGCTGCGCTTGGGCTGATCCACGGTCGTATAGAGCTCCGCGGAGGTGATCGGACCGTGCGCGTCGCGCGCGATCCCCGGGGCCTGTTCGATGATCTGCACCTGCTCCTGGGTGAAGCTGCTCGTCAGTTCCGCGGAGGAACTGCCCCGCAGCACCACGGCGACGCGATCGGAGCCGGAGAGCTCGAGCGTCCGCCGGAATCCCTCGCTGATCGAGAGCAGCGCGATCAGGATCAGCACGACGCCCGCGATGCCGATGACCGAGACCAGGGATGCCGTCAGGCGCATCGGCAGTGCGCGCAGGTTCATGGCGGTGACGGCGATGATGGGCGTGATGATCTTCATATGAGGCACCGGGTCCGGCTAGCGTCCCGCCAGTCCGTCGACGATACGCAGCCGGGCCGCGCGTACCGCCGGCAGGGCGCCCGCGATGACGCCCAGTGCCACCATCAGCACGACCCCGAGGACCAGAGCCTGCGGCGTCAGCAGGAACGCGGACAGGTATTCACTCAGGACGTGGCCGAGGCGCCCCACCATGAGCTGCGCCCCGGCGATCCCGATCACGCCGCCGAGTACGGTCAGCAGCAGCGACTCGCCGATGACGAGCGCGAGGACGGCGGTGTCGGTGTAACCGAGGGTCTTCAGCACCGCGACCTCGTTGGTACGCTCGCGCACCGACTGCGCCATCGTGTTGGCGCTGACCAGCAGCATCGTGAAGAAGACCGCGACGCCGATGGCCGTGACGATCGCGCCGATATCACCGGTCTGTTTCGCGAATCCCTGCACGAAGGCTTTTTCGCTGTCGGTCTTGGTCTCGGCCGACGAGTTCGTGAACAGGGCATCGATGGCGGCGGCCACCTGGACCGCCCGCGAGGGATCGGCCACGCGGATGATGTACCAGCCGACCGTGCCCTTGCCGATCGTGCGTGACTCATCGAGGTAGTCGTAGTTGAAGAATACACTGCTCACATCCCCGGACGGATCCTTGTTGTCATAGATGCCGTCGATGACGAACTCCCAGGTGTAGTTGCCGTCGGCGCGCGCATAGATGTCCGAGCGCAGGGGGATGCGATCCCCGACCTTCCAGCCGAACTGTTCCGCGAGTCCCCGGCCGACGACGGCACCGACCCGATCGTGCAGCCAGCGCTGCTTCTGGGCTTCGGGCAGCAGGAACTCCGGATACATCGCCAGATAACTCGCGGGCGGCACCGGGTAGGTGATGATGATGCCGCGCTCGTTCTGGTAGTGGCCGCCGAACCAGGTCGAGTGCGTCACGAGCTTCACGCCCGGGACGGCCGCGATGCGCTGCAGGTAGCTGAACGGCAGCGGCTGCACGATCGAGACCTTCGCGAACGTCACCAGCCGGTCGATGCCCGCGAGGTTCCCGGTCGCCTCGAAGCCGTTCTTCACGGCGGCCAGCAACCCGTACAGCAGGAAGGCGACCGCGATCGACAGCACCGTGAATATCGTCCGCGGCGCCCGGCGACGCAGGTTGGCGAGGAGCAGGGGCAGAAAGCGCAGCATTCCCCATGTTACCAAAGGTCCCGTCGCAGACCTGATATGCTGTTGCAGCATCTGGCCTACCGGAGCGCGCGTGCTTCGCCCCTGGGACATTCATATCCGCCTGCGCCGCTCCTCGCAGACGCCGATGTACCTGCAGATCGTGCACGCCCTGATCAACGAGATCCGGCGCGGCAGGCTCGGGTCGGGCGCGGCGCTGCCCGGGTCGCGCGAGCTCGCGGAGAGTCTCAACGTCAACCGCAAGACCGTCGTCCAGGCGTACGCGGAGCTTGCGGCGCAGGGCTGGGTGCTGACGGAGGCCACCCGCGGCACCTTCGTCTCGGCGCAGCTGCCCACCGTCGAATCGACCGACCGCGATGCGGCGCCGGGGAGGATTCCCGACGTACCCGAGTTCCGGGTACTCGGTGGCGCGCCGCGCATCCCCGTCGTGCTGCCGGAGCCCGGCACGCTGGTGTTCGATGATGGCGCCCCCGACTCGCGCGACGTGCCGATCGCGGCGCTCGCGCGGGCCTACCGGCGGGCGCTGTGGAAGCTCTCCCGGCGTGGGGCATTGAACTACGGCGACCCGCGCGGCCAGGCGCTGTTGCGCGCCGCGGTCTCCTCGATGCTGAACCTCGACCGGGGACTCTCGACGACCGCCGATCAGGTGTGCATCACGCGCGGCAGCCAGATGGCCATCTTCCTCATTGCTCGCATCCTCGCCGAGCGCGGTGATACGGTCGTGCTCGAGGAGCTCTCCTACCAGCCGGCCCACGAGTCCTTCCGCGCCGCCGGTGCCGAGGTGATCGCCGCCGGGCTCGACGGCGCGGGCCTGCGCGTGGAGGAGCTCGAGGCCATCTGCCGGCGCAGGCGCGTCCGGGCCGTGTACCTGACCCCCCATCATCAGTTCCCGACGACGGTGCTGATGCCGCCGGACCGGCGGTTGAAGCTCTTCGCGCTGGCCGCGCAGTTCGGTTTCGCGATCGTCGAGGACGACTACGACCACGAGTTCCATTTCGCGCACCAGCCGATGCTGCCGCTCGCGAGCGCCGACCCCTACGGCCGCGTGGTGTACATCGGTTCCATGTCGAAGCTCCTGAGCCCGAGCCTGCGGCTGGGCTACGTCGCGGCGCCGACGGCCGTCATCGACCGCATGGCCGCGGAGATCACGATGATCGACCGGCAGGGGGATCCGGCCATCGAGGTCGCGGTGGCCGAGCTCATCGAGTTGGGCGAGCTGCACCGACACACGCGCAAGGTGCTGCAGCGTTACCGGGAGCGGCGTGCATTGATGGCGCAGCTGCTGGGTGACGCGTTCGATGATCGGGTCACGTTCACCCTGCCCGACGGGGGACTTGCCGTGTGGCTGCGGTTCGACGCCGGCGTCGACCTCACGCAGCTTGCGCAGCTCGCCCGGGCCGAGCGCGTGCAGTTCATGCCCAGTGCCGGCTTCTCCGTCAATGCCAGACCGGTGCCGGGACTGCGCCTGGGGTTCGCGAGCCTGAACGAAACCGAACTGCGCCGCGCCGTGCAGCGCCTGGATGCCGCGTACCGCCGGCTTGCGCTGAATTGAGGCGAGCGCGTGTGTCAGGGGTTTGCGCGGTGCAGGGCGGTCGCACCGGATATCTCGGGGAGCGACAGGCGTCGCGCGACCGCAGCGATATTTCCGCCGCAAAACAAGGGCTTGAGTCGATGCAACTGGACCCGTCAAGTTTAGGAAACTGGCGCAGTCGATGGGGCCATCTTTTGCATAGTCGGACTTCCAAAGGGGAATACCCGGCCCCTCAAGGAGTTCGCCGCCATGTCGCAACTGAAACCCAACTGCCTCAGCTTCTCCGAACTGCTCGCGCAAGCCGTCGCGCTCATCTCGCCGACGATGACGGCCGCGCTCATCATTCCCGTCATGTATTCGAACACGGGCGACTGGAGCTGGCTGCCCTACGCGCTCGGCACCGTCATGCTGCTCTTCGTCGCCTACAACCTGAACCAGTTCGCCCGCCGCTCGACCGGGGCGGGCTCCATGTACGCCTATATCTGCCGGGGGCTCGGACTGAAGGCCGGCGCCATCGGCGGCTGGGCACTGATCTGGGCGTACCTCGGCATCTCGATGGCCGGTGTTACCGGCTTCACGATCTTCGCGGGCAAGCTCCTCGCGATGACCGGCATCACGGCCCCGCCGATCCTGCTGTTCGCGGTCTGCGTCGGCATCGCCGCCGTGCTCGCCTGGAAGAACGTGCAGCTGTCGGCCATCCTGATGCTGGTGCTCGAGGGCGTCTCGGTGGCCTTCATCCTCGGGCTGTGCGCCATCGTGCTGATGCAGCACCCGCTCGGGCTCGATGCGGCCCAGTTCAACACCCGCACCGTGCCCTGGTCGAACATCGGCTTGGGGGTCGTCGTGGCCATCTTCAGCCTCGTCGGCTTCGAGTGCGCGACGGCCTTCGGGGATGAGGCCCGCAATCCTCTCAAGTCGATCCCGCGGGCCGTGAACCTGAGTCTCATCATCTCGGGCCTGTTCTTCATGTTCGTCACCTACGTCATGGTGATGAGCACCCGCGGCTATTCGACGACGCTGGACAAGCTCGATGCGCCGCTCAATACCATGGCGCAACTGGCGCACGTGCCGCTGCTGCAGATCCCGCTGTCGCTCGGGGCGATGGTGAGCTTCTTCGCGCTGTGCCTGTCGTGCCTGAACGCCGGGGCGCGGGTGATCTACGCCATGGGCCGCCATGGTCTCTTCCACGCCTCGACGTCGGTGGCGCATCCGAAGAACGAGACCCCGCACGTCGGCGTCGCGATCATGGCCGCGCTCGCCTTCATCGTGCCCACGGTCTCCACCATCGGCGGGGTCGCGACCCTCGACCTCTTCGGAGACGTCGGCACCTGCGCCGCCTTCGGCTTCGTGGTCGCGTACTTCCTGATCACGGTCGCGGCGCCGGTGTACCTGAGGCGGGTCGGGGCGCTGAAGACGCCGCACCTGATCGGCTGCGCCGCCTCGCTCGCGCTGCTCATCGTGCCGGCCGTCGGCAGCGTCTATCCGGTGCCCCCCGCGCCGGTGAAGTACTTCCCGTACGCCTTCCTCGTGTACCTCGTCATCGGACTCGGCTGGATCCTCACCGCCTACGGACGCAAGCCGCAGGCGAGTGCGCTGGCCCGCGAGGACCTCGAGCGCGCGCACAGCCGCTTCCAGCGCGAGTCGGTGGTGAGCGCGGCCGTGACGGCGCTGGCGCCGGATGCGCTGCCGGCGCATCCTTCCGCGCAGTGATCGGTTAGCAAGGTTCGAGGGTCGAATTGGGCACGGCAAGGATCGCATCGCTGCACTGCTATCCGGTGAAGTCCGCGGCGGGCGTCGACCTCGAGCGCGCGCAACTCACCCCGGCGGGGATCGCGACCGATCGCGAATGGATGGTCGTGACCCCGGCGGGGCGGTTCCTGACCCAGCGCGAGCTGCCGCGGCTCGCGCTGATCCGGCCTGCCGTCACGGACGATCTGGTGCTGACGGCCCCCGGACTGCCCGCGCTGCACGTGCCGCTGCAGCTCGATGGCCCGCGGCTGCCGGTGGTCGTGTGGAAGGACAGCTGTCCGGGCATCGACGCCGGCAACGATGCGGCGGCCTGGCTCACACGCTGCCTCGAGCGCGAGTGCCGCCTGGTGCGCTTCGACCCCTCCCACCGGCGCTTGAGCTCGCTCGACTGGACCGGCGGCCGGGAAGCCGAGAACCGCTTCTCGGACGGCTACCCGCTGCTCGTCATCGGACGCGCCTCGCTCGAGGATCTGAACGGCAGATTGCCGAAGGCGCTGCCCATGAACCGCTTCCGGCCGAACCTCGTGATCGAGGGGCTCGGTGCCTTCGACGAGGACCGGATCGACGAACTCTCAGGCGATGGCGTGCGGTTGCGGCTCGTGAAGCCCTGCACGCGCTGCAAGATCACGACGACCGAGCAGTCCACGGGCGAACCCGAAGGTGACGAACCCTTGAGGACGTTGAAGAGCTTCCGCTTCGATCCGACTCTCAAGGGCGTGCTCTTCGGCCAGAACGCCATCATCCTCGAAGGCTGCGACGCCACCCTGCACGTGGGCCAGGCGCTTGAAGTGCGCTGGAAGCCATGACGCACGCCGCCGTGTTCGTGAAGACGGCGGGTCTGTTCATCGGCACGGCGCTGGCGGAAATCACGGGCTGCTACCTGCCCTACCTGTGGCTGCGGCGCGCGGGATCACCCTGGCTGCTCGTGCCGGCGGCATCGAGTCTCGCGCTCTTCGCCTGGCTGCTGACCCTGCATCCGACCGCCTCCGGCCGGGTCTACGCGGCCTATGGCGGGGTGTATGTCTGCGTGGCGCTCGCGTGGCTGCGCGTCGTCGACCGGTCCCCGCTGACCCGCTGGGATCTGGCCGGCGCCCTCGTGACGCTGGCGGGCATGGGATTGATCGTCTGGGGCGGCTGGCCCGCGAAAGCGAATTGAAAGGCGATGATGTCGCCGCCAGGCGACGGTGAGCGCCTCTCTCGGGCGGCAATAAAAAGTGAGACATCGAGTACACCGCCGGCTGATTTGGCGCGTTACGCTGCAGTGCATGGTCTTCGGAGGGGCATATGCGCGTCACTCGTAACCTTGGGCTGGGCCTCGTGCTCCTGCCGTTGCTCGCGAGTTGCGGAAACGACTGCTGGGACTGCGTGTACGTCGGGCCACCCCCCGGCCCCGTGTCCGAGTATTCCCTGGGGCTCGTCGCCGGGAACTTCGCGGGCAATGGATTCGCGTCCCTCATCGCGACCAGCACCATTCCGACGAGCCTCTACATCAATCCCGGCAACCTCAAGGCCTATCTCGCCACCGCGGCCGGGACCTACTCCGCGCCGGTGCTGACGCCCGCGGGCGATGATCCGCTGTACCTCGCCTCCGCGGACCTGAATGGCGATGGTCTTCCGGATGTCGTCTCGGCCAGCTACTCCGATGGCACGCTGTCGGTGTTCCTGAATACCCCCGGAACGCCCGGCACCTTCGCCGCGCCCGTCGTGCTGCAGTCCCCCGGGGCCTCGCAGGTGGCGATCGGCGACATGAACGGCGACGGGCTGCCCGACCTCGTGTCCGCCGATTTCAACGTCTCGCTGTTCGTGCAGACGGCTCCGGGAGTGTTCGCATCGCCCGTCGCCCTCTACCCCGGCGGGGCCAACTGGGTGGCGGTCGGCGACCTCAACGGCGATGGCGCCCCGGACATCGCCGTGGTCGATGCCGTCGGCGTCAAGCTCCTGATGCACACGGGGGCGGCCAGCGCGACCACGTATGCCGCGCCGGTGGCGATCTTCACCCAGACGCCGAATGCCGGTATCTATGGCGGCAACATCGTCGCGATCGCCGACGTGGACGGCGACGGCTTCAATGACCTGATCATCACCGATCCGGGTCCGACGGGACTGGCAACGCCCACCGTCTCGGTCCTCATCCAGGACAAGACTCATCCCGGGCAGTTCCTCCCGCCCGTGGTCTATCCGATCGCGCCGTACAGCGTCGCCACCTCCATCGTGGTCACGAGCCTCACCGGCAGTGCGCTGCCCGACATCGTGGTGGGCGGCAGCACCGCGACCAGCGTGCTGCTGCACAATCCGGCCGCTGCCGGCACCTTCCTCGCCGCCTCGAACTACGCGACGCCCGATGCCAATGAAATCGCCGTGGCCGACGTGAACGGGGACGGCAAGCCCGACATCGTGGTCGGCACGGGACCGGCGCAGACGATCAGCAATAACGTGCAGCCGAACGACCCCGGCGTGCTGCTGCAGGGCGCTACGGCCGGAACCTTCGGGGCCCTGCAGGCGCTGCCATGAGCTCGGTCGCGAACAGCATGGCCATGGCGCCGCCGCGGGCATCGGGCCCGAGGATCGCCGCGCGCTGCAGGTACTGATCGAGCGAAGTCATGCGCGCCGTGGATTCGCACACGTCGATGAAGGTCCCGGACGAGGAGGTCCGCGAATCGACCGCAAGCCACGCCCGCTCGACGGCCGCCCGGTAACGGGGACCCTCGATCCAGCCATTCCCGAGCCCCCGCTGCAGGGCAAAGCCGATCATCGCCGTGGCCGAGAATTCCGGGTACGCGCCGGGATGATCGACGACGTTGCGCCACAGTCCATCGCGATTCTGCAGCGGCAGCAGGGCCGCCATCAGCGATCGATAGCTCTGCAGCGCGTGCGCGTAGCCGGGGTGATCGTGCGGCAGCTCCGGCAGCAGCAATGCGAGGCCCAGCGCCGCGAAGCCGTTGCCCCGGCCCCACGCCGCATCGGTCGCAGGCTGATGGCGATACAGCCCGTCGGGTCGCAGGTCCAGATGCTCCATGAAGCGCAGATGCCGGTCGGCCATGTCGAAGTAGCGCTTCTCTCCCGTGAGCGCACCGGCCTGCGCGACGATCACCGTGCCCATGAACACCGAGTCGCTGAACTGGCCGTTGTACGGCATGGCCTCCAGCATCTGTCCCGATGAGTCGAACCCGAGATCGGCCACGCGGCGCACCAGCGCGGCATAGCGCGGATCCCCGGTCCTGCGGGCCAGTTCCGTGAAGATGATGTGGCCCGCCATGACCAGTGCGCTCGGCTGCGCGAGGCTGTCCTTGCGCCCGTCGAGATAGGGTTCGACGAGCTTCTGCACGTCCTCGAGGCTCCCCAGCCGCGTGCGCGCGATCAAGGCGATGGCGCCGATGTACCAGGGCTGATCGAAATCCCGGCCGTATCGAGTCGCCAGCTCTTCGGCAAGCTGTCGCGGCGAGCGCGCCCGGCGCCGCTGCAGTTCCGCATGCGCCTCGGACTCCTCGATGACCCCGTCCAGTACGGCCAGGTCACCGCCCTTCGGCGACGATTGGCCAGACCACGCGCGCGCCGGGATGCGGCCCATGTCGGCGACTGCCTGCGAATTCAGCGCCCCGATGAGGCCGGCATCCTCACCGGCGATGAGCACCAGGTCCGGCGCCTGGGCGCCGAGCCAGCGCCACAGGACGTTCGACTCGGGATGTTCGCGATAGGCGATCCCCGTGGCCGGAAAAGCGAGCGCGGCATTTTCCGGATTGGCGAGCGGCACGGCGAGCAGGTTGACGGGCCGTCGGCCGCGGCGTTCGTAGGCGGCGACGGCCGCTCGCACGGCCGCCGCGCTGCCGTCGTCGCCGTGCAGGCCACCGACCAGCACGACCGTCGGTGCCGGATGCGCGCGCGCGGCGACCGCGACGGCGTCGATGCGCGTGCCGCCGGCGGCGAGTCCGATATCGAAGGTCTCGGCCGCGAGCGTGGGTATCGCCGCCAGAAGCGCGAATGAGGCCAGCAGCGCAATGGTTGTCCCGCGAGCCTGCATTTTGGTGACGACCTCGAATCGGGTGTGCCACGATTGTGCCATGACGGTGACCGAATCCCCAGCGCCACAGGCCGTTACCGGCATGGTGGCCGGCCCCGAGCCGGTGATGAAGATCATCGCCGTCACGAACATCAAGGGCGGCGTGGGCAAGACGACCACCGCCGTCAACCTGTCCTATCTGTGCGCTGCACAGTGCGGGGCGACTCTGCTGTGGGACCTCGATCCGCAGGGAGCGGCGACCTATACGCTCGAGGCCGAAGCCGCCGAACCCATCCCCGCGAAGAAGCTCGTGTCGGGGAAACGTGAGGCGCCCGAGTTCATCGTGCACACGAAGTATCCGGGCCTCGACGTGCTGCCCGCGGACCTCTCGTACCGGAACTTCGACGTTCATTTCGCCGAGCGCAAGAGCCCCACGGAACGGCTGCTCAAGATGAGCCGCTCGCTGCGCGCGACCTATCCGACGCTGTTCCTGGACTGCGCTCCCGGGATTTCGCTGCTGACCGAGAACGTCCTCAAGGCGGCCGATGCGCTCATCGTGCCGCTCGTGCCCTCGCCCCTGTCGATCCGGATGCTCAAACAGCTGCGGGACTTCATCGTGGAGCAGGGCTGGAGCGATCTCATCCTGCTGCCCTTCTTCTCCATGGTGGACCGGCGCCGGTCGCTGCACGCTGAAGTCATCGCCGCCAGCCGCGCCGAGTTTCCGGTCCTGCTCGACACCGAGGTGCCGTACTGGAGCGACATCGAACGCATGAGCGTGCGTCGCGCACCGCTCCCGGCCTTTGCCCCGAACGGCCCCGCCGCGGCAATCTACCGCTCGCTGTGGTCGGAGGTGTCGGCGCGGGTCGGGATTTCGGGCGCCGCGACAGTACCCGACCCCGATGCCTGTGAGCCGCCGGCTCCAGGAGCCCTCTGAAACATCACCAGCACCCGGATCGGGCCCGTCGGCTGCGCGGCCCGCAGCTGCCGCGAGAATTCCGCGACCAGTGCGCCGTGAATGGCGCTTTGCGGCCTCGGAGCCGTCATGATTCCGTAGACGAACTGTACGACCACCATGTGATACTGGCTTTCGAACGTCAATGCCTGTGCTGCTTGCCCCGAGCGCAGGTTCGCGAGCAACGATGGTAGCCGTGCCACATACTTGGTGTTGCCGTACCCGAGGAGTGGCAGGTAATAGTCTGAATCGTGCACCACCCTTTCGGTGTACTCACTCAGGCAAAGCAGGAAGTCCGGCGCGGCCGGGCCGGGCGGCAAGCGCGACAGCGCGCCCATTGCGTCGGAGAGCGAGACATAGTCAACGACACCGGGCAGGGAGGAGCCGCCGTCGATGAAGACGATTCGCGGCTCCTCGCGTTTGAGTCGGTCGCCGATATCGCCCAGCCACGCCGCCGGCTCGGTCTTCAGTTCCATGGCAGATGCACCTTCCGGCGTGACCGCTTCGTGCCGGATGTTCACTGCCGGGCGGTACGGAACCGGAACGCAGCCGCACAGCAGGACCGTTACGAGCGATCCGGCAAGCAGCACCGCCGTGGCTCGGGATGCACCTGGTGAACGAACGCTCGTCATGGGTTCTCCGGAACGGGCGTGAGGACGAAGGCGCGCACGCCGGGAAGGCGGCGATCCGTGCCATTGGCCGTGATCATTCCCGAATCGTTGATGTCGGTGGCCTCATGCAGCGTAACGAACTGCGCGGCTGGTCCGGTGAGATGGCGGGTCAGGTCCTTCATCTTCCCGTCCTCGTAGATGAATGCGCGGACCTCGGCGTCGGGAGCACCGGCAGACACGGGTTCCGAGTCGGACAAACCGACGATCTGACCCTTGGCATTGATCCCGCGTGCGATACTTCCCTCGCCACCCAGCGTGCCCAGGTCCCGGAACGAGCCGTCACGATATAGAAAGGCACGAGGGCGGCCAGCCGACTTGATCACGGCGCCGACGATGTCGCCGGCAGCGTTGATGGCGAATGGCCTGCTGCCAGACTCCCCGAAGGTACCGAGCTCCCGCAGCACGCCGTTTTGCCAGGTCCACGCGCGCTGAGGTCCGGTGCTGGTCGACACGCCGATCACCTCTCCGGCCGCGTTCATGCCGGTGGGGGAGCCCGTTGCGCCTGCGAGTGCGCCGACCTCGTGGACCATGCCGTCCTCGTCCACCCCGATGATGTGAATCTCACCACTCCTGCTGACCGGGAATTCCTGCGGCCTGCTGCTGCCGCCGATGGACCCGGTTCCGACGATGGCTGAGCCGTTGTGGTACAGGAACCAGCTGTTCACCTCGCCCCTGCGAAGCTCGGCACCGCTACAGACCACCAGGCCGACCACATCGCCCTGATCCGTGATGTATGAGCCTGCGGTGCGCATGTTCATCATGCAGTTGCGGGCTTTGACGACCGCCGCGTGCAGGTCATGCAGTTCGCCGCGGGAGTACACAAAGGCATGGTTCCTGGCGGGCAGAAATCCGCCCGACAAGGTGCCGACAACCTCACCCGCATTGTTGATGCCCATGGCCCGGACGTGGGAGGCCCACAGTGTTCCGATGTCCGTCAGGGTGTATCGGTCCTCAGCGGATGCTCCGGCCGGCTGCACGACCGCGAACAGCACTGCCAGTACGGTCCACCGGAGCGTGGGGGGCGCAGTTCGAGTCTTCATGCTTCCTTCGTGCCAGGATCAGAACGACCTGTTTCGAATGAGGGCGCACGCCCGAAAACGGGTACCCGATTGCCTCCACCCGGGACCAAGGCGTCTAATGCCGCGCGGTACATCAATCGGGGGAATTTCGCGATGCGACACAATCTTGGGGTTCGCCTGCTCGCCGGCCTGGCAGCGCTGCTCGCGGGACCTGCGGCCTTCGCACAGATCAGCACGGCCACGGTTACGGGCGGTGCGGTGCAGGGCACCGTCAGCGACGGCATCGCAGCATTCAAGGGCATACCCTTTGCCGCGCCCCCGGTCGGGCCACTGCGCTGGCAGGCGCCGCACCCGGTGCACGCCTGGCAGGGTGTTCTCGAGACGGACGCCTACGGACCCAGCTGCATGCAGTCGCCGGCCATGCTCGCCCTCATGGGCGTGGGCCCCAAGGCCGGCGAGGACTGCCTGTACCTCAACGTGTGGACCGCGGCAAAGTCGGCCACCGAGCGCCGGCCCGTCATGGTCTGGATTTACGGCGGCGGATTTGCGGCCGGCGCCACGGCCAGTGCCACGTACGACGGCCGGCAGTTCGCAGGGCAGGGCGTGGTGCTGGTGAGCGTCGCCTACCGCGTCGGTCCCTTCGGCTTCCTGGCGCATCCGGCCCTGACGCGTGAGGGCGGGGGCACCTCGGGCAACTATGGATTGCAGGACATGATCGCCGGCCTGCGCTGGGTGAGGCGCAACATCGCGAAGTTCGGCGGTGATCCCTCGCGTGTGACGGTCTTCGGCGAGTCCGCCGGCGGCATCGCGGTCAGCATGCTGGCCGCGTCCCCCGCGGCGCGCGGCCTCTTCCAGCGCGTGATCTCCGAGAGCGGTGGCTCCTTCGGCCCGCCACGCCGGGGCACGCAGGCCGGCGGCCTGGTGCCGACCCTCGCCGACGCCGAGGCCTTCGGGGAGCAGTTCCTCTCGAAGCTGGGCGCGACCGACCTGGCCGGTGCACGGGCCCTGCCGGCGGCGAAAATCCAGTCGGCCCTGCCGTCGGATTCGCTCTCAGGCGGATTCTGGCCGAACTTCGACGGCAAAATACTTCCGGGCGACCAGTACCTGCGGTACGAGGCCCGACAGTTCAACGACACTCCGATCCTGGTCGGCACGAACTCGGACGAGGGCGCGCTGTTCGTGCGGCCCGGCATGACCTCCGCGCTCTTCGAGAGCCAGGTGCGCGCCGGCTACGGCGAGCATGCCGATGCGATCCTCGCCGCCTATCCGCATGCGACGGACCAGCAGGCGGTGCGTGCCGGCAAGCAGCTGCAGCGCGACGTGACCTTCGCCTGGTCGACCTGGGCGTGGGCCACCCTGCAATCGCGGCTGGGCAGGCACAAGGCCTTCGTGTACTACTTCGACCACCGCACGCCGCAGTCGCCCGATGGCGCCAATCACGGCTCGGAAATCGCGTATGTGTTCGGCACGCTCGACCTGCCGGGACTGGGCGGGGTGGTCCTGAAACCGAGCGCATCGGAGCGGGCGCTCTCCGGGCAGATGCAGCGCTACTGGATCAATTTCGCGACGAGCGGCGATCCGAACGGTCCGGGGCTCCCGCCCTGGCCGGCCTTCGACGAGCGCACCCAGCAGGCCATGGTGCTCGCGGATGCGCCCGCCGCGCAGCCGCTGCCGAACCAGGCGCAGCTGAAGGCGATGGACGACTACCTGCGCTGGCGGCGCGCGAGCGCCCCGAAGTAGCGGGCGGCGCGGCCGCATGCGTTCGCCGGGCCGGCGACTCCTTGCCCTGTGGCGCCTGCTGCGCCCGTGGCCGGGCGGGCAGTGGCTGTTCGCGCAGATCTTCGGCCTGATGGTGCCGTACTCGGGGTCCGTTGGTCCGCGCATCCGCGTGCTCGAGCCCGGCCACGCCGAAGTCGAAATCCCGGATCGGCGCGGCAATCGCCAGCACCTGGGCAGCGTGCATGCCATCGCCCTGATGAACGTGGCCGAACAGGCGAGCGGGCTTGCGATGCTGGTCGGGCTGCCGGAAGGATTGCGCGCCATCGTGCCCCGGATCTCGATGGAGTACCTGAAGAAGGCGCGCGGCCGCATCCGCGCGGTGAGCACCGTCGAGGTGCCCGTCATCTCGACGGACACCGAGCTCGACGTGACGGCCGATTGCCTGGATCGCGACGGCACGGTGGTCGCGCGCGCGACCGTGCGCTGGCGTGTGGGCCCGGTGCGTTGAGCGCCACGGCCTTCACGCGCCATGCGCGGGTTGAGGTGCCGCTGATCTGCGGGCCGATGTATCCGTGCTCGAACCCGGAACTGGTGGCGGCGGTCAGCGAAGCCGGGGGCCTCGGCGTGATCCAGCCGGTCTCCCTGACCTATGTCCACGGTCATGAGTATCGCGCCGGCCTGCGCTACATCCGCTCGCTCACGTCCCGGCCCGTCGGATTCAACGCGCTGATCGAGGCGAGCAGCAGGGCCTACCTCGAGCGGATGCGCCGCTGGATCGACATCGCGCTCGAGGAGGGCGTGCGCTTCTTCCTGACCTCGCTCGGGGATCCGAAATGGGTGTGCGAGCGCGTGCACGCCGCCGGCGGCGTCGTCTACCACGACGTGACCGAGGCGCGCTGGGCACGCAAGGGTGCGGATGGCGGAGTCGACGGCCTGATCGGCGTGAACTCCCGCGCCGGCGGCCATGCCGGGACCCGCAGCGCCGAAGCCCTGCTGGAGGAGTTGCGTCCCTTCGGCCTGCCGGTGGTGGCGGCGGGCGGCGTCGGCGCGCCGGAGGAGTTCGCCCGTCACATCGGCATGGGCTACGCGGCCGTGCAGATGGGTACGCGCTTCATCGCCACCCCGGAATGCAACGCCAGCGCCGCCTACAAGCAGGCGATCCTCGACGCCTCCGAAGAGGACATCGTGCTGACGGAACGGCTGACCGGGGTGCCCGTGGCGGTGATACGCAACGCCTTCGTGGAGCGGCTCGGCACGAAGGCGGGGCCCTTCGCGCGCTGGATGCTGCGGGGGCGCCGGCGCAAGCACTGGATGCGCACCCTGTACACCCTGAACTCCCTGCGGCGCCTGAAGAAGTCGCTGTCCGCGGCCGATACCCGCAGTGACTACTGGCAGGCGGGCAAGTCCGTGGGCGGCATCACCGCCATCGTGCCCGCGGCGCAGATCGTACAGTCCTTTGCCGCGGCACTGGGCTAGCCCATAATGCCCGCCTCACAAGAAGGATAACGGGGGACACGATGAGCACACTTCCCGCCACGACCGACGATCGCCTCGTCTGGGACACCTGGCTGGCGATGTACCGCCTGCCGGTACTGACGGTGGCCGATGAAATCGGCACCTTCGTCCAACTCTCAGGCCAGTCGCTGACCACCGATGAACTCGCGACGCGGCTCAATGTCGGCGCGCGGGCTCTCGGCGTCCACCTCGGGCTGCTCGCGGCCCTGGGGTTCGTCGAGCGGCGCGCGGGGCGGTGGCGGGCGACCGCCGCATCGCGGACCTGGCTGCATCCGCAGGCCGAGGGCTATGCGGGCCCCCTGCTGCACCGGTTTCGCGACGCCACGCCGCAGCACGCGCAGCTGCTCGCGACGCTGCGCCCCGAGGTGAAGGCTGAAACGTATCGAAGCGCCGTGGCCGAATGGGAGCGCGGCGAAATGCCCCCGGATTTCGCGAACATGATCACGGCCTTCATGAACGCACACAGCATCGCGGCGGCCAAGGCAGCCGCCTTCCAGCCGCTGTTTGGCGAGGTGAAGAGCCTCCTCGACGTGGGAGGCGGCTCGGGGATCTTCTCCATCCAGATCGCGAAGGCGCATCCGGCGCTGCGCGCGACGGTCATGGAAATCGCGGCGGTTTGCGCCGCGGCTGATCGTTACATCGGCGCCTCCGGGATCGGGCCGCGGGTGCGCACCGAAACGCTCAACATGTTCACGCAGCCCTGGCCGACCGGTCATGATGCGCACTTCCTGTCGAACATCCTGCACGACTGGTCGGATGAGACCTGCCGGCTGCTGGTGAAGAAGTCCTTCGACGCGCTGCCCTCCGGCGGGCGGATCGTGCTGCACGAGATGCTGATGGACGATGATGGCTGCGGCCCAGTGCCGACCGCCGCCTTCGCGATGCTCATGCTGCTCGGGACCCGCGGCCGCCAGTACAGCCTCGCGGAGCTCAGGGGCTTCCTCGAGCCCGCCGGATTCCGGGACATCGATGCCTTCAGCACCGGGGGCGGGTATTACTCGCTGGTCGTCGCCCGCAAGCCCTGAGCGCGGCTATCTGGGCTCGACATAGATGGCGAGCCCACCGCCGACCTTGCGGGTCGTCTCGAGATTGATGCCGATGCCTCCGCCGACGAAGCCGCTGCCCGAGAAGGACTGCGTGCCGCCGCCCGTGCCGACCGAACCGGAAGGCTGATCACCAATTCCCTGCAGCAGCACGCCGTTCGCGCCGAGCTTCGCCGCCTCGGCCTTGAGCCGCCGGATCAACGCATCGGTCTTGGCCTGCGCGCCGAAGGCGAACGACCACTCGCTCGAGGCATCCAGGCGCGCGATCTCCTCGTAATGCGTGGCCGGCGGCCGCATGTAGAGCTCGACCGCGTCCGGGGAAATCGGCGGCCGGACCTTGCCGATGATGACATGCGAGGTCGCGCAGGCCGTCAGGCACAGCACGGTCAGGACACAGATTGAAGCTCGGGTGTTCGGCATGGTCGCCTTTGAATACGCCTGCCGGGCGGCAAATGCAACGGCCGCCGGGTCCTAGCGCAGCGAGAGCGTGTCGCTGCGCCAGCGCGCGTCCTGCCAGCGGCCGAAATCGCGCAGCAGCGCCGGGTCGCTCGCCTGTCTCACGGTCAGCAGATCGGCAAGACGCAGTTCCTCGAAGCTGCGCCGGATGTGCCCGTGTACCTTGACCTCGCGTGCGACCAGCAGGCGCCGGGCGGCGGGAACGTAGCCCGCGTACTCGATGTAGCCCTCGTCCGGATCGTCGGTCCCGGGCGAGAGCACATCGACCGTCCAGGACTCGGCGCGTTCGTGGAACACCCACAGTTCGCGCCAGCTCTCCAGGGGCTGCACCGCGAGCACCAGCGCCTGTCCCTGCGCAATGACCTGCGCCGAGGCCGGCCATGCGACACCGTAGGTGCAGCGGCGGACGAGGGGCGTGGCGGCCGCCTGCGGCTTCTGCACGGCGACGCAGGTCTGGCCCGGCTCACCGGCGGTCACGGCCACCATGAGCCCGTCCGGCTTGTGTGCCGACGCGACGCCGGCCCAGCGGCTGGCGCTGACCCGGACGGCGGCATCGGCATAATCGGACCTGCGATCCTCGCCGAGATCACGAGCCTGCACGCCGGCGAACTCGGCGAGCGACCGCTGGCCCGCCGCCACGGAGGAGCGGCCGTGCCGCGCCTGTTCGAAGGCGACGGCCGCCCACACGGTCGCACGGCGGGCGTGCAGCCGGCTTCGCGTCAGGGGTGTCAGGTCGCGTTCGGATATCGTGTCCAGGACGGCACCGCGCTCCTCGTCCAGGATCGCGCGTGCCGCGGGGCCGAGTGCCGGGTCGATGCAGTCCGGCCGCGTGAGACTGAGCGCGGCGAGCGCCCGTTCCTCGGCGCTCGCCTGCGGCAGGGTCAGGACCCGCTGGAACAACTCACCGTCGTAGCACACCTGCATGCGGCCATTGCGCTCGAACGTGCGCATGTGGATGCCGAACTGACCGACGACGTCCAGGTGCGCACCGACGTCGGCGCCCGGGCTGGCGCTGCCCGAGGCCGAGTCGGCGAGCCGCTCGGCCATCAGGGCGACGGCTTCGAGTGGCTCGCCGGTCAGACCGTGAGGCGGCGCAGCCTTCAGGTATGCCGCGCCATAGCTGATGCCGAGCGCTTCGGAACCATGGCTGTCGCGCAGGAAGCGCATCACGGCGAGCAGCGCCGGCGCTTCTGCGGGGGTGAGCGCGAGCGGCCGCACGGCATCGCTCCTCAGGTAGCCGCCGCGTTCGCGCCGGTCGTTGTAGACCTGCAGATACCCGGCGCGCTCGGCGCGGACCTCCACCACGTCCCCTTGCCACAGGGTGGTCAGTTCGAGGGCTCCCGACTGCGCACCGGCGCGCAGTGCGGTGTGGTCCTGTACGACGATCGCCAAGGCTGTGGCAAGCGCCGTGGCCGGCGCGAGCATCATCGCCGTGACTCCTGCTGAAGCGGCGGTTGCTCCTCGCCGAGGAGGTTCGAGCCGATGAAGTGGCCGGCGGCGGGCGTCGGCGCGATGATGACCTGCACCTTGTCCGACAGCTTGTCGGCGAGCGTCTTCTGTATCAGGAGGGGGTAGTGGGCGATGAGGGTACCCTCGCGCTCCATCTGGGCGGCGTTGGTCCTGCCGACGAGATCCAGGCGATACGCCTCCGCGTCGGCGAGCTTCTGCCGCGAATCCGCCTCGCCCCGGGCCTCGATGCGGCGCGCTTCGGCCGCCCCTTCGGCCATGCGGATGCGCGCGACCTTGTCAGCCTCGGCCTCGAGCTGGCGCTGTTCGATCTGCTTCTTCTTGAACGGCAGGATGTGCTGCATGGTCTCCTCCTGCGCGCGGGCGGCGATGACCTGCTCCTGGCTCGCCGCCTCGGCCGCGGCCTGGCGCCGGACCTTCTCCGCTTCCGACTCGAGCTGCGTCTGCCTGACCTGGGCCTCCTTCAGCTGCAGCGTATAGCGGATCTTCTCGGTCTCGAGCTCCTCGGCGAGGAGCTTCTCCATGCCGGCGCGATAGTCCGGCGGCAGATCCACCTGTCCCATGTTCACGCCCCGCAGGTTGAGGCCCATGGCCGCGAGTTTCGGTGCGAGTTCGGCGGTGAGCTCGCGCTGGATCTGCGCCCTCTCACCCGAGAAGATCTCGCGCACCGTATGCCGCGCGAAGAGGGCGTAGGCGATCCCCTGGACCGCAGGGCGCACCAGATCCGCGTTCAGGTCATCCGGATAGTCTTTCGACATCTGCGCGAGGCGGTGGCGGTCGATCGCCCAGCGCACGGTCAGGTCGACGCCGATCGACAGTCCCTCGGTGGACTGGAACGGCGCCGGACCGGTGGCGCTGGCACCCTCGGCGAGCCGGTACACCTGATCGCGGGTCGTATAGCGGCGCACCTGGTGGATCCCGGGGAGGACCAGCACGGCTCCAGCCGAGTAGGCTCCCACGGAGCCGTCGAGAGTATTGGTCCGTACGAGGATCTCGCTGCCCGCGGCGGTTTCGAACGGCGGGTGCCGGTAGAGGCCGTAGCCGAGCGCCGCGAGCAGGCTGAAGGCCACGACGCGCCAGCGGTAGCGCGCGAGCATGCGACCGGACGCCAGGCCGAGCGCTCCGAGCGCCGTCGCCAGCCGCCCGATGGGTGCCACAACCACGCGCTGCAGGATCTCGAGGACCTCATCCACGCGCCCGGACATCTTGACTGCCTCCCGCGGCGTTGATTTGCCGCAATGAGGGGAGTCTGGCGAGCCGTTGTGGCAGGGCGATGCGGCAATCGTGGCGCGGTATGGCACCGCGGCGCGGCCGGTACGTAGAACTGCTATTGCGGACGTGGGGTCCGCAAGGGCATAAGGAGTGATCCCGGAGCAGGCAACCATGAAAGCAGTCAAAATCGTCGGCATTGTCGTGGGCGGTCTCGTCGGGCTCGTCCTCATCGGGGCGCTCGTGATCCTGCTGGTCGTCAATCCGAACGACTTCAAACCCCGGATCGCCACGGCGGTGAAGAACTCGACGGGGCGCGATCTGAATCTCTCCGGTGACATCAAGCTCTCGGTGTTCCCCTGGGTGGCGCTCACCCTCGGGCCCGCGAGCCTCGGGAACCCGCCCGGCTTCGGCGATGCGCCGTTTCTCACCATCAACAGCGCCCGGGTGCGCGTGCGATTGTTGCCGCTGCTCTCGAAGCGCCTGGAGGTCGGGAAGGTCGCGCTCGACGGCCTCGACCTGCGCCTCGTGAAAAGGCCCGACGGGCAGTCCAACTGGCAGATGAAATCCGCAGGCGAGGCCACCGCACCGCCGGCTGCGGGGACCGGTGGCGCGCCGTCGCTGGCATCGATCGGCGGCATCGCGGTGACCCATGGCCGCGTGAGCTACAACCAGTACGTGATCGAGGATCTGGACTTCGAGACCGGCGCCATCGCCAGCAACCAGGCCGTGCCCGTGTCCCTGACGCTGAAAGCCAGTCGGGGTGTCGCGGGCGAGAGCATCGCCCTCGACGGGAAGCTTCAGGTGCAGGCCAACCTCGATACCGAGGCCATCCACGTGGAGTCGCTGGCGCTGAACGGCAGCGTCGGGCGCGCGGCGGGCGCACCGCTGCAGTACGGGATTTCGGCCCCGCAGCTCGATGCGGACCTCACGCGCCAGAGCGTGAGCCTGCCGCATTTTTCCCTCACCCTGGGCACCGCGAAGGTCGACGGCACGCTCTCCGGCACCGGCCTCACCGGCGACATGAAGTTCACGGGGACCGTGGCGCTGGCACCGCTCGCGGTGAAGGACTTTGCGGGCAACCTCGGGATCACCCTGCCCAGGACCCGGGATGCGCGGGCCCTGTCGTCACTGGCCGCCAGCGGCTCATTCGGCTACGACGCGGCGGGTATTGCGCTCAATGACCTCAAGGTGACGCTGGACGACACGCATCTGCAGGGCAATGTCACAGTGGGCATGGGAGAGACCCGGTCGGTGAAGTTCCGGCTCTCCGCCGATCGGATCGACCTTGATCGCTACCGTTCACCGGTCAACGCTCCGGCGGAGCCGGCGAGTGAACCCAAGCCCGACGCGTCCAGGGATGAATCCCCGCCGCTGCAGGCACAGGGTTCCTTCGCCCTCGGCGCGGCCCGTGCGGCCGGCATCGACTTCACGAATCTCACCGTGACGGTGGACATGAAGGACAAGATCACGCATCTGCACCCCCTGGAAGCGCAGCTGTATGGCGGCCGGTATTCGGGTGACCTGCAGTACGACGCCCGGGCCGCGACGCCCCGCATCAGCATGGACGAGCATCTCGCGGGCGTCGATGTCGCCCAGCTGGTCGCCGACACCCGGGCCAAGGGCCGGGTGTCCGGCAAGGCAAACATCGAGATCAAGGCCACCGCGCGCGGCGCCGGCGCCGACGACATCCTGAAGTCCCTGAACGGGCATTGTGCCGCGAGCCTGACGAACGGGGCGATCGAGGGGCTCGACGTGGGCTACGAGCTCGCGCTCGCGCAGGCGCTGCTGAACAAGCAAACCTCGACCACGACGGCCAATACCCACAAGACGGCGTTCCAGGCCTTTTCGGCCTCCGCGCAGATCGCCGACGGCATCGCGACGACGCGGGATCTCGCGATTTCCACCGCCGTGCTCAAGGTGGCGGGCCAGGGCACGATCAATCTTCCGACCAGCGCCGTCGACATGACCCTGCTCACGAGCGTCCTGAAAACCTCCGGCGCGACCGCGGTACAGGTGCCGCTGAAAGTGACCGGCACCTACACCAGTCCGTCGGTGAAGCCTGATCTCACGGGGCTCGTGAAGGAACAGATCAAGCAGAAGGCCGAAGACCTGCTGAAGAAGAACGGCCTGGACCTGAACCGGCTTTTCAAGAGGCCCTGATCGCCACAGTAAGCGCTACTCGTAGTGCAGCGCGTCGATGGGGTTCAGGTTGGCGGCCTTGCGCGCCGGGTAGTAGCCGAAGAAGATTCCCACCGCGGCCGAGAACACGAATCCGCCGAGCACCGCCGCCGGTGAAACCTGCGTCGGCCAGTGGGCGACGGCGGAGATGCCGTACGAGAGGATGACGCCGACCAGGATTCCGGCGGCGCCGCCGATGACGCTGAGCAGCACGGACTCGACCAGGAACTGCAGCAGCACCTGCAGGCGTCGCGCACCGATGGCCATGCGGATGCCGATTTCGCGCGTGCGTTCGGTCACCGATACCAGCAGGATGTTCATGATCCCGATCCCGCCCACGAGCAGCGAGATCGAGGCGACCATGGCGAGCAGCGCCGACATCACCTTGCTGCTGCCTTCCTGGGCCTCGGCGACCTGGCTCAGGTTCCGGACGCTGAAGTCATTGTTCTGTCCCGGCTGGATGTGATGCGCGGCGGCGAGTGTCGCCGTCACCTGGCTGATGGCGGTATTGACCTTGTCGGCGCTCGTCGCCTCGACGTAGATGCCGTTCACGTAGCCCGTCATCACCGGCGTGAGTCCGAAGGCGTTGGCCGGCGGCGGATAGTTGGCGCTCACGAGATTCTGCGCGACCTGCGGCGTCGCGACACCGAGGACCTTGCGTTCGGCGGTGTTGAAGGGGATCAGCACCACGTCGTCCTGGTCCTGGCCGTAGCCCGTCTGTCCCTTCGCCGCGAGCAGACCGACCACCTTCACCGGCACGCCCTTGACCAGGAGCGTTGCGCCAATCGGGCTCTCTCCGCTTGGGAACAGGTTGTGATAGACCGTCTGGCCGATCAGCCCGACGGTGTCGGCGGCATCGTTCTGCTGCTCCGTCAGGGTCTCGCCGGCGGCGACGCGCCAGTTGACGATGTCCAGGTAACCGGGGGTGACGCCCTGGATGATGGTGCTCCAGTTCTGGTCGCCGTATTCGACCTGCGCGCTCTGGCGGGTCATGTAGCCCACCCGGGCCACGGCCGGGTCGTCGCGCAGGATGAGCTCCGAATCGATCACGGTCAGGGTCGAGGCGCTGCCGGCGCCGGCTCTGACGCCACCCGCGGTCGTCGCACCGGGCTGCACCACCACCATGTTGGTGCCGAGGCTCTCCAGTTGTTTCTTGACCGCGGCGCCGGCGCCGTCGCCGACCGCGACCATCGCGATCAATGCCGCGACGCCGATGAACACGCCGAGCATGGTCAGGGCCGAACGCAGCTTGTTGCGCTCCAGCGCCTGCACCGAGGCAGAACCCACCATCGACAGGAAGGCGAGGCCGAGGCCCGCGTCGGCTTCGGGCAGTGCGCGGTCGGCGATCACCCCCACGGGTGCGCTGCCGGGTGGCGCGGCCGCCGCCACGGCCACCTGCCGCTCGTCCGATACGATCCTGCCGTCGCGCATGTTGATCATGCGGTCGGCGTAGGCCCCGATGTCGGCCTCGTGCGTCACGAGGATCACGGTCACGCCCTGCTCGCGGTTCAAGGTGCGCAGGATATCCATGATCTCGTGCGAGGTGCGCGTATCGAGGTTGCCCGTGGGCTCGTCCGCGAGCAGCACGGCGGGGTGGTTGATGAGCGCGCGGGCGAGGGCGACGCGCTGCTGCTGGCCGCCGGAGAGCTGGCTCGGCGTATTGCCCTCCCGGTCGGCGAGCCCGACGCTCGCGAGCGCCCGGCGGCCGCGCTCGTTGCGCTCGCGGGGCGAGAGCGACGCGGCCGAACCATACAGCAGCGGCAGCACCACGTTCTCGAGCGCGCTGGTGCGGGCCAGCAGGTTGAAGCTCTGGAAGACGAAGCCGATGCGCCGGCCGCGCACGTCGGCCAGCTCGTTCTCCGACAGCTGCGCGACCTCGCGTCCCTCGAAGGCATACTGTCCGCCGGTCGGACGGTCCAGGCAGCCGATGATGTTCATCAGCGTCGACTTGCCGGACCCGGAGGAGCCCATGATGGCGACGAACTCGCCGCGTTCGATGCGCAGGTCGACGCCCTGCAGCGCCTGCACCTCCGTGTCGCCCAGCCGGAAGGTCCGCCGGATGTCGCTGAGATTGACGACCGGGTCGGGCACGTTGCCTACAGGCGCAGTGAGGGGGTGGGCACGGTCCTGCCCGCGCCGGTGGCGGCCTGGGCCAGGATCACCGGATCCCCGACGCGAAGGTTGCCGGACTTGATTTCGACGAAGGTGTTGTCGTTGATCCCGACCGTCACCGGGACGGCGACCGGCTGATCGCCCCGCGCGATCCATACCACACCTTCGCCGGTCCCGACGCCGGGCCTGGCGGTGCCCTCCGGCGTGAAGCGCAGCGCCTGCGCGGGCACCCGCAGCACGTCCGTGGCCTGCGCGGTGACGATCCGGACGGTGGCCGTCATGCCGGGCTTGAGCACCAGGTCGGGGTTCGAGACCGACACCACGACGTCGTAGGTGATGACGTTCTGCACGCTGATCGGCGCCTGGCGCACCTGGGCCACGCGTCCGTGGAAGGAGCGCTTCGGGTAGGCGTCGACGGTGAAGCTGGCAGCCGCGCCCTGCACGGCGCCGGCGATGTCCGATTCGCTGACGTTGGTGTCAACCTGCATCTTCTTCAGGTCATTGGCGATCAGGAACAGGGTCGGGGTCTGGAAACTCGCCGCGACGGTCTGTCCCGCGTTCACGTTGCGCGCCACCACGGTGCCGTCCACCGGCGAGATGATGTTGGTGTAGTTGAGGTTGATCCGCGCCGAGCGCAGCGCCGCGGCCTTGTTCTGGATCTGCGCCGCATCGAGGTTCACCGCCGCCACGGCCTGCTGGTAGGCGCTCAGTGCGAGGTCGGCGGCATCCCTGGAGACCGAGTCCTGCGCCAGGAGCTCGGCGTTGCGCTCGCTGTTGAGCTTGGCGTAGGCGAGGTTCGCCTGGTCCTTCGCGAGCTGCGCTCTGGCGGTGGCGAGATCGGCCTGGTCCACATCCACGATGGCCTGGTAGGGCGCCGGATCGATCTTCGCGCACAGCTGGCCTTTCTTCACGTTCGTGTTGTAGTCGCAGGCCAGCGTCTGGATGACGCCGGAAACGAAGGTACCGACCTGCACGGTCACTTCGGGATTGATCGTGCCGCTGGCCGTGATCGTCGTGGCGACAGTGCCGCGCGTCACCGGCGCGGTGACGTAGTGCGGCGGCGCGTTGCGCGTCATGAAGTAGGCGAGCGTGAGGCCCGCCGCGATCACGGCGGCCGCGAGACCCAGCAGCTTCCAGCGCGGCTTCCCGATCATCTTTTCAAGAATAGGGGCTGGGCGGGCCCCGGCCCATCCGTACTTCTCACAGGGACACCAGGGGCGGCGAGGTCTCCAGGGATTTGAGGAACATCAGCCGCTGCAGCGTGAAGTCGCGATCGGTCTTGAGGCGGCGCAGCGACTGCAGTGCCTCCTCGAGCTGCTGGCCGCCGCCGTTGGCGTGGAAGATCAGCCGCTTGTTGGCACTCGCCTGGGGCGACACCCGGTTCAGGAAGATGTCCCGGCGCGAATGCGAATACCGGTCGAGGATCGCGGGGTCGGCGCCGCCCAGGATGATCGCGGCCAGGGCCGGATACAGGGCGAAACAGTCGAACAGGCCGGAGGTCAGTCCCAGTCCGCCGGTCGGGTTCGTGACATGCGCGGCATCCCCCACCAGGACGACGCGGCCGACGCGCAGGTCCGAGGCGCACCGCTGGTGCATCTGATAGGGTGCCACCCGGTCGATGCGATACTCCGCCCCCGGAAGGATGGCCTCGTACACGCCGGGCACCCGCTCCATGAGGGAGGCCTCCGGCAGGCTCGCCTCTTCCATGTAGGTGCAGCGCCACAACCCGTCGGCGTTGATCTTGGCGATGACCGCGCCGTGACGATCGTCGATCAGGAACGTGGCCCGCGCGAAGTCGTAGCGCTCGAAGTCGAGATACACGTTGGTGGCGACGAAGCGTTCCGGCCAGGTCATGCCGTCGAACGGCAGGCCCAGTTGCCGGCGGACGGTGCTGCCGGCGCCGTCGGCGCCGATCACCCACCCGGTGCGCATCTCCCGCGATCCATCCGGACCCGCCACCTGCAGCGTCACGCCGTCCGCGTCCTGGTGCAGCCGTGTCAGGCGGGTGTCGAAGCGGACGCTGACCCCGGAATGTCCGCGCAGGCGGCGCAGGGCGATCCCGGCCAGCTGATGCTGGCCCAGGTGCAGGTTGTACGGATAGGGGGTCAGGCCGTTCAGCACGTTCAACGAAAAATCGATGCGCTCGCCGGTCCTGCGCACGAGGTAGGTGTAGTCCTGCTTGGCGAAGCCGCGTTCTTCCACTTCGGCGCGGATGCCGAGCTTTTCGAGGCCCTCGACCACGCTCCAGTGGTAGACCACGGCGCGCGGCGAATCGATGATCGCCGGCTGCGACTCCAGCACGGTCACGCCGACGCCGGCCTGCGCCAGGCCCAGCGCCGTGATGAAGCCGGTCGGGCCCCCTCCGACGATCACGACATCATCCAACGCCCGGCTCCATCGGTCAGTGTTTCGCCGAAGCGTATGATGCACCCGCCATGATTAATAGCAACGATCCGCCGGGATACGGCTGGAGCGAGATTCGGGCATGGCGCAAGGCGCAGCGCGAAGCGCTCATCGCGCGCCGCATGGCCAGGACCGCCGAGGAGCGCCGGCGCCTGAGCGGGTCCATCATCGCCTGGCTGCGCGCGGCGCTCGATCCGGTGCGCTACCCGGTGCTGGGCCTGTACTGGCCGATTCGCGGGGAAATCGACGCGCGGGAAATCGCTCACCGCCACGTCGAGGCGGGCGGCATCGTCGGTTTGCCGGTGGTGGTTCAGGATGCCGCGCCCGTGGAATTCTGGCGCTGGCGGCCCGGTGTGGCGCTGAAGCGCGGGCATTGGAACATCCCGGTGCCGCCGGAACGGGACCTGGTGCGTCCGGATGTCCTGGTCGTACCCCTGGTCGGCTACGATGCGAACCGCTATCGGCTGGGCTACGGCGGCGGCTTCTACGACCGGACGCTCGCCGCCGCCTCGCCGCGTCCGCACACCATCGGCGTCGCCTTCGCGGATGCCGAATTGCCGAGCATCCATCCGCAGCCGCACGACATTCCGATGGACGTCATCGTCACGGAGAGATCTGCCTATGGTGCCTGAGGAAGTCCCGGTACTGGTGGTCGGCGGCAGCCTGGTCGGTCTGTCGGCGTCGGTGCTGCTGGCCTCGTACGGTGTCCGCCATATCCTGGTCGAGCGGCACCGGGGGACGGCGATCCATCCGCGCGCCGCCTCCTTTCACCAGCGCACCATGGAGATCTTCCGCAGCGCGGGGTTGCAGCCGGCCGTGGAGGCCGCGGCGCGGCGCGAGTTCGTGCAGAACGGCGCCATCATCGCCGTGGACACCCTGAACGGCCGGGAGCTCGCCTGCTTCTACCGCTCCTTCAACGAAGGCGTGGAAGGCCTGAGCCCGACCTCGCGCCTGTTCATCACCCAGATCGGGCTCGAGCCGGTGCTGCGCGAGCGCGCCCGCGCGCTCGGCGCCGAGCATTGCTACGCGACGGAGCTGTCGGGGTTCGAGCAGGACGAGGAGGGCGTCGTCGCCGAGCTTCGTCCGCGCGATGGCGGTCCGGCCCGCACCGTTCGCGCCCGCTACCTGGTCGCGGCCGATGGCACGCACAGCTTCGTGCGCACCCGTCTCGGCATCGACATGACGGGCCGCGGCAGCTTCGCCGAATGCGTGACCATCTACTTCAAGGCCGACATGCGCGCGCTGATCGGCGCGCACAATCTGAGCGTCGTATACGTCAACCAGCCCGGCCTGCTCGGCTTCTTCCGCTTCTCGATCACCGGGGATGCCGGCTTTCTCGCGGTGTTCCGGGTCGGGCCCGACCCGACTGCCGCCCGCTGCGCCGAACTCGTGCGCGCGGCTCTCGGAGTCGGCGCCGCGTTTCCCGTGCAGATCGATGACGTGCAGCCCTGGAGCGCGACCGCCGCCACGGCCGCGGCCTTTCGCCGCGGCCGCATCTTCCTCGCGGGCGATGCGGCGCACATCATGCCGCCGACCGGCGGCTTCGGCGGCAATACCGGCGTCGCGGATGCGCACAATCTCGCCTGGAAGCTCGCGCTGGTGTTGCAGGGGCGGGCGGGCTCCGGACTGCTGGAGACCTACGAGGCCGAGCGCAGGCCACAGTGCGAGCTCACCGTCGAGCAGGCCTTCACGCGGTACATCAAGCGCGTCGACCCCTCGCTGCCGGCGGTGAATCTGGCGGCGCCGCTGGATGATGCGGCCATCGAACTCGGGTCCGTCTACGACGCAGGTCCCGCGCTGGTGGAGGATCCGCATCATCCGAGCGGCCGGCCTGGGACACGCGTGCCGCACGTGATGCTGCGGCGGGGCGACGTTCCGGTGTCCACCCTGGACCTGCCCGAGCAGGCTTTCGTGCTGGTCGCAGGCGTTCGAGGACAGGATTGGGTCGCGGCCGCCACGGCGCTGGCCGCGGCCGGAGCGCCGCTGAAATCATGCCGGGTCGGATCGGCGGAACTGGCCGATCCCGGCGGTACCTTCGAGGCGTCGGTCGGCATCGGCCCGGACGGAGCCGTGCTGCTGCGTCCCGACGCCGTCATCGCCTGGCGCTGCGTGGGTCCGCATCCGGAGGCACGAACGGAACTCGAGGACGTCCTTACCCGGTGCCTTCGATTACCGTCCCATCCGGGGTCCGGAACTCGTTGGCGTGCTCGTCGGTGATGATGTCCTCGGCGATCCTGCGGGCCGCGGTGAAGCCGCCGACATGGGAGACATGATGGCGCAGTCGAGCACCGTGTTTCCCTACTGCACTGCGAAGGCCAGCAGCACGTTGCCCGGCGTTCCCGTGACCACGCCGTAGCCGGATCCGACGAAGAGCATGCCCCCGGCGACGGTCGGACCGGCCGAAGAGATCGAACCACCGTGCGCCGGCACGGCATTGACCGTGTCATAGGCATGGGCGGTCTGGTAGTTCCACAGCGGGTGTCCGTCATCGCTCGACAGCGCCCACAGCCCACCGTCGGCGCCGGCCACGAAGAGCACGCCCGGTATCGCGGTGACACCGGCGGTGTACGAGACCTTCCTGTCGGCCGTGGCACCCGGCCGCGCCGACCACAGGCGCTTGCCATCCGCGATGCTCACCGCCGTGATGCCCTTGGTGCCGGCCGGCACGTACAGGGTGTGCTCGTCCAGCGCGCCGCCCCATAACGCCTCGGCGTTGACGGTGCCCGGGATCCCCGGGGTCGACGAGAGCGCCGCGTCGCGGTCGATGCGCCAGACGACCGCCCCACGCCGGGCGGCATCCAGCGCCAGGATGTCGCCGGGCTTGGTGGCGAAGAGCAGCAGCGTGCGCTCGTCAGGCAGCTGTCTGAGCATCGGCGACATGGGCACGTCCCAGTCCGGACCGATCACCGGCGGGCAGTTCTCGGTCTTCCCGGCTCCGGAGCAGCCGACGATGAAGGAGTCGCCCGGGTAGACCTGGTAGCTCCACAGGCGCCGTCCGGTCTTCATGTCCAGGGCCAGGATGGCATCGGAGGTCGCCGGCGCGGGATAGGTCGACGCATCGCCGGTGCCGACGTATACCGCATGGTGCACCGGATCCACCGTCGGGGTATTCCAGATCGGCACGCCCGCCGGAGCCCACTGCTGCACACCGCGCGAGTTCCTGTGCGTCGGCCGCGGCGGTTGCGCGATCGAGTAGGTCTTCCAGAGCATCCTGCCGGTGTTCGCATCGAGCGCGCTGACACTGCCGACCGCCGTGCAGCAGGGGTAATCGGGCACGCGGGCCTGGAAACCCTCCCAGGCGGAGATCGATACGTACAGCCGTCCGCGGTACAGCGCCGGCGCCGCGGTGACGCGCGTGGCGAAGTGCTTCTCGATGTGGGTCTTCCAGATCAGGCCCCCGGTGTGCGCATCGATGGCGTAGGCATTGGCCTTGAGATCGCCGAAGTACACGGCATACCGGTTCCCGAGCCGTCCGACGGTCATCGCGGTGCGCACGCCCGCCGCGGGACGATAGGACCAGTAGATGCAGCCCGTGGCGGCATCGAGTGAATACACATAGCCGATGTCGCTGCCGACGAACACGCGGCCCGCGACCACCGCGGGCTGCCCGAACGCCGAGGTGCCGCCGGGGAAGCCGAAAGCCCATTTCAGCTTGAGGTTCGGCACCGTCGCGGCGGAGAGGCCCGCGGCGGCGGTGGACTGGAAGCGGTTGTTGCCGAGTCCGTTGCCCCAGCCGTTCCACGCGTCATGGCCCGCGAAGCGCAAGGGCGGATTCGCGGCGCAGTGATTCGGCATCGAGGCCGCATCGCCGGCCTTCTCGGACCCCAGGAATTGCCCGGCGAGTGATTCGGACACGCGGCGCCGGTCGGCCTCGTTCAGCGTGTCGCCCACCGGTTTCATGATGCCGGTGGTCAGCGCCGTGTAGATGCGCTCCGCCGACATCGTGCGCAGGGTCGCCGGCGAGGGCGCCCGATCGAAGGCCGGATTGCCGTGGCATGACACACAGTGCTGCTGGAACACCCCGAAGCCCAGCTCGGTGCCGACGCGTTCCGGCGCACTGCTCCCGGCCGCCCCCGCGGTGCCGCCCGCAAGAGAGCCCAGATACCACGCGCCCAACGCCATGCAGACTCTGCCCGTGCCTCGATGCAACACACCTTCCCCCTCGCGATGGCCGGTATCGTCCCGCCGCCATACTACGGCGGCACGCGCGGTTTTGCGCGCCCGAGATCGTGTCCGGCCGCGTTGATCAGTCAAAGCAGCGTTGCCTTCGCATATCGATGGTGCTTGAATGGCCGCCAAAACCTCAAGGGGATGCGATGACGGTGCGGCGCCAGTTTCTGCGGATTTCCTTAGGCTGCGGCCTGCTCGCCGCGGTGCTCGTCCAGGTGCCCGGCCGGGCGCAGCGGCCGCCCCGGGCGCCCGCCGGACCCTTCGCCACCTTCACGGCCGAGCAGGCGGCGCTCGGCAAGACGCTCTATGCGCAGCAATGTGGCAACTGCCATGGCCGGAACCTCAGTGGCAGCGAGTTCGCGACGCCCCTGAACGGCAACGCCTTCAGTCTGAACTGGGGCGGCAAGAGCGCCGGGGAGCTGTTCACCTTCATCCACAACCGCATGCCGCCCGCCGCCCCCGGGTCGCTGCAGCCCGCGGCGACGGCCAACCTGATGGCATATCTGCTGCAGGTCAACGGCGCCAAGGCCGGCGAGGGATCACTCGCCGCGGATGCCGCCGCGCTTGCCGCGCTGCGTATCCCGCGCAATCCGATCTCGCCGGCGCCGCCGATGATGCCCCTCTCGCCGCTGTCGCCGCCGCTGCCGAAGGTTTTCGTGCCCAATCCGCTCGACCAGATCAGCCCCGTGAGCGATGCCATGCTGCGCAATCCGCCGCCGGGCGACTGGCTGCTGTGGCGCCGCACGTACAACGACCAGGGCTTCAGCCCCCTGAAGCAGATCACGCGGCAGAACGTGGAGGAGCTGCACGTGTCCTGGGCCTGGACCCTGCCGGCCGGGCACAACGAAGCCACGCCACTCGAGCACGACGGCGTGCTCTTCGTCGCCAGCTTCGGCGACACCGTCCAGGCGCTCGATGCCGCGAGCGGAGATCTGCTGTGGCAGTACTCGCGCAACCTCCCCACCGATGCGCGCCTGCAGGTGCACCGGAACATCGCGATCTACGGCGAGAAGCTGTTCGTGCCGACCTCGGATGATCACGTGGTCGCGCTGGACGTGAAGACCGGTACCGTCGTGTGGGATGTCGCGGTGGCCGACTACAGGCTGGGCTGGCAGGTCACCGGTGGTCCGATCGTCGCCCGGGGCAAGGTGCTGCAGGGCATCGTCGGCCAGTCTCCCGGTGGCGGCTCCATCGTCGCCCTCGATGCGCTCTCGGGCAAGGAAGCCTGGCGTTTCCACACCATCGCCCGGCCCGGTGAGTTCGGCGGCGAGAGCTGGAACGGACTGCCGGTGGAAAAGCGCAGCGGCGCATCGGTGTGGACCGCCGGCAGCTATGACCCGCAGCTGAACCTCGCCTACTTCGGTGTCGGCCAGACCTACGATACCGGCCCGCTGCTGCATCCGATCAACAAGCCCGGCGTCACCACCGACAGCCTGTACACCGATTCGACGCTGGCGCTGAATCCGGAAACCGGCAAGCTCGTGTGGCATTTCCAGCATGTCCACAACGATCAATGGGACCTGGACTGGGCCTTCGAGCAGCAGGTGATGAACCTCCCCGTGGGCGGCGCGCCGCGCAAGGTCGTCGTGACCTCCGGCAAGATGGGCATCATCGAAGCCATGGACGCGGCGAGCGGCCGCTACCTGTACTCCCAGGATCTCGGGATCCAGAACGTGGTCAGCGCCATCGATCCGGCCACGGGCGAGAAGAGCATCAATCCGGCGGTGGTCGTCGGGGACGGCAAGCCGCACACCATCTGCCCGCATCCCGGCGGCGGCCGCGAATGGATCGCGACCTCCTACAACCCCGGCACCAGGGTGCTCTACGTGCCGATGGTCGAGTCCTGCATGGACCTGATTCCGGCGGCGCCGGGGGAGCGCGGCAACCTGTCTTCGGGCTACAACTGGACCATCCGCCCGCGGCCGGACAGCGACGGCAAGTACGGGCGCACCGAGGCCGTCAACCTCGAATCAAAGCAGGTGCTGTGGACGGACCGGCAGCGTGCACCGGGCACGACCTGTCTGCTCGCGACCGCCGGCGGCGTCGTGTTTTCAGGTTCCTTCGACCGCTACCTGCGCGCCTACGACGACACCACGGGCAAGCACCTGTGGCAGGTGCGCATGAACGACGTACCCAGTTCCTGCCCCATCTCCTACAGCGTCAAGGGCCGCCAGTACGTCGCGGTCGTCGTCGGCAACGGCGGCATCGAGTCGCAGACCTTCTCGAGCATCGTGCCCGAGATCCAGAGTCCCCAGGAACACGCCTCGTCGGTGTGGGTCTTCGAGCTGCCGAAGCGCTTCGATCAGACGCCCTAGACGGTCACCACGACCTTGCCGATCTGCTGGTTCGATTCCAGGTACGCGTGCGCCGCGGCGATCTGCTCCAGCGGGAAGGTCCTGGCGATCACGGGCTTCAGATGTCCGCTGGCGAGCCCCGCCAGGATGGTCTCCCGGACCCGGTTGTAGCGCTCGGGCTTGTTCGCGATGGCCGAGAACACCCAGCCCCGGATGCTCAGTCCCTTCAGCGCAACGGGCCAATGGGGGTAGGGCGTGGCCTGCCCGCTCAACCCGCCGTAGATGAACAGGATGCCCTCCTCGGCGAGGCAGTTGCACAGTTTCTCCACGAACGGGCCGCCCACCGGATCGAACGCGGTGCGCGCGCCCTTGCCGCCCGTGATGCGCATGACTTCGGCGACCACGTCGCTCTCCTCGGTCGCCACCACATGCTGCGCGCCCTGCGCACGCAGCGCGGCGGCCTTGGTGCCATGGCGGGTGAGGGCGATCGGGACGGCGCCGGCCCAGTTCGCGAGCTGGATGGCGGCGATGCCGACGCTGCTCGAGGCCGCGGGGATCAGCACATGATCGCCGATGCCGATCTTCGCCACTTCGATGATGGCGAACGCCGTGAGGTAGGCCATCCAGACGGAGCTGGCCTCGACGGTCGTCAGGCTCGGGGGTGCGGCGATCACGCTGCGCACCGGCACGATGGCCGATTCGGCATAGACACCGTATTCGCCGAGCCGATAGGTCGGCACGACACACACCCGGTCATCGAGTTCGAACCCCTGCACACCGGGCCCCACGGCCTCAACGACTCCGCAGGCCTCGTAGCCCATCAGGGACGGGAGCTTCGGGGCCACGAGGTACTGTCCGGCCCGGTAGACGGCCTCCGAGCGGTTGAGGCCGATCGTCTGGACACCGATGCGGATCTCGCCCGGTCCCGGATCGCCCACCGGCAGATCCTCGATCTGCAGGACCTCCGGACCGCCGGTTCGATGGATGCGCACGACTTTGCTCATGGGAGTCTCCCGACCTTGTACCATGCCTTATTCTTCAAGGGCGGCGCGCGATGAGCAAGGGCGGATTTTCCGGGTCGCGACTGGCCCGCATGCGCGAGGTCATGGCCGGACATGTCGAGCGCGGGACGGTGGCCGGTTTCGTGACGCTGCTCAACCGGCGCGGCGAGACGGTGGTCGATACCCGGGGCGTGCAGGACCTCGTCCGCCGGGATCCGATGCGGCGCGACACCATCTTCCGCATCGCCTCGATGACCAAGCCGGTCACGGCCGTGGCGGCCATGATCCTGGTGGAGGAGTGCCGGCTCACGCTCGATGATCCGCTGGATCCGTTCCTGCCGGAACTGGCGAATCGCCGGGTCCTGAAGCGCATCGATGGTCCCCTGAGCGAGACCGAGCCGGCCAGCCGTTCCCTCACGCTGCGGGACCTGCTCACCTTCCGCATGGGCTTCGGCATGATCATGGGGCCGCCGGGGGTCTACCCCATCCAGCAGGCCATGGAGGAACACGTCCTGATGAGCCTGAATCCCTCGCCGCCGCATGCCCCGGATGAGTGGCTGCGCCGCCTGGGGACACTGCCCCTGATGTGCCAGCCGGGTGGACGGTGGATGTATCACACCGGTTCGGACACGCTCGGCGTGCTCATCGCGCGGGTCGCCGGCCAGAGCTTCGAGAGCTTCCTGAAGGAGCGCATCTTCGACCCGCTGGGCATGCGGGACACGGCGTTCTTCGTCCCCGCGGCCAAGCTCGGCCGGTTCGCCAGCAGCTATGGGGTCAATGCGGCGAGCGGCGCGCTCGAGTTGCTGGATGACGGCCAGAACAGCAAGTGGAACTGTCCGCCGGTGTTTCCCGCCGGCGGCGGCGGCCTGGTGTCCACCATCGATGACTACTGCGCCTTCGGCCGCATGATGCTCAACCGGGGCCGGCTCGGCAGTGAGCGCATCCTGGCGCGCCCGACCGTGGAGCTGATGCTGACGGACCAGTTGACTCCCGCGCAGAAGGCCGCATCGCCCTTCTCGCCGGGATTCTGGGACTGTCGCGGCTGGGGACTGGGACTGTCGGTGATCACGGAGCGCGCGACCACGGCTCTCGCGCCGGGCCAGTTCGGCTGGTCAGGTGCCTTCGGCACCGACTGGGTGTCGGATCATGCCGAGGACCTCGTAGCCATCCTGATGATCCAGCGCTTCAACATGGGCCCGGGGCGGATACACGAGGACTTCCGCACGCTCGCCTACCAGAGCCTCGATGACTGAAGCGCTCAGGCGGGCGCCTCGCCGCAGTTGATCTCCCAGGGTATGCCGTAGGCATCCACGACCATGCCGAAGCCGCGGGTCCAGAACGTCGACTGGAAGGCGAGCGTGATGCGGCCCCCTTGCGCCAGTCCCTCGAACACGTCCCGGGCCTTCTGCGCGGTGGGCAGCGTCACGGCGACGCACATTCCCTGCGGCGCCTGGTACCGCTCCGGCGGCTGGTCCGTGCCCATGATCTCCAGGTCGCCGATGACGAGCGTCGCGTGCAGGATGAGGTCGTGCAGGCGTGCATCGAAGGTCGCCGCCATGGGGGAGTCGCCATAGGTCAGCATGATCTGGATGTCCCCTCCGAGCAGGGCCTGGTAGCGCGCGAAGGCCGCGCGGCACTGGCCGTTGAAATTCAGGTGCGGGCTGATGCGGACCATGGCGTCTTCCGTGAGGCCTCACTGAGTGCGGCGATGGCCCGCATCGCACCCTCATCCGCCTTCACGTCCCACTTGCCGGGGGCCACATGGGTCAGGCGGTACACGGCGGTGTTGGGCGTCGGGAAACCGAGCTGGAAGCGGCGGAATCGGGCCATGGCCGCGCCGTCGACGGTCTCGAAGCCCAGGATCTGCCAGAACAGCAGCGCCATCCAGATGCCGTGACCGAAGATCACGCTGCCCGGCGCCACGTCCGGCAGGAATTCGCCGCGCACGCGGGCCACCCGATCATGGAACTCGCGGAAGGTTTCGGCGGCGGGACCTGCGCGGTGGTCCGGATCGGAGGCGAGCCAGTAACGCGCCATGGCCGCCTCTCTTTCAGCGACGGCGCTGCCCCGCAGCTGCGTCGTGTCGATCATCTCGAATTCGCGCAGGTCATCGTGGATGGCGGGTACCTGCTCCACGAGCGCGCAGTACGGCGCCGCCGTGTCGAGCGCGCGCTTGAAAGGCGAGGACCAGACCTTGTGCGCAGCGGCGGGCAGCAGCGCCGCTACCGCCTGCGCCTGCTGCGCGCCGAGCTCGGTCAGCGGCACCAGCGGATTTTCCAGCGTGATGCCACCGGCGTTGGTCTGGCTCTGGCCGTGGCGGACCAGGTACAAAGTGGAATGGGTCATGGGGACTGCTGCTCGCTGTCGAGGTGAGCGAGCGCGGCGTCCGGATACCGCCCGCCGGCCGCGGCGTCGGCCGGGACGGCTTCGGTCAACGCCGCGAGCTGTGCGGCCGACAGCTCGAGCGGCAGCGCGCCGAGCGCCTCGGAGAGCTGCTCGCGCCGGCGCGCGCCGATCAGCGGGAAGATGTCGGTGCCCTGGGCCGCCACCCAGGCGATGG